>JBEBKE010000501.1:0-1002 GCA_040079555.1 Sphingorhabdus sp. | reverse complement strand
GTATCGCGGGCGTCCCATGCGGCCTCGATTGCGGTCTGTAATGCTTGGCTCATGCTGCTTCCCGTTCTTTGATATTGTGCAGCCAATCGGCCACATCGGTGATTTCGTGATCGACAAAATGCGGGGTGTCGCCGCCGCTTTCTGGATCAGTCGCGTGGTTGACCCACACTGTAGTCATGCCGATGGCTTTGGCCGGTTCCAGATTGTGCGCGGAGTCTTCGACAAACAAGGCAGTCGTCGGATTGATGTCAAATTCGCGGCAAAACCGGTCGTAACTCTCGGGCTTTGGCTTGGGTTGATGGTCCATCTGGTGGATGTCAAACAGGCCCTCAAACAGGTCGTCCAAACCGCGCTTGGTAAGCACCCGCTGCGCATAAGGCGCATCGGCATTGGTGAAGATCAGCTTGCGCCCCGGCAGTGCCTCTATCCCTGCCCGCAACCGTTGACAGGGTTTCAGCAACGAGAGATCGACGTTGTGAACAAAATCCAAATAGCTGTGCAAATCAACACCATGTTCGGCCATTAAGCCGCCGAGCGTAGTGCCATAGCTTTTCCAATAAGCATGCCGGATTTTGTGCGCCGCCTCGCTATCGATGTCGAAATAATCCTCGACAAACAGCGCAATCCGGTCGCGCACCTGCTCCATGATATTATGTTCCGGACCGTACAGCGTCAGGTCGAGATCAAAGATCCAAGTTTCGATATGATCGAGATTAGCGCCCATGCCGGTGCTTTAGCACTGACGCTCATTCTCGCAAGGCCGAACCAGCAGCAAAAGTTTTACGTCGAATTACTTGCGACATTCATATCCGCGAAACTATGCTAGTGTTAACTTACCGCGCATTTAGGCAGAGGAGCTAAAGATGCAGAAGTTGCAACGCAAAAAAACGATCGCGATTGGAACATCGATAATTTTTGCGTTGACCGTTTCGGCATGTGGAGGAGGCGGCGTCAATCCGACTCCACCGCCGCCGCTTCCCTTAACCCCGCCACCTCCTCCTC
>JBEBKE010000500.1:0-1006 GCA_040079555.1 Sphingorhabdus sp. | reverse complement strand
TACTGGTATCACCACTGCTCAGGAGGTGTGCCATGCCTATGAATCGCGTACAATTCCAACCCGGCTTATCGATGCCCGACTTTATTCGGCAATATGGGGCCGAAGCCCAATGCGAAGCGGCCTTGATGCAAGCGCATTGGCCGGAGGGGTTTAGATGCCCTGGGTGTGGTCATGGAGGCCATTGTGTCCTGCATGCCAAGGCCGCAAAACGTTCCACTGCAATGCCTGCCACCGGCAGGGTCCCTGATTGCCGGGACATTGTTCCAGGGGACGAATCTGCCCTTGTCCACCTGGTTTCTGGCGATTTATTTGGTCAGCCAAGCCAAGACTGGTTTATCGGCCTTGGCATTGAAGCGGTATTTGGGCGTGAGCTACCCCAGCGCTTGGCTCATTCACCATAAGCTGATACCCGCAGGGTACAAGTGCAAGCGATGGCGGAGCGGGAAGACCATTACCTCCTTGCCGGGCAAATACAACTAGACGATGCCTATCTGGGCGGCGAACGCAGCGGTGGCAAAGCGGGTCGCGGATCGGAAAACAAAGTCCCATTTGTAGCCGCTGTCTCGGTGGATGACGAAGGCCATCCGGGTCGTGTCAAACTGACGCCAGTGTCCGGCTTTACCTGCGAGGCAATAGAAATGTGGTCGAAAAGCCACCTTCAAGCAGGTTGCACAGTACATTCCGACGGGCTGGCTTGCTTTAGTGGCATCAGTTCTACCGGATGCCAGCATATTCCGATCGTCGTGGGCGGCCGCAAACCCGAGGAATTACCCGGGTTCCGTTGGGTCAATACGATGCTGGGCAATGTCAAGACCAGTCTGAGTGGAGCGTATCATGCCTTTGCTTTCAGCAAATACGCACATCGGTATCTGGCCGGAATTGCCTATCGCTTTAACCGTCGCTTTCAGCTCAAAACCCTGCCCGGACGATTGTTGGTAGCCGCTGTAGCTATCGGGCCTCGACCAGAAGCTTGGCTGCGGTTAGCGGAAGATTCTTGCTAATCAGT
>JBEBKE010000499.1:0-1007 GCA_040079555.1 Sphingorhabdus sp. | reverse complement strand
CAGGCCTTAACTACCGCATCTTCCGCGATGCAACGGGGTATATCATTTATTGTGAAATGTGGGCGTGACGATGTTCAAATCCGATCTCCACGCGCTGACAGTGATTCAGATTACGACATTCCCGGCCTTGTGGCTTTTCGCGATGGGCACAGGCTGGAGCGATATCGCCATCGTCGCTGGCTTTACGTGGCTGTATAGCTGCATCGGCCACCATGTCGTCCTACATCGCTATTTCACGCATCAGCATTTTAGGCTGCCTGTGTGGCGAGAACGGGTGTTGCTGTTCATTTCGTTGTTTGCCGGGCTGGGCGGGCCAGTCAGCTATGTCGCGACGCATTTGATCCACCATCGCTATGCCGATACCGATAAAGACGTGCACGGGCCGCATTTGGGCTGGGCGTCGTTGATCTATAGCTTTCGCAAACGACCGCTACAGGTGCGATCACGCAACCTTTTGGAGCTTCACAAGAAATATGGCGTCGTCGATCAATACTATATGCTGATCGTGATTGCGATCATCGCGTTCGTCGCGGCTATTTCGCCTTGGGTTGCGCTGACGATGCTGGTCCTGCCGATGTGCCTGTCCAACTGGATCGGGGCGATTGAAGTGCAGACGCAGCATTGGGGCGGCGACGGTCCGAACAATTTCGGCTATTTCCTAACCTTTGGCGCGGTTGAGGGATTGCACCGCAATCATCATGATTCGCCGCACAGACTGGATTGCGCGACCGAGCGGGGACATTTCGACTGGGTTTGCTTTTTCGCAAATAGGTTAAAGGCCCGCAGTTTGGGCCGATGAAAGATGATGTGACTCTTTCTCTCTTGCCAATGAAAAGGTCCGTTGCTAATGGCCCGCCTCACCCGCTGGAACCGTGTTGTCAGCAACACCGATTCTAGCCGCCCGAGCGGGCGTAGCTCAGTGGTAGAGCACGACCTTGCCAAGGTCGGGGTCGAGGGTTCGAATCCCTTCGCCCGCTCCATCGGCAGCATACATTGCTGCCGGCAGT
>JBEBKE010000498.1:0-1008 GCA_040079555.1 Sphingorhabdus sp. | reverse complement strand
CTTTGTGATCTGTGCGGATAGCGCGGTGCGCGGCGGAAAATCGGTTCCGTTAAAGGCCAATATTGACGCGGCGCTGGACAAGGTTGCAGAGGTCGAGGCTGTGTTGGTCATTCGGCACACCGGCGATGCGGTCGCAATGACCGAAGGCCGCGATCATTGGTATCACGATATGCAAGTTGGCACCGATTGCCCCTGCGAACCTATGCGCGCCGAGGATCCGTTGTTCATCCTTTACACCAGCGGCAGCACTGGCAGTCCAAAGGGCGTATTGCATACCGTCGGCGGCTATTCGGTGTGGACGGCATCGACCTTTCACTATGTTTTTGATTACCGGCCCGGCGAAGTCTTCTTTTGCTCTGCGGACATTGGCTGGGTCACGGGACACAGCTATGTTGTCTATGGCCCGTTGCAAAATGGCGGGACCAGCCTGATTTTTGAAGGCATCCCAAGCTATCCTGACAGCGGGCGGTTTTGGGACATTATTGACCGGCATCAGGTCAACATTTTCTACACTGCCCCCACTGCGTTGCGCGCGTTGATGCGCGATGGCGATGCGCCGGTTACGGGCAGATCGCGCAAGTCACTGCGCTTACTCGGCACGGTCGGAGAACCGATTAATCCAGAGGCTTGGCGCTGGTATCATGCCACTGTCGGCGAAGGAAAACTCCCTATCGTCGATACTTGGTGGCAGACCGAAACCGGCGGCGTGATGATAACGACATTGCCGGGAGCGCATGGGATGAAGCCGGGCAGCGCAGGCCGCCCGTTCTTTGGCATCCGCCCGCAACTGGTTGACGCCGATGGTGCCGTCATTGCCGAGGAAGGCGACACGCGCGGTGATGTATCGGGCAATCTTTGTATCACGCACAGCTGGCCGGGGCAGGCGCGCACGGTCTACGGTGACCATGACCGCTTTGTGCAAACCTATTTCTCCACCTATAAAGGCAAGTATTTCACCGGCGATGGCTGCCGCCGCGACGCCGATGGCTATTGGTGGATCACGGGCCG
>JBEBKE010000497.1:0-1018 GCA_040079555.1 Sphingorhabdus sp. | reverse complement strand
TACCATGCCCCATGTGAACAGGGGCGTACGGCGCAAATTGCGCTTCCACAGCGGTGAGAAGCTGCCAACAGCCACCAGCGCCGCGACGGCAAGACCCAAGGGGTGGACTTGTAACGGTTTTGCGCCGGTCACTTGAGATTATAGAGCTAACTCAAGGAGACCTGTCATGGCGATCAAGCATAGCGAAGAGTTTAAACAGGAGGCAGTTAGGATAGCGTTGAGCAGCGGGCTGCCGCTGCCGCGCGTTGCCTCGGATTTGGGCGTTGGTAAGTCGACGCTTGGCAAGTGGGTATCGGATTATCGCCCAACGGATACGGTGTCAGCTCCGTCGGCTGATTTGGCCCGCGAGAACGAACGGCTACGCCTTGAGAACCGCATTTTGAAGGAGGAGAGGGATATCCTAAAAAAGGCTACCCAGTTCTTCGCGAGCCAAAAATCGTGAGGTTCGGGTTTATCAAGACTTGGCGGCACATGTGGTCTGTGGAGATGCTCTGCAACGTCATGCAGGTTACGGCGCGCGGCTTTCGCAAATGGCTGACACGACCGATGAGCAGCCGGCAGCGCGGTGATATGAAAGTGCTGGCGCATATCCGCGAGCAATATGGCCTCAGTCTCGGCAGCTATGGTCGCCCTCGCATGACCATGGAACTCAAAGAGGCTGGTCTCGATGTTGGCGAACGCCGCGTTGGTCGGCTGATGAAGATCAACGGGATTAAGCCAGTTCGCACCCGCAAGCACAAGGTTACGACCAACAGCAACCACAGTCTGGGGATCGTCGCCAATGTGCTGGGTGGTGACTTCACCGCAGATGCGCCCAACCGCAAATGGGCGGGCGACATCAGCTATATCTGGACTGCCCAGGGCTGGCTCTATCTGGCCGTAATCCTCGACCTTCATAGCCGACGTGTCGTTGCCCTTCGACAGGCTCAGGAGGGCGGTCCGCGACAGAATGAAGAAGGACTTGGCGATCCAGGCGCTCGACATGGCGGTGCGCCTCCGGAATCCGCCAGAGGGGTGC
>JBEBKE010000496.1:0-1019 GCA_040079555.1 Sphingorhabdus sp. | reverse complement strand
GACCGTAAAGCAGCTCGCTTTGCGGTCAAGCCGGTTGGAAGCCGCCTTGCAGCCCGTTTTACTCTTGGGTTGATAGCCCGTGGGTCAGCGTGGGCGCAAGGCGGATTTCATCATGAAGAGCCCGAACAGTTGTCCGAGCTTTGAACTCGCATACACAAGAAGGGGCCATCATGGGTGATTCGCAACCGATCTACGCTGGCATCGATGTCAGCAAAGCCACCCTCGAATTGGCACTGGGGCCGCAAGCCCAGGTGCTCAGTTTTGACAACGACAGCACTGGGCATGCAGCGCTGTTGAAAGCATTAGAGGGTATGTCGACACCTGTAGCTTTGGTGGTCTTAGAGGCTACGGGTGGTTATGAGTTTGCTTGCGCAGCTCATTTGCAGTCAGCGGGTTTGGCTGTTGCCGTGATCAATCCGCGCCAAGCGCGTGACTTTGCTCGCGCGATGGGACATTTGGCAAAGACGGACAGGATCGATGCCCAAGGATTGGCGCATCTGGCCAGTGTTTTGGCGGTTCGGGATGATTTGAAGCGGTATACAGCCGCTTTGCCAGACGCCAAACAGCAGGCTTTACGGGCATTGGTGGTGCGCAGACGTCAGTTGCTTCAAATGCGGGTGGCCGAGGAGAATCACCTCAACACCGGCGTTGCCACGGCTAAAAAGAGTATTCGTGCAATGCTGGGCTCCATTTCGACCCAGCTGCGTCACATTGACGAAGATATCGCCAAACACGTCAAGCTGCATTGTGATGCTTTGGCGCAGCAGCTTACGGCGGTGGGAGGCATGGGACCGAAGACGACGGCTACCTTGATTGCGGAGTTACCCGAGCTGGGAAAGCTCTCGCGCCGCCAAATCAGCGCTTTGGCGGGGGTCGCTCCAATGAACCATGATTCGGGCAAGACGAAGGGCAAGCGCTCGGTACAAGGTGGGCGCGCCAGTGTTCGCACAGCTCTGTATATGGCCGCTTTGGTGGCTACGCGCTATAACCCAGTGATCAAGGTGTTCTACCAGCGTCTG
>JBEBKE010000495.1:0-1024 GCA_040079555.1 Sphingorhabdus sp. | reverse complement strand
TTTGCGATCGGGGAACAACGCGTTGTAAATATAGGCGATTCGCCCAGTTTTATCGGCGTAAATAAAGTTCGTGCCGGTAATGCCGCCGGTGGACATCGATTTGGTCCATTCGTCCCAATTGGTCGCTTTGGTATTGCGGTAATATTGCTCGACCGCCTTTACATTGTCGATACCGGCATAGCGGATGGCAAAGCTGCCTTTATCGTTTTTGACCACGGGACCATGGACAGAACGGTAAAATGTCTGTGGTACCGGCAGTGTAAACCAGCCGAATTTGACCGGCATCCAGATGCGCGTTTCAGTTAGCGGCAGCCACTTTCCGTCATAGCGATATTTGTCGCCCGCTTCGTTGAGAACGAGTTTGTAGATATCAACCAGATCGGGCCGGTTGACGGTGTTGGTCCAGCCCAGATGACGGTTATGCCCCAGCAACACGAAAGGCGACCCTGGGAACAACGCCCCCGCCATATCAAGCCCCTCGCCCGAATGCGTGACGGCTTCATACCAGGCGACTTGGCCCTCAAGCGGTTGGTGCGAATTCGACACCAGCCAGGTCTTGCCATCGGCCATTCGGCTGGGCGCAACCGCCCAAGCGTTCGATCCGTTCATGTCCGCATCTTTGCCCAAAGGGTTCATCGGCGCAGCGCTTTCTTTTGGCGGCGCTTCGCCCTCCACCAATTTGCCGATATAATTGTCGAGGCCATAGAAAAATGGCGCGCGCAGCACAAAGCCCGCCACGATGTCTTTGCCTGTTACCGGGAACAGTTTCGACATCCGGATTTCGCCAGGGTTCTTATCGGCATAATGGTTCAGGCCAGCGGCATAACCATCGAGCACCGCACGCACATCCGCCGAGATCTCTGCATAGCGGCGATCGACAGTGTCGCGAACGCCGAGCAAGTGAAATGCATAATCCACCTTTGCGCCGTCCGATCCGATCATCGCGCCATAGCGCCCGCGCGCCATCGACACGACTTCTTGGATGGTCCCAAAATCATCCTCGCTATGCGCAAAGGCAAGGCCA
>JBEBKE010000494.1:0-1027 GCA_040079555.1 Sphingorhabdus sp. | reverse complement strand
AACGTAACAACCGGAACCAGCCTGATGGCCTTTGCTGCCTTTGGTGTCGTTACGCTGGCTGCGTATTGGCTGGATCGATCGGGGCTAGCGGGAAAGCGCATGGGCGGCTAAAGCGCCGCGCATGACCGACACTGCCACCAAAATCACCCCGCAAATCGTCGCCGACCATGGCCTGAACGAAGAAGAATATCAGCGCGTATTGGACGCAATGGGGCGCGAACCCAATATGGTCGAGCTTGGCATATTTTCGGTGATGTGGTCCGAACATTGCTCGTATAAATCCAGCCGCATCCATTTGAAAAAGCTGCCGACGACTGCGCCGTGGGTGATCTGTGGTCCCGGCGAGAATGCGGGCGTTATCGATATTGGCGAAGGGCCGAATGGCACTAAGCTAGCCGCGATTTTCAAAATGGAATCGCATAACCACCCTAGCTATATTGAACCCTATCAGGGTGCCGCGACCGGCGTTGGCGGTATCCTGCGCGATGTGTTTACGATGGGCGCGCGGCCGGTGGCGAATATGAACGCGCTGCGATTCGGCAATCCCGACCATCCCAAGATGAAGCATCTGGTGCAGGGCGTGGTTGCGGGCATCGGCGGTTACGGCAATTGCGTCGGGGTGCCGACCGTGGGAGGCGAAACTAATTTCCACCCAGCCTATGATGGCAACATCCTCGTCAATGCGATGACCGTCGGCATCGCCGATCAGGATAAGATTTTCTACTCCGCTGCAACCGGCGTCGGCAATCCGATTGTCTATGTTGGCAGCAAAACGGGCCGCGACGGCATCCACGGCGCGACGATGGCTTCGGCGGATTTTGGCGATGATATCGAAGAAAAACGCCCGACGGTGCAGGTTGGCGACCCGTTCACCGAAAAGCTGCTGATCGAGGCGTGCCTTGAACTGATGGCGTCGGACGCGATTGTCGCGATTCAGGATATGGGCGCGGCGGGGCTGACCAGCTCCAGCGTTGAAATGGCCACCAATGGCAAGGCCGGGATCATCCTCAACATGGACATGGTGCCG
>JBEBKE010000493.1:0-1028 GCA_040079555.1 Sphingorhabdus sp. | reverse complement strand
CTAATTAGACTCGCATACCCCATCCTGCTACCCCCAATCATGGCCCGTCTCGCGCGTATCGTTATACCCAATGTCCCCCATCATGTCACGCAGCGGGGCAATCGGCGGCTGCCGGTGTTTTTCTCTGACGAAGACCGCGTCGCCTATATGCAGCTTTTACACGAAGCCTGTGCCGAGCACAAAACGCGCTGTCTGGCTTGGTGCCTGATGGATAACCATATCCACCTGATCCTTGTGCCCGATAAGCCCGATGGTTTGCGCGCGACATTGGGAGAGGCGCACCGGCGTTATAGCCGCCGCATAAACTTTCGCGAAGGCTGGCGCGGCTTTCTGTTCCAAGGGCGTTTTGCCAGCTATCCGATGGATGACGCGCATTTGATAGCGGCTGTGCGCTATGTGGAGAATAATCCGGTCGCGGCTGGCATCGTGGCAAAGGCAGAGGATTGGCGCTGGTCGAGCGCGCGCTCGCATGTGGCGGGCAAGCAAGCGGCGGGCGACCCGTTGACTGATGTGGCCGCATTGAGTCAGCACGTGCGGAATTGGCGGGCGTATCTTGCACTGGGCGTCGATGCGGCGGACGATCTGGCAACGGTTGAGGCGATAGAGGCGCGAATGCGCACGGGTCGGCCCTTGGCATCTGATGCGTGGATCGCTCACGCCGAGGCAACGATGAACCGCAAGTTGGGCTTGCAGAAACGCGGGCCAAAGGGGAAGTTGCCGGGGGGGCAGCAACACTAATTAGTATTATGTCCCCGAATAAAAAGCACCCGCCCATGTCCCCGAATAAAAAGCACTCGCCCCAATGACCATTACGCCATCCGAACCGGCATGTTGGTCAATATAGTATCGCGCACCATGCGATCATTGAAATCTTTGACGCGTTCGCCTGTGGTATTGCCAAGATCAAAGCGCTGATTCAGAAAACTGCCTAAGAAGCTGGCAAAGGCACCCAATAGCAAAAAGCTGCCCAGCTGTTCGCCAAGCTCGCTAAGGCTTGGCAGTTCGCTGCCCGGGCCATATTCGCGGCC
>JBEBKE010000492.1:0-1029 GCA_040079555.1 Sphingorhabdus sp. | reverse complement strand
GGCGCGCGTTCGATAAAGTCGGTCAGCACATTGTCGAGCATGCGCATCACGTCTTCGATAAACTGCTTATCACCGCTCCACTGATCCCATGTTTCAAGGTTCAGCGATGACAGGCAGCAGACCGCTGTGCGATCATTGCCCAGATGGTCGAACCCTGTCGGCAAGGTGATTTCGGCGCACAGGTTCGACGTCGATACTTTCAGCCCCAGTTCCTGATGATGCTTTGGCATCGCGTTGTTCACAGTGTCGCTGAAAATGATATACGGCTCGCCTGTGGCAAGGCGGGTTTCAACCAGTTTCTGGAACAGGCTGCGCGCATCGATGGTGCCGCGCACGCTGCCGTCCTTGGGCGATTTCAGGTCGAACTCTTTGCCATGCCGCACCGCTTCCATAAACTCGTCGGTCAGCAGCACGCCGTGATGGAGGTTCAGCGCCTTGCGGTTAAAGTCGCCCGATGGTTTGCGGATTTCGAGGAATTCCTCAATCTCGGGATGGTTGATGTCGAGATAGCACGCCGCCGATCCGCGCCGCAGCGAGCCTTGCGAAATCGCGAGCGTCAAAGAGTCCATGACGCGAACGAACGGAATGATGCCGCTGGTTTTGCCGTTGAGGCCAACGGGCTCGCCAATGCCGCGCACGCTGCCCCAATAGGTGCCAATGCCGCCGCCGCGTGACGCCAGCCAGACATTCTCATTCCATGTGTTGACGATGCCTTCCAGGCTGTCATCGACCGAGTTGAGATAGCAGGAAATCGGCAAGCCACGTCCGGTGCCGCCGTTCGACAGCACAGGCGTTGCGGGCATGAACCACAATTGGCTCATTGCGTCGTACAGCCGCTGTGCGTGGGGTTGATCGTCGGCATAGGCCGACGCAACACGCGCAAACAGATCCTGATAATTTTCGCCGGGCAACAGATAGCGGTCTTGCAGCGTCTCTTTGCCAAACTCGGTCAGCAACGCATCGCGCGATGTATCGGTGACAACGTCAAAGCGCCGCACGTCCACCGACTTGCTGTCGCTTTCGGCTTTC
>JBEBKE010000491.1:0-1031 GCA_040079555.1 Sphingorhabdus sp. | reverse complement strand
AATTTGTTGAAAGTGCCAACATTGGGCGACAGGCTGCGCGCCACCAATCCATCGGCACAGGTCGTCGCGATATCGGGCAAAGACCGGGGCGCTGTGATGATGGGCGGCCACAACACCAGCCTGACGATGTGGTGGGATGGCAAAGGCTTTACGACCTTCGCCAGCGCCGCTGCTGCGACGCCCAAAGCGACCGGCACAATCAACGCCCGCGCCAAAGCAGAAATTGATAAGCCATCGCCTGCCAAGCTGCCCGCAATGTGCGCGGCCTATTCTCGCGCGGTGGCTACTGGCGCGAGCACTTCGGTCGGCACGCTGCAACCACGCAAAGCAGGCGATGCCCGTGGGTTTCGGGCATCGGGCACGTTCGATGCGTTAACCGTCGATCTTGCCATCGCGGCATTGGCCGAGCGGAAATTAGGGCACGGCAGCGCGACTGACGTATTGGCTGTCAGCCTGTCGGCAACAGACTATGTCGGCCATAGTTTTGGGACATCGGGCGCCGAAATGTGCGCACAAGTCGCAGCGCTCGATGCCAATATTGGGCGATTGTTTGCGGCGCTCGATAAAAGCAAAGTGCCCTATACGGTCATGCTCACCGCCGACCATGGCGGCCATGACTTGCCAGAGCGTAACGACGAAAACGGTCTGCCCGGTGCCGAGCGAGCTGATATCAAGTTGATGCCGCAAGCCATTGGCGCAGCGCTTGGCAAACAGTTTGAGCTACCCGATGCCGCCATCATGGGCGATGCGCCCTTTGGCGATATGTACCTGTCAGCCAAAATTCCGGCGGAGAAGCGCGGCGCGGTGCTCGATGCCGCAGTTTCCGCCTATAAAACGCACCCGCAAGTCGAGGTTGTTTTCCGCAAGGATGAAATCGCGGCAACGCCCTCCCCGTCTGGCCCACCAGAGGATTGGAGCTTGATCCAGCGCGTCCGTGCCAATTTTGATCCCGCGCGGTCTGGCGATTTTTACGTCGCACTAAAACGCTATGTCACGCCGATTCCCAACACCAGCTTTGGCTATGTCGCAAC
>JBEBKE010000490.1:0-1033 GCA_040079555.1 Sphingorhabdus sp. | reverse complement strand
AGACGAAACCGCGATGGCCGAAAACGTCCTCGGCAAGTATCGCAAATCGTTACGCGAACACTACGCTCAGGCCGTTGATACACGATTGCAGGTTGCCGTCGCCAGCGAGACCGATTTTGCCGAACGACTGGTGCATTTTTGGTCGAACCATTTTGCCGTTTCGACCGACAAAGTGGTGATTACCGCGCTGGCGGGCAATTATGAATTCGACGCGATCCGCCCGCATATTTTTGGCAAGTTTGGCGACCTTTTGAAGTCTGCTGTGAAGCATCCAGCGATGCTGCTGTATCTCGATCAGGCGCAGTCAATTGGGCCCGACAGCGCGCTGGCCAAACGCGTCAATGCGCGCCGCGATGCAGATCTAGGCCTCAACGAAAATCTGGCGCGCGAGATATTGGAGCTGCACACTTTGGGCGTGCGGACAGTTTACACCCAAGAGGATGTGACCGAATTTGCTCGAGCGCTCACCGGCCATACAATCACCGGATTGGCACGCGGCCCGATCAGGCGCTTGGTCGACGGCAACATGGCTGCGGGTGAGACCGTGTTTGTCGATGCCATTCACCAGCCGGGATCGCGCCAAGTGATCGGCACGAGCTATGCCCAAAGCGGCGCGGGCCAAGCCGACGCAATCCTGTCTAATCTCGCAACGCACCCAGCAACGGCTAAGCATATAGCGCTGAAGCTGGCGACGCACTTCATCGCCGACACGCCGCCGCCATCGCTGGTCGCAAAGCTAGAGGCCGATTTCCTGAAAACGGGCGGCGATTTGAAGTCGCTTTATCGGACTCTGCTGTCTGCGCCCGAAGCTTGGGCCGCTGGCCCAGCAAAATTCAAATCGCCTTGGGAATGGACAGTGTCGGCGCTGCGTGCGCTGAACCTGAAGCAACTTGGCGCGAACAAACAAGGCCCCGCCGCATTGTTCGCGCAAATGGGGCAGCCTATCTGGCGACCTGGATCACCCGCAGGCTTTGGTGATCAAACAAAGGATTGGGCTGGCCCCGCTGCGTTGATGCGCCGTGTGGAAACTGCG
>JBEBKE010000489.1:0-1036 GCA_040079555.1 Sphingorhabdus sp. | reverse complement strand
CCAGCGCAGAAATAATGCGCAGCATAAGCCCCTGCCCCAATGAGTGCAGCGACGGCCAACACGCTAACCAAACGGCCAGATTCTGTGCGCCACGCCGCGATCAAGAGCAGCAAGAGGCTTGAGAAGCTGAGGATCAACTCAGGGCGCACGAGCGCGAGTGAGGCTGAAAGATCCATCAGTGCTTGGCCTCCTCTGGCCCAGAAACTTTAGCGTTTCCGTGTTCGCCAGCGTGTTTCACACGATATTTGGCGGTTGTTTTGTCATGTTCTTTCAACTTGCTATCGCCAGCAGGCGCAGCGCGTTCGATACGCGCCACAATGGTCGCTACGTCGCGGCGGATTGGAGCAAGGAAGCTTTCGGGATAGACGCCCATCCACAATACAGCAGCGGCAATCGGTGCCAGCAACCATAATTCGCGTCCGCCGATGTCTTCCATTGCAGCCGCATCAACATTCACCTGTGCGCCAAAAGCGACGCGGCGATAAAGGTAGAGCATATAGCCAGCGCCAAGGATGATGCCGGTGGTTGCGATCAATGTTGCCCAGGTCGATACTTTATAGGCCCCTGCAAGCGCCAAGAATTCGCCAACAAATCCACTTGTCCCCGGCAGACCAACGCTGGCCATTGTGAAAAACATGAACAGCAAAGCATATTTGGGCATATTAACCGAAAGCCCGCCATAACGGCTAATCTCACGCGTATGCAGACGGTCGTAAATCACACCAACGCACAGGAACAGCGCACCTGACACCAACCCGTGGCTCAGCATCACGATGATCGCGCCTTCGATGCCTTGCTGGTTAAAAGTGAACAGCCCGACGGTCACAATCGCCATATGCGCGACCGATGAATAAGCAATCAGCTTTTTCATATCGTCCTGCACCAATGCCACGAGCGACGTGTAGACTACCGCGACCATCGACAGACCAAAGACCAGCCAGATGAACTGTGACGACGCCTCTGGAAACATTGGGATGGAAAACCGCAGGAAGCCGTAACCACCCATCTTCAGCAACACGCCCGCAAGGATCACCGA
>JBEBKE010000488.1:0-1057 GCA_040079555.1 Sphingorhabdus sp. | reverse complement strand
TAACCAATAGTGGCAAGCGCGCGGGCGCCGAGGTTGTGCAACTCTATCTCTCGCTTCCCTCCAGCGCGAATGCAGTGGGCGCGAAGCAGCCACCCCGTCGTCTTGTCGGCTTCCAGTGGATTGAGCTGGCCCCCGGCGCGTCGGGAGATGCGACAATCACTATTGATCCGGCGGCCAGCAATCACCCCATGAGCGTGTGGGACGAGAGCCAGGGCAAATGGGTGGTCCCGCAGGGACGCTTCACAGTCTGGATCGGTCGATCATCCTCGCCCCGCGATTTGGCAAGGGCAGGAGAAATCCGGCGGTGATGATATACCCGCCTTCGCGAGTCCGCCGTCAATCGCTGGATCGCTGATCCAGTCGGCTTCCGCAACGAAAGCGCCGTGCCGTGAACGCGCCGGTCCCTCCCGATCCGATTTGCGTGAGGATAAACGATGCTGCGCGTATGATCGGCGTGGCTCGCACGAAGCTATATGAGCTGATTGCGACAAACCAGATCGAAGTCGTCAAGCTCGGCAAATCCACGCGCGTCACTACGGCCAGCCTGCGCGCGCTCGTCACGCGGCTTCGCGGATCGGAGTAGTTTCGACTGCCTTAGCGGCATCGAGATACGCGGCCCACCGCGTCATCAAGTCGCGGCGCTTTTCGAAGAAGTCAGTGCGTCGATAAGCCGCTTCGACACGGTTGGGCAGTTTGTGCGCCAGCGCCTTTTCGACGACTTCCTTCGAAACATCCGTGGTCTCCGCAGCCCAATCAGTGAACGCCGAACGAAAGCCGTGCACGGTCACACCCATTATACGATCGTCGCGCAGAAGCTTCGTCATAAGCTCTGGGACATCCGCATAGGGCATAGCGATAAAGTGCCGCGCCTTTTCGGTTTGCCGGGGCAGCCCCTTTGCGCACTGAGCGTAAAGAAACCTCTCCGGAAATCCAACCTTTGATGTGAGCGAAATCCAGCACCACGCCAATCCGCTGAAGGATGCGCCGCGCAGTTTCTGGAATTTCCAACCAGATAGGTGAGAGCACCGCTACGACACAGGCACTGTCCACCTTATCG
>JBEBKE010000487.1:0-1057 GCA_040079555.1 Sphingorhabdus sp. | reverse complement strand
CACATTCCGCCCGGTCATTTTCGACATCGGCGATGAACGATACAAGATAGCCGTCGTCTTCGCTTTGCGCGTTGATGCGCGGCGCAAACGGGCTTTCGCTGCCAAAACAGCCGGGACCAAAGCTGATTTCTTCGCTGGTGCCGGTTTCCAGATCATGTTTGACTAGGCCAGTGAACAGGAACCAATAGGGCTCTGGAACAGCGGAATAGGCGTAACGATATTTATGCCCGACATATTTCTGATTGATCGTGCCGAATTCCAGGATGCGGTCGTCGAGGCGCTCTTCGCGAGTTTCCCCGGTTTTCAGATTAAAGCGCCAGCGGTGCAGCTTTGGCTTCATCAGGCCCTGGCTTAGATACGCCATCATTCGCTCCAATCCGTCGGGGGCGTTGGGGTGCGATTTGGGCATGGGCTCTTCTTGGTAATAGCCGTCGAGGATGATCTCGTCGCCTTCCTCCCACGCATTCAGCCAATGCAACGTATAGGTGGGCTCTGCCTCAAACCAGCGGATGTCGTCAGCACTGCCAAAACGCGGAATAATGCCAAAACGCGACTTCTGGTCAGGGTGGAATTGGACGACATGGAGATTGCGCTCCAGCAACTCGGCATTCCAATAAAGCGGCATGTCGTTGAGGATCGCATAGTTAGGCGTGAATGCCATGTCATGCGGCAGGCGCGGGCCGTCCAGTGGAATCGGCACATAATGTTTCAGTTTATTGTCAGCCCCAACCACACCATAATGCATATAGGGTGCGTGTTTGGAGTAGTTGAAAAACATCAACTCGCCGGTCGCCGGATCAAATTTTGCGTGTGCCGAAATTCCGTCCAGCGGCACCCAGCCCTCTGTGCCAAATTGTTCCAGCGTGAATGGGTCGAGCCGGTAACCTTCACCGCATTGATAGAATGTCGACAGGATCTTTCCGTCGTGGACAACGACATCGGTGGAGCTGCTGTCCTTTAGCCATTCTTGTGCGCCCCAGCCCGGGCGGGTCGATTTGTGCGGCGGCTCCATCAGGCCCGCCCATAATGCTTTGCCTGCCTCTGCCTCGGCGGCAAA
>JBEBKE010000486.1:0-1062 GCA_040079555.1 Sphingorhabdus sp. | reverse complement strand
TGTCGACCACGCATCATTGAGGTAGGTCGCGTCGAGCGCATAGTCGGCGGTGGTATTGTAGGGGCCGGCGTGCCCAAGCCCCAACGCGTGACCGATTTCGTGGATATAGGTCTGAAGTCCGTAGCTGCGGATCGTATTGCTTGGCGCGGCAATCCAATCGACCGAAATGTTGACGTGTGACGATTCGATCGTGTTGCCAATGGTCGACGAAGTCGAATAGGCATTCGGCTGATCATCATCAAAATCGATCTGGCCGCCGGTCGCCACTTCGGAAAACAGGATGCCGGTCGCGTCAGTCCACAGGTTCAAGGCTTCGCGGGCCAGGAACTGCCCGTCGGCAGTCAATGCGGTGATATTGACCGTGATCGTGCCACCCGGGGCAACGTTGAAATGCCGCGAGGCTCCGCTCCAATAGGTCGAGGTCAGCTGCGTGGCGATCTGATCGTAGGTGAACACTTCCAAAGGCGGAGCCACTGCGGCGGCCACACGGTAGCTGCCTGGCTGCTGGTTTCCCCAAACCCCCAGATCGACATAGTACGTTCCCGTAGTCGGGGCGACAAACCGGATCTTGGAGAACTGGGTGCCCGCAGTGTCATCGTTGAACGCCAGCGGATTGCCGCTGGCATCGCGAATGTAGAGCACCGTATCCAAATTGCCGCCGACAATGGCTTCGGTGGTGAAAAGGTACGCCTGACCTTCGGTCAGCTGGACCGCGAACCAGTCGTGATCGCCAGCCGCTTCGATCGTGCCGTTGACTGCACCGCCGATCGCCAGCGTGGCGGTGGTTGCAGTGGTGTGCCCGATCGGATCGAAGGCAGGTTTTGTTGCAGTGAGGAGAAAGGTACCCGTATCCGACACTCCGCCGTTGGGCGTATAACCACTGACGTCCAGATAATAGACGCCTTCGGTGGTTGCAGTGAACGTGATTTCTGAGAATGTCAGGCTGCCGTGATAAATCAGATCATCGTTCTCAGCAATGAACGCTCCAGTCGAATCCCGCAGGGTCAGGACGCTGTCGGACAGGGTTCCATTGAGAATGGTCGAGAAGGTGTAGGTCTGGCC
>JBEBKE010000485.1:0-1077 GCA_040079555.1 Sphingorhabdus sp. | reverse complement strand
ATGACCTTTGAAATTTCTGCGGCGCGGATATCCATGGTTTTGTCTTAGCCTTTCACCGACGGCGGATGCCGTCAGCCCTTCATATTGGATGCGAGAGTGTTCAAACGGGTTTTGATCGAGTTGTCGATCAGGGTGCTTCCGATCTTAACGGTCAGACCGCCCAAGATCGTGGGATCAATTTTGCTGTTGATCGCGACGTCGCGACCAACGCGGGCCTTCAGCTTGGCAGCGATTGCTTTGGTCTGTGCGGCGCTCAGCGCATGGGCCGAAGTAACCTCAGCGGTCATTTCGCCCCGGTCAGCAGCGGCAAGCGCGGCGAATGCTTTTGCCACAGCACCGGTTTCTGCCAGACGGCGATTGTCGGCAAGCACGCCCAACGTTTTGGTGGTCAGCGTATCGAGCTTCATCGCCTTGGCGATTGCAGCGACGGCTTTTTTGGCATCGTCACGCGAAACCGAAGCATTCGTAGTCAACGATGCAAAATCTGCCGAATCGGCCAATGCCTTTTGTACCGACGAAAGGCTGGCCTCTACTTTGGCAACAGCCTTTGATTCGCGCGCTAGATCGAACAACGCGGTGGCGTAGCGTCCAGCAAGGCTGGCCTGCACATTAGCTTGATTACCGCTGGAATTATCCACGCGTTTGGGTCCTTAAAAACAGACTGGAATTTGTGTGTGACTACAGCCGCCGAAACACGAGGTTCCTGCAAAGTCGAGGCGCGCCTAGCAGGGCTTTTGCTGCGATGCAAGATGGTGGATTTCAGAAACTCCGCGATCTCTGCGGCCTCTGCGTGAACCTTTGGCTTTTCAAGTTCGCGCAGAGTGCGCAAAGTACGCGGAGAAGAGGAGAACATATGGGTCAAATGATTCGCTTGGCGATGTCCGATGGCGCGGAGATCGCGGTCTATCACGCTGAACCAGCGGGAGAACGCAAAGGCGGATTGGTCCTGATCCAGGAAATCTTTGGCGTTACCGACCATATCCGCGAACTGTGCGATGAATATGCAGCCGATGGGTATGAAGTCCTCGCCCCCGCTTTATTCGACCGCGAGCATCCCGGGTTTGAATGCGACTATAC
>JBEBKE010000484.1:0-1089 GCA_040079555.1 Sphingorhabdus sp. | reverse complement strand
GGCCGCTGTCTCGGCTTTATCAAGGCCGGTCAGCCCGCCATAATGCCGTTCGTTCAGCCGCCAGTCTTTGGTCACCGGCAGCCACAACCGGCCCATTGCTTCGAGTGCCAGATTAAGCGTCTTGATTGCGCGGGTCTGCACGCTGGTAAAGGCGACGTCCGGGGCAATGCCTTTGTCGCGCATTAGTACGCCCGCCGCCCAAGCCTCGGCCGCGCCCTTTTCGGTCACGTCCACATCCCACCAACCTGTGAACCGGTTCTCCAAATTCCATTGCGACTGGCCGTGACGGATGAGGATGAGTTTGGGCATGGGGAGTCCTTTGTGCAGATATCGAGTGCGCCTTAGCTGGCAGGCGCGTGTTGCACAATTGGCGTTGTTTGTGGCGGCGTGCGGTGTGCCATTTGTTTCACGCAAAGGCGCAAAGGAAAATAAGGGCGCAGCCCTTTGTCAAACTGTCCAATTACCATCTGCGAAAGCGAGATTTACTGGCTTCGCCAACCCCTTATACTTCTTAGCGCCTTTGCGTGAAACAAACTGGCACAGCGTTTCAAAAAAGCGCGACGCCGCAGCTACAACTCCAAAGTCATATACCGGCTAAACGGATCCTCGACATAATCGCCAAAGGGCGGGCAATATACAAAGCCATATCGCAGATACAGCCCATGCGCCGCGTCGAAATCCGGCGTCGATCCTGTCTCCAAACTCAACCGCCGATAACCGCGAGCATGTGCCGTCGCAATAATATGCTCCAACATCGCCGCCGCCGCGCCTTTGCGCAAGTGATCAGCATGCGTCCGCATCGATTTGATTTCACCGTGAAGTGGATCAAGCTCCTTCACCGCCCCACACCCCATCAACGCCGCGTCCGGCCCGGTATCGGTCCATATCGACCAGAATGTTACCCCCGGCTCCTTCAGCCCCTCAAAGTCCAGAAAGTGACAAGACCCCACAGGCGAACTCGCCAGCATCCCCGCGAAATGGGTTTCGAGGAGCGCACGGATTTCTGGGCCGGTTAGGTCGTCGGGGGTGATGTGCATGGAGGGTTATTCGCCGATGTGCGTCAATTCGCCGCCGATTTTCGATTGGACG
>JBEBKE010000483.1:0-1089 GCA_040079555.1 Sphingorhabdus sp. | reverse complement strand
CATGCGTTTAGGCAATGACGTGTACTACGGCAACGGCGGCAATGACTTGTTAATTGGTCACGGCGGTGCGGATAAACTCTACGGCGGTACAGGCGATGATATTTTTGTTGTTGGCGGCTTCGGTAGCGGTACACAAGGCACCACCTCTAAAGTAGACGATGGTAATGCCGAATGGGTTTCAGGTGACTTAATCGTCGGTGGTGCAGGTGTGGATACCTTACGTATCACTACTGGGATTGGTGCCAACACCGCAGCGAAAGGTACCATTACCTTGACCAACGCTAACTTCCAAAGCATGGAAGTGGTGCAAGTGGGCGGTACTGCTGGTCGCATCAACACCGAAGACGGTGCATTGCAACTGATCAACGACCACTACTACCACCGTGCAGGCAGCACAGTGGCGAACTTGGCCGACACCTTAGGCAACAACGGCGGCAGCATCAACAACGTCGTGATCAATGCTTCTGGTGTAACCACCAACGGTCTACGTTTTGAAGGCAATGCTGACAAACAAACCTTTATTGGTACCACCAAAGCCGACGTGTTTGTTGGCAACGGCGGTAATGATGTGTTAACTGGTAAAGCTGGCGCAGATAAGTTTGTGTTTGGTCAAGTGCACGAACAAAAAGTAACCGGTGATGCAACTACCGAACAGTTCTATACCGACACGGCATTTAACTTAACGGGTGTGGATACCATTACTGACTTTGCACGTGGTACCGACAAAATTCAGTTGTTGGTGGATCAATACACTTCATTAACTGGTGGCATCACCAATGCCAATGTACGTGTGAATAACACAGGTACAGCACAGGATGCCAATGACTACTTGTTGTACAACACCACGACCAAAACATTGAGTTACGATGCAGATGGTAACGGTGCTGGGGCGAAGGTGGATATTGCAATATTGA
The DNA here is from genome assembly GCA_040079555.1 of Sphingorhabdus sp. GTDB lineage: Bacteria > Pseudomonadota > Alphaproteobacteria > Sphingomonadales > Sphingomonadaceae > Sphingorhabdus_B. The sequence continues at coordinate 175 of JBEBKE010000483.1, read as the reverse complement.
CGGGTGTGAATAACTTTGCGGCGAGTGATGTGATTGTTGCTTAAGGTATTATAACTTAGGGAGAATTTCCTAAATTATAAATGGAATTCTCCCTTGTTGTTTTTGCCGTATCACACGATAATAAATTATAGTTAGCTTTATAGTTTTAAGCTAACTATATCTCCATAGCAGTTAG
>JBEBKE010000482.1:0-1096 GCA_040079555.1 Sphingorhabdus sp. | reverse complement strand
GGAACTGCGCTGATGATGGCGGACGCTTCGATTACGCCCGAAGAGTTGATCGCGATAAAAATGAATACGCGTTATGCCAAGGCCGGTTGGGTCAGCGAATGGATGCAAAGCCTGTTGGCGGTTGATACCAGCAAAGCGCCGAAACTGGCCGAGGCGCAGACATTGCTGCGCGAATGGGATTGGTCCAGCGATGGCAATGGCCGTGCCGATGCATTGGCCGAGGGGCTGATCCGTCAAGCTGCGCGGGCCAGCTATCGCGGTGAACCATTGCCCGATGCGCGTGCGACGTTGCAGGAAGTCGTCGATGAATTCACCAAACGCTTTGGCCGTATCGATCCAGCACTTGGCGATATTCAGCGATTGAGGCGCGGCAATGTCGATCTGCCCTTATTGGGCGGCACCGACACGCTGCGCGCGACAACGATGTGGGATCGCGACCAATCCGATGGCAAGTTCCGTGTGCGTCATGGCGATAGCTACATCATGCTGGTGCGCTGGGACAAGGCAGGAGCTGTGCTGTCTGAATCGATCCAACCCTATGGATCCGCCACCAACCGCCCAGAATCGCCGCATTATACCGATCAGATGCAGCTGTATGTCGCGGGCAAATATAAGCCCGTGCACTTCGAATGGGCCGACGCGGTGAAAAACGCGAAGCGGAAGTATCGGCCGTAATACAGCACGGCTAATCTATTCGGCCAGTAAACGTGAACGAAAACGTTGCCGGTCCGCTAGCTGTGGCAGCCGCCATTGTTCCGCCGGGCTGAAAACGCAGGCCGGTGATTGCAGGATTGTAGCCGCTGCCAAGTGGAGCGGAATAAGGCGCGGCGCCGCCAGCTTGGTTTGAATAGGTGACCATTGTCGCTTGGTTAAACGCGTTCAACCCGCTGTTCCCGACCGTCATTGTCATCGGCGTTGATGTGTCTAACGTAAAATCGGGCGGAAAGGGATCGGCGATGACAATGCTATTGGCATCCACCGCCAGATTACCGGTGTTCGAGACGGTGATTGTATAGCGCACCCGCGCACCCGGTATCGATTTGGCATTCGCGGCGCTGACTCCGTCGGAAAGCACCATAGAGGTTTTTGTGACCTC
>JBEBKE010000481.1:0-1101 GCA_040079555.1 Sphingorhabdus sp. | reverse complement strand
CCGGACAGCATTCGAAGGGGTGTCGATACGCTGCCGATGATTTTATCGCGTTTTTCGCAACGGGGTTTCTATGGCAGAAAATTTCACCGGACTTTATCCTTCTGACCGCGCGTGGGAACGCGAGGGCAAGCCGCATCCGCAGCGCGGCGTCCTGATCGGTGGTCCTGGCGCACGGCGCAAACATTACGACATGACCGGATTGTTCGTGCTGCACGTTGGCACGTCGATTGGCGGCCTTTGGTATCTGCTGACGCAACCGACGAACTGGACAATATGGTCGTTGTTCATTGTCGGTTATCTCATGAGCAACTTTGGTTTCTCGGTCGGTTTTCACCGCTATTTCACGCATCGCTCTTTTGAGACATCAAAAACGATGCGCTATGTGCTCGGCATTATGGGGCAGATGTCGGCGATGACGTCGGTGAAGTATTGGACCGCCGATCACCGCCGCCACCACGCCTTTGGCGACCGACCCGGCGATGTGCATAGTCCGATTGTCGATGGCCATGGCCGCCCGATGTCAAAGCTGAAAGGCTTTGCGATGTCGCATATGGGCTGGTTGTGGGACAATGCACACACCGACATGGATGTGTTCGGCAAGGGCCTTGTCGGCGACGAAGTGGTCGAGTTTTGCCACCGCACCCGCTGGCATTGGATCGCCTTTTCCTATATCGTTTTCCCGGTTGCTTGGGCGTTGCTGTTTGGCAGTGGACAGGACATTGTTGGTTGTATCTTGCTTGGCACCGGTCTGCGCAATTTCATCTTTATGAACGGCGTGATGGGAACAGATAGCGCCGCGCATCTGTTTGGCTATCGCCGGTTTAACGACGACAGCACGTCAACCAACAACTGGTTCATTGCGATCCTGACGCTTGGCGATGGCTGGCATAACAACCACCATGCGCAACCGCGTGCCGCGTCGAATCACATCGGCTGGTGGGAGCTTGATCCCAATGGCTGGACCATTTTTGCTATGGAGAAAATGGGTCTGGTCTGGAACGTGCAACGCCGCGCCAAATCGCGTGTGCCATTGGTAGGGGCGGCGCCTGCCTATCTCGACGTGCACGATATGCCCACTCAGCCCTCGGTGATGTTTCCGGA
>JBEBKE010000480.1:0-1107 GCA_040079555.1 Sphingorhabdus sp. | reverse complement strand
AACGCCGCGATGTCAGGATGGCCTTGGCGCGCGTAACGCCGCTTTTCTTCGTCCGAAAACCAGAATTGTTCAAGAAAACCAAGTGGATAGCTGTCCCAGCTGGCGACATCCAAATCCGCCGCCACCGCATGATGATCAAACTGGGTGAAAAAGCCCATATAGTTGTGGATCAGGTCGCGTCCAGGGGACGCGTGGCGCAGGATATCGACTTGTCGCCGGTTAAAGGCGACAACCTGATCGGAGGAGAAACGGCGGAAATCCAGCCAATGCGCAGGGTTGGCTTCGGTCACGGTCAAGTTGGGCAGATCTATCACGGCAAAGGACCGGTATTCCATCGACCAAAACACATTGCCCCATGCCGCATTCAGCGCGGCGACGTCGCTATACTTAACAGCCAACCAATCGCGAAATCCATCGCGCGCCGCCGCCGAAAAACTGACCGCCGTATCATGGCAGCCATATTCATTGTCGGTCTGCCACGCGACAATCGCTGCGTGCTGGCCATAACGTTCGGCCATGGCCGCAACGATGCGGTCGCATTCCTTCGCATAGCCTTTGTGCGAGAAACAATAATGCCGCCGCGATCCAAAGCCGCGCGGGCGGCCTTGTTCGTCGAGCGCAATCATATCGGGCATTTGATCGACTAACCATTTCGGCGGCGTCGCGGTGGGCGTTCCCATGATGATGCCAAGGCCCTCTGCATGCAGCACCTCCACTGCGCGGTCTAGCCAAGCCCAGTCATACTGCCCCGGTTCGGGCTCTATCCGGCTCCAGCAAAATTCGCCGATTCGCACACGCGACAGGCCCATCTCTGCCATTCGGCGCGCGTCGTCGGGCCAGACATCCTCAGGCCAATGTTCGGGATAATAACAGACGCCCAATTTCATCCAATTAGCTTCTCGTTCGGGTTGCGGTCTGACTTTCTATGCGCCACACTCCAAAAAAAAGGGAGAGGGAAATGGGTGCGGGTCTGTCAGCCGGCTGGCTGCAAGCAATCGTCTTTGTGGCGATCATCGGGTTGCTGGGATTACTGACCTGGGCAAAAGTACGTAGCGGCCCCGGCGAGCATGACGGATCGGGCAAGGACGTGTTCCTTGCCGGCGGCGG
>JBEBKE010000479.1:0-1111 GCA_040079555.1 Sphingorhabdus sp. | reverse complement strand
CGACATCATGCTGTTTGTATTGATCGGCTGCGTCGCAGTGGCGCTGGGCGTCAACCGCTTCGTCTTTAGAAACCGCGCACGCTTTGTCGGTTGGCGCGGAGTGACTACGGTTGACTAGCCGCGTTTGAACGGGCCGAGTTCGCCGAGGAATTCCTGCTCGCGTTCCACCGCGCGGCGTTCGCGTTCCAGAAAATCGGCAATCGCAGAGCGAAAGCCGGGGTCAGCGATGAAATGCGCCGAGTGCGTCGTCACCGGCAGATATCCGCGCGCCAGCTTATGCTCGCCCTGCGCCCCGGCCTCAACGCGGCGTAGCCCGTGCGCAATGGCAAAATCGATGGCTTGATAATAGCACAGCTCAAAATGCAGAAACGGGATATCCTCGGTGCATCCCCAATATCGGCCATAAAGGCAATCAGGGCCAAGCAGGTTCAGCGCACCCGCCACGGGCCGCCCGTCGCGGCTTGCCAGAAACAGCACGATATCCTCGCTCATGCTTTTAGCGATCAAGTCGAAAAACTGGCGTGTCAGATACGGCGTCCCCCATTTACGCGCGCCGGTGTCTTGATAGAAGACCCAGAATGCATCCCAATGTTCGGGGCGGATGTCGGCACCGCGTTTGATCTCGATTGTGACCGCCGCCTGCGCTGCTGCGCGTTCCTTGCGGATCGCTCGGCGTTTGCGCGACGATAACGACGCCATAAAGTCATCAAAGCACGTGTAACCCGCGCTTTCCCAATGAAATTGCGTGCCCGACCGGATCAGCCAGCCTGCCTTGCGGAACAGATCAAGCTGCGATTCATCGACAAAATTGGCATGGGCCGACGACAGCCCGTTTTGCACAACGACATTTTCGGCGGCAGCCAGCAGTGACAATGACGTCGCCTCATCGCGTGCCAGAACGCGCGGCCCGGGCACAGGCGAAAAGGGCGCGGCGATCACCAGCTTTGGATAATAACGCCCGCCCGCGCGTTCATAGGCATCGGCCCAGGCGTGATCGAAAACATATTCGCCTTGGCTGTGCGTTTTCAAATAAGCGGGAAGCGCGCCCGCCACGTCGCCTTCGGCATCACGGATAATAATCGGAGCAGGCGACCAGCCGGTGCCAGCGCCA
>JBEBKE010000478.1:0-1111 GCA_040079555.1 Sphingorhabdus sp. | reverse complement strand
ATGTCCGACCCCAATAACCGCTGAATTTCCATCGACCGTTCGGGCGAGAGCATGTGTTTGGAACCGTCAAGATGGCTTTGGAACGATACGCCTTCCTCAGTGATTTTGCGCAAAGCCGACAGGCTCATTACTTGATACCCACCGCTGTCGGTCAATATCGGGCGGTCCCAGCCGGAAAACTGGTGCAAGCCGCCAAGCCGTGCGACGCGTTCAGCCCCGGGGCGCAGCATCAGGTGATAGGTGTTGCCAAGGATGATGTCAGCACCCGTTGCGCGCACCTCCGCAGGGCGCATTGCCTTCACAGTGGCCGCAGTGCCAACGGGCATAAAAGCAGGCGTGCGGATTTCGCCGCGCAACATCTCAATACTGCCGGTGCGCGCTTTGCCGTCAGTCGCGCTGATTTTGAAATCGAATCGTGTTGTCATTAAATGCCCCATAGCTGGCAGTGGGTTTTGACGCTATGGCGGCGATATGGGGCGCGAACCACAGACTGAATTGTTGAGGCTGGCCAGTCTGTTGCTCGCGACAGCGATGCTTGCCGCGTGCGACAAAGCGACCACCGACATCAAGTACGACAGCACCGATCGCGGCATTACGATGCCCCAGCCGAAAAAGGCAGAGCGCGAAAAATGCTATGGCATCGCGTTGGCGCAGTTCAATGATTGCGCCGCCGGGCCTAAAACCGACTGCGCCGGAACTGCCACTACAGATAAAATGCCTGACCGGTGGCAATATACACCCGCCGGAACCTGCGAAAGCAAAGGCGGGTCACTGCAACAGGGCGAAGCTGTGGACGATGAGTGAGGTTGCCACCGCACTGGCGCAAGCGGCGCACACATTAGCGGCGACAAGCGAAACTCCGCGCCTCGATGCCGAATTGCTGATGGCGCATGCGTTGCAGATGGAGCGCAGCGATCTGTTGCTGCGGATGCGCGACCTAGCCGTTCCGCCGGAATTTCCGGCACTGGTACAACGGCGCGCTGCACAAGAGCCTGTCGCCTATATTCGCGGATATCAAGATTTTTGGGACCTTAGGATACAGGTCACGCCCGACACGCTGATCCCGCGCGCCGATAGCGAGACGTTGATCGAGGCGGCTGAGCGGCACTTC
>JBEBKE010000477.1:0-1114 GCA_040079555.1 Sphingorhabdus sp. | reverse complement strand
TACGCCGACCCCTTATTCCACTTTGCGCCTTTGCGTGAAACAAATGGCACGACCCGTCAGCCTTCAAACCGCCAACACAGTTGCTCACCCGCATGAAACGGCACCACCGGTGTTCCAGCACAATCGATGCTGTCAGGCACTGTGAACAGCGCCTTGCGCAAAGTGATCGTGTCTTCATTCACCGGCAGCCGGTAAAATGCAGGGCCGTGAAGCGAGGCAAAGCCTTCGAACTTGTCGAGCGCGTCTTCCTCATCAAACACCGTCACATAGCTTTCCAGTGCAAAAGGTGCGTTGAAAATTCCCGCGCATCCGCAAGCCGATTCCTTGGCCGAAACCGCATGTGGCGCGCTGTCGGTGCCGAGGAAGAATTTGGCATTACCCGATGTCGCGGCCTTTCGCAGCGCCAGCCGGTGCAGCTCCCGCTTGGCGACGGGCAGGCAATAGGCATGTGGACGGATCCCGCCTGCGAACATTGCGTTGCGGTTAATGTGCAGATGCTGCGGCGTGATGGTCGCGGCGACATTGGGGCCAGCGGCGGTGACGAAATCGGCGGCGTCTTTGGTGGTGATATGTTCAAAGATGATACGCAGATTGGGAAAGTCGTGGACGACGCCCTCTAACGTGCGCTCGATAAACACTTTCTCACGGTCAAAAATATCGACGGCGTGATCGGTGACTTCGCCATGGATTAACAATGGCATGTCGATTTCTTGCATCCGCTCGAGCACCGACCGGATGTTGGCGACATCGGTGACGCCATGCGCGCTGCCGGTGGTCGCGTGGGCGGGGTATAGCTTCGCCGCTGTAAACACGCCTTCGGCAAAACCGTGCGCGATTTCTTCGGGGTCTAGCGTGTCGGTCAGGTAGCACGTGATTAGCGGTTCGAACGCCACACCCGCTGGTACGGCGGCCAGTATCCGTTCGCGGTAAGCACGTCCGGCCTCAACGGTGGTGACGGGCGGTGACAAGTTCGGCATCACAATTGCGCGGGCAAATTGTCGCGCGGTGTGCGCCACAACCCCCTGCAACATCGCGCCATCGCGCAGGTGAACATGCCAGTCATCGGGGCGGCGGATCGTCAAGCTGTCGGTCATGGCTTCCCTTTAGCCGCCAC
>JBEBKE010000476.1:0-1115 GCA_040079555.1 Sphingorhabdus sp. | reverse complement strand
GGTGTTATCCCCGGCTTCACTCAGGGACTGAAACTGATGCAGGCGGGCGGCAAATATCGCCTGTGTATCCCATCATCGCTTGGCTATGGCGAGGCGGGCACGGGCCCGATCCCAGCGAATGCCGATTTGGTATTCGAAGTTGATCTGCTGTCCTTTGCCGCACTGCCTCCAAAGCCATCTGTCCCAGCCGAAGCGCGGGCGTGCGATCTGACATCGCCATCGGGGCTTTCCTACGCCGTCGCGCGTCAGGGAACAGGGCGCACCCCGACCGATGCCGATATGGCGTTGGTCGATATCGTGACTTTTGATCCCAATAGCGGCGAGATATTCGCCCGCGAAGATTGGCAGACAATCCCATTGCCCCGCGCCGCGCCACAATTTGCCGAAGGGTTGAAATTGATGCAACCCGGCGCGTCATACCGTTTTTGCTTTCCCGCGACCGATGGGCCGCAGGGCGAGAAAATCCCGCCATTAAATCTGGTTGTGGATTTGATCGACTTGCGGGCGTTGCCGGTGACTGAGGAAGAGTGAGGCGCGGGTATCGCTACCTTCGTTGTCCAGTAAACCACGTCGCCCCAGCGAAGGCTGGGGCCTATGCGCTTATCCGACTAGCGCTTGAGTTATGTTGAGAGACGTGATGGGCCCCAGCCTACGCTGGGGCGACGGTGCGTAAGTGTGGGTAGCTATTTTAGTGGCGAAGCAGTTACCCCAGCAACACCACCGGACTATCCGCGCGCCAGTGCATGCTCACCTTGTCATCCCAAGTGAAATCCTCTTGGTCATGCCGCGACAGGTTGGGCCGTGAAACGCGGATCATCGCGCCGCTTTCCAGCTTGATTTCAAAAAGAGTGATGTCGCCCAGATAGCTCATCCCTTTGATAACACCGCGGGCGAAATTATGTCCCTCTGGTGCGTCTTTGGCGGCGGCCTCTACCGCTTTGCCTTTGCCCTGCACGTGCAGATACATTTTCTCGGGACGCAGCGCGACCCAGACATCGGCACCATGCGGTCCAGTGACGCCGTGGTTCAGATAGACTTTGCCAAGCCCGGGGCAATCGACAGCAGCTTTGTCGGGATCATCGACGATCAACTTGCCCTCAAAGATGTTCACTGAC
>JBEBKE010000475.1:0-1120 GCA_040079555.1 Sphingorhabdus sp. | reverse complement strand
ATCATCCGCTTTGGCGCTGACGGCAAGATCGCCGATTTCAAGGTGATGGTCCGGCCCCTGAAGGCGATCAACAAGGTCTGGGAGATGATGGCGGCGCAGTTGGAGGCGGGTGAACTCCGATAAGCTCGGATTTGAGCCAATGAGTTGTGGTTATCCGCCCGCAACGAATCAAACGACTCAAAACGCTGAAAACTTTTCGATTGGCCTAGAGTCTTGATTCCGTTAGATTCCTGCTTTCGGAGGAATGGCCCATGCGCGATCAGACGGAGGCGAACTATCGCTGGTTCAAGAGCCGACTTGCGGATTTGATGGTTTCGCATCGCGGCTTTCATGCGCTGCTTCACAACCAGTCAGTGGATGACTACTTCAGAACGAGTCTAGACGCAGTCAAGGCGGGTCTCTCCAAACATGGAGAGGGTAACTTTTCCGTCGAACTCGTCGATGATACTTTCGAAGATCTGGGGTTCTATTCGCATGTTAGTTCAGCGCTGCGCGCTTGATCACCATCGATTGATCTTGCCTGTCAGCGTGTCGAAGCCCAGCTTTGATGCGGGAAATTTCACTGGGGCGTTCTCGCAAAGTCAGTATCGCGCTCTGGTTGACACTGGCGCTCAGCGCACTGTGGTTGCGCGGTCGGTTATTGCCGAACTTGACCTCATTCGAACCGGTCATATGGAGTTTGGCGGCTTGCACGGTCGGCAAACTCACAGCCGGTATTTGGCTTCACTTGGCATTTGGGCCCATCGGGTAGAGAGTAATGCTTCTCCGGTAGCATTCCCGGATAGCGAGCTTTCAGTCTTCGGAATTGAGACACCGTTTGAGGTCGTCAACATGGTCGATAACGCAAATTTTGATCTGATCCTCGGTTTCGACGTCCTGAAACAGTTCAGTTTCAAATTCGATCATCAAAGCAAAGTGTTCGAATTGATCGTGAAACCCTGACCGTTCACGCCGCTCCTTGCGCCGTCGTCCCGTGGCCAACCAGCGTCCTCAAGAAAGCCAACCGCTCCGCCACCGGCACGAACGGCAGGTCCTGCACCTCGTACCCATACCGCTTCCACGCCGCCGTCACCGCCTCGTCGCTGGCAACGGCGCCTTCCCAGTCCTGAATCCGCTGCGC
>JBEBKE010000474.1:0-1132 GCA_040079555.1 Sphingorhabdus sp. | reverse complement strand
CGCAGGCGTGTTGTGGCGTCCAAGCCGCCGGACAGCGCTGGAGCTGCGCTATGGCCATCGTTATGGCAGCGACACCTATACCGGCAGCTTTAGCTACACTCCGAACGAGCGGATGGGCGTGAACGTCTCTGTCTATGACAGCGTTCAGGGCTTTGGCGGTTCGATCAACAACGCACTGTCCGATTTGCCAACCAGCTTTAACGCCAATCGCAACGCGATCACCGGCGATTTGAACAGCTGCGTGTTTGCAGCCGCGGGCGGTTTCTGCCTGAACAACGCTCTGCGCACCGCAAGCTCGGCAACATTCCGCTCACGCGGCGTGCAAGCGTCGATATCTGAAACAAACGGCCCATGGAGCAGCGGCCTTGCCATTGGCTATGATCGCCGCAAATTCTTGGCCTCCGCTGTGGGCGGTCAGGGACAGATTGCGGGCTTGATTGATGAAAATTATTACCTGTCGGGCTTCCTTGGCCGTCAGCTTGATCGCCAGTCGAGCTTTGGCACGAACGTCTATGCAAATCTGAATGATCCCGGTCAGGCGGGCGCACCCGACAGCTATGGTTTTGGTGCAAATGCGTCGTATAATCGCAACATCTGGCGCGGATTACAGGCAACGGCTGCGGTGGGTATTGATACCTATACGGTCGAGGATTTCGAGGAAGACGTCTCTGCCTCTGCATTGCTGGGCCTGCGCTACAGCTTCTGATCCGGCGACGGACAAAATTGGGAATATAAAATGTACGATCAATATTACGGATTTTCGGGACGCCCTTTTCAGCTAACGCCCGACCCGCATTATTATTTTGAAAGCCTGACGCATCGTAAGGCGCTGTCTTATCTCGGCTATGGCCTGGCGCAGGGTGAAGGCTTTATTGTCATCACCGGCGAAGTTGGCGCGGGCAAGACGACGTTGGTCACGCATTTGATGCAGACCATCGACAAAGCGCGTTTGACGGCAGCGACGATTGTCACCAGCCAACTTGACGGTAACGATATGGTGCAGATGACCGCCGAAAGTTACGGCATCGACACACGCGGGTTGGATAAAGCCGCGACGTTGAAAGCCATTGAGAATTTTTTACATGCCGAGGCACGTGCAGGTCGGCGCTGTTTGCTGGTCGTCGATGAAGCG
>JBEBKE010000473.1:0-1135 GCA_040079555.1 Sphingorhabdus sp. | reverse complement strand
ATCGGTGGGCAGCGTTCGAAATTCGCGGCCGCGCTGACGGTATCGCCTGCTCTTGCCACCCTCAAAATCGCTCGTTACCGTCAGGGTCACAACAGCCTCTGACGGTCAATTTATCTCGCTAACAATCTGAAAAGCATGTGCTTTTTCGAGTTGGAGAGGTGCGTTTCGGGCTGACGGTCAAAATGAAAGGAGTATGTGGCCATGCTGACTGATGCAGCCCTTAAAAGCTTGAAACCCAAAGACAAACCCTACAAGGTAACCGACCGCGACGGCATGTATGTTCGGGTCGGGACAAACGGCACGATTTCATTCCGTTACGACTATCGGATGCACGGGCGGCGCGAAACAGTCACCTTCGGGAAATATTGCGCTTCCGGCCTCTCTCTGGCTCGCGCCAGGGAGAAGTGCATCGATGCCAAGCGGATGGTCCAGGAAGGACTGTCCCCAGCCATTGAGAAGCAGCGGGACAAGCGCAGGATTAAAGAAGCAAAGAGCTTCGGCGAGTTCGGCGAGAAATGGCTGACCGCTGGACCGATGGCTGACAGTACGCGCGCCATGCGTCGCTCGATCTTCGAGCGCGAATTGGTGCCGCACTGGCGCAACCGGCTGCTGAACGAGATAACACCTGGCGACCTGCGTGCGCACTGCCTTGCGATCGTTGATCGAGGCGCACCAGCGACCGCGATCCATGTTCGTGACATCGTGAAACAGATCTACGGCTTTGCGATCCTGCACGGAGAAAAGATCGCCAACCCGGCTGATGAGGTTGGCCCTTCGTCGATCGCAACCTTCGTCCCCAAGGACCGCTCGTTGTCGCCGTCTGAAATTCGGGTGCTGTTTCGGTGTATCGAGAAGGTAGCAACTCTGCCCACCATCAGGCTCGGCATGAAGTTCTATTTGCTGTCGATGGTTCGAAAGAGCGAGTTGCAGGACGCAGTATGGGATGAAGTGGATTTTGAGAATGCCGTCTGGTCGATACCAAAGGAACGGATGAAACGATCCAAGCCGCACAACGTCTATCTGTCGCAACAGATGCTCGACATCCTGATCGCGCTCAAGACATGCGCCGGAAATTCGCGATACCTCCTGCCATCGCGCTACGACGCCGACGCACCCATGTCGCGCGCCACATTTA
>JBEBKE010000472.1:0-1138 GCA_040079555.1 Sphingorhabdus sp. | reverse complement strand
GATCACGCTCCTTCGCCCGCATGCCGCTACGCGTGCTGCCCGCTTCTTTGTTGAGAAGTTTCCGGGCAAATCCTTGTATGCCGTAAAAGCCAATCCTTCGCCTGCGTTGCTCGAAACGTTGTGGGCTGCAGGCATCACGCATTATGATGTCGCGTCGCTTGGTGAAGTGCGGTTGGTGCACAAATTCCTTCCGCAAGCGAAGCTTTGCTTTATGCATCCGGTGAAGTCCGAACGCGCGATTGCGCAGGCCTATCATAACCACAATGTGAAGACTTTCAGCCTTGATAGCCATGAAGAGCTGGACAAGATCGTCCGCGCGACCGCGAAAGATGGCGAGCCAGCGACCGATCTTGAACTCTGCGTGCGCATCCGCGTGTCGTCTGAACATGCCAAGCTTAGCCTTGCGTCGAAATTTGGGGCCGAGCCTGATAAGGTTGCCGACCTGCTGGTTGCGACACGCCAGGTTGCAGACAGCCTTGGAATCGCATTCCATGTCGGCAGCCAAGCCATGACCCCTGCGGCCTATGCCGAGGCAATGGAGTTGGTGCGTGCAGCGATTGTCGTATCGTCAGTTACGGTCGATATCGTTGATGTCGGTGGTGGTTTTCCATCGGTCTATCCGGGCATGGAGCCTCCGCCGTTGGAGAGCTATTTTGAGGTTATCCACCGCACGTTCGAAGATCTGCCCGTCAGCTATTCGTCCGAACTGTGGTGTGAGCCGGGCCGTGCTTTATGCGCTGAATATGCGTCGTTGTTGGTAAAAGTCGAAAAACGCCGCGGGACCGAGTTGTTTATCAATGACGGAGCCTATGGCGCGTTGTTTGATGCAGCGCATGTCGCTTGGCGTTTTCCGGTCGCTTTGCAGCGTGAGAGTGGCGCGCAAGAACTGACCGAATTTGCCTTTTACGGCCCGACCTGTGACGATATGGACTACATGGCAGGACCGTTTTTGTTGCCATCGGACATTAAAGCCGGCGACTATATCGAAGTCGGTATGCTCGGCGCTTATGGTTGTGCGATGCGCACCGAGTTTAACGGTTTTGGCGATGTCGAAGATTTCGTCGTCGAAGATGAGCCAATGGCGAGCCTTTACACCCAGACTGCGGCCAATGACGCGGGCAATGTTCACAAGTTTGAG
>JBEBKE010000471.1:0-1143 GCA_040079555.1 Sphingorhabdus sp. | reverse complement strand
GCGATTGCGGATTGGCTTTGCGGAAAGTTTCAGCCTCGCGGGTGGCGAGGCGGTCGATGGCGGCGTCGGTAATCACAACCTGTCCCTTAACGCGTAATATAGCAGCCCCAAAGTCGCCAGCGGACGCGCAAACATTTTGCCGCCGGGAAAGGGTCGGTGCGGAAGATTGGCGAAGACGTCGAATTTCTCCATCGTCCCAACGACTGCCTCAGCCATCAATTCCCCTGCTAATGTTGTGATAAGCGCGCCATGGCCCGAAAAACCATGCGCGAAGAACACATTGCCCTTGCGCCCCATATGCGGCAGCCGGTTCATGGTAACACCGACCGCGCCACCCCAAGCATAATCGATCGGCGTGTTGGCGAGGTGAGGAAAAACCTCGGCGATATGCTGGCGGACAAAGGCGGCGATATCCGCAGGCGGCGTCTGCACATATTTCTCGCCCCCGCCAAAGATCAGGCGTTTGTCAGCGGACAGGCGGAAATAGTTGAGGACAAAGCGGCTATCGGCGACTGCTGCATCGCTGGGGAAGAGTTGGTCGGCATCAGGCAATGGCGCGGTGGCGACATTATAGTTCATGATCGGGATGGTGTAGCGGCCTAAGTCATCGGATTGGTCATTCGTCCATGTATCAGTCGCCAGGATAACGGTATTGACGTTGGCGGTCGGACCGCGCCCGATCACCTCAAAATTTTCAGGTCCGACAGGATGAATGAAATAGTCCATGATGTCATTTTCGAAGATCTCAACACCAGCAGCCTTCGCCGCCGCAGCCAAGCCAAGCGCATAGTTTAGCGGATGAAAATGCCCACCTTGAGTATCATAAACCCCGCCATGATAGCCGCCGCCGTTGATGTGTTCGCCGATATCCTTGGGCTGGACCACGTCTGCCTGCCAACCGAATTCTCTGGCCAGATAATCGGCATCGCGCTGCATCGCTTCGAAATGCGCTGACTTGTACGCTGCCTCCAAATGCCCAGCTTTGAGGTCGCAACTGATACGATGTTTAGCAATCCGGTCTTTCACCCGCCCGACCGCACCATAGGCCAGATCGAAAATTGTTTGGCTCCGTTCACGGCCAAATTCTTCGTCAATCTCGCGCATCGACCAGCGCAGGCCCGGGATCAACTGTCCGCCATTGCG
>JBEBKE010000470.1:0-1146 GCA_040079555.1 Sphingorhabdus sp. | reverse complement strand
GTGGCAGGACAAGCGATAAGAGACAAGGGTGATGGGCGCTTTGAACGTGTGAAAAGGTAAAACTTCAGCAGGAAACTTTGAAAGCAAGTTTCGGGACGCATCGTATTACTGCGCCGCCTATTCCAGCGTCATCAACAAAGACGGAGCCAAATATGACTTATCGAATCACGGGACTATCCACAGAGCCTTTCGCACATTTGCTCAACGCGTCTGATGAAGTGTTGGCGCAAGCAGGCGCAATCCGCGTAACGGCAGCGGCTGATAAAGGCTGGCCATGCCGTGTCAGCCTTAACGACGCGGACGCTGGAGAAAGCCTGATCTTGCTGAACCATGTCAGCCATGATGTCGCGACACCGTATCGCTCATCCTATGCAATCTATGTCCGCGAGAATGCGGTGGAATCGGCTGAATATGTGGATCAAATCCCGCCCGTATTTGAAGGCCGCCCAATCGCGCTGCGGGCGTTTGATACAGCCGGCATGTTGCGTGACGCAGCGCTCGCGCTTCCCGGAGAGGCAGATGTAAAGATCAGAGCGCTGTTCGCCGCCGAGGATATCGCCTATATCCACGCGCATAACGCGGCGCATGGCTGCTTTTCGGCAAAGGTGGAACGGAATTGACATGATCGACGCCGATTTCGCCTGGGCTGCTTTCCTGCGCCGTGATCGTGCGTTCGACGGGCAGTTTGTGGGTGCGGTGAAAACAACGCGGATTTATTGCAAGCCCAGCTGCCCGGTTCGGCATCCGCTTCAAAAGAATGTGGTCTTTTACCGGCACGCATCCGAGGCAAAGGCGGCTGGCTATAGGGCGTGCTTGCGTTGCAGGCCCGACGACATCGCCCGCGATGAAGTTGCGGTCAAAAAGGCTTTGGAATTGCTAAGCGCCGAAAATCCGCCGCCGTTGGAACAACTCGCCGCCGCCGTTGGCTATGCGCCGCATCATTTTCACCGATTGTTCAAGCGAGCGACGGGCGTTACTCCCACACACTATGCACGCGGAAAGCGGTTGGAGCGTGCAGAGTTAGCACTTGCCGAAAACGGTCGCATAACCGATGCCATTTATGACTCAGGCTATTCTGGCCCAAGCCGGTTCTATGCCGAAACCAAGGGACGATTGGGCATGACACCAAGCGCGTGGAAAAATGGC
>JBEBKE010000469.1:0-1154 GCA_040079555.1 Sphingorhabdus sp. | reverse complement strand
ATTCGCGGACGGCGGACGGGGTCAGCCCGACGCGATATTCATGGACCTTAATTTCGCTGGGGACACCGACGCGCATGTTTCTTCTCCTCAAAAGCTATGCATGAAGATTTAGCACGGTGTTTGCGCGGATGCTGCGCAAAGACTGGACATATATAGCGGTTGTGCGCATAAATAATGCGTTAGATGGCGTAACGGCGGGAAAATTATGCAGATCGACCGGATAGACCGCAAGATTTTGAGCGCATTGGTCGCCAATGGCCGCGCGACTCAACAGGAACTGGGTGAGGCGGCAGGACTGTCCCCCAGCGCAGCGGCGCGGCGGCAAAAGGCTTTGGAGGATGCAGGCATATTGCGCGGCTATCGCGCCGATGTGAACCTGCGCAAGCTTGGCATGGGCGCGACGGTGATGGTGACAATCACGCTCGATAGCCAAAGCGAGGAGGCAATGGCGGCGTTTGAGGACGCCGTGTCCGCCAGCCCCTCGATCCTACGCTGCCATTTGATGAGCGGGCGTAACGACTATCACCTCACCGTGCGTGCCGCATCGATTGAGGATTATGAACGCGTCCATCGGCAAGAGATTGCACGACTGCCAAGGGTTGCACGGATCGAGACGGCGTTTGCTTTGAGGGAGGTGGTGAATAGGACAGTGCCGCCTAGGTTGTTGGGGTGAGGTGACGTTGTACATAGCGGGCTATCATTTGTAGGTGTAGATGATAGACATTGTGCGCAATAAAATGGAGGTTTTCATGTTTACACGCTTGTCACAGATGCATTTCAAAGCTGCCATTTTTATAGCCAGCAGCCTGATCGTTCCAACAGCTGCCAGCGCGCAAAGCGACGCCGAGCTGCTTGACATCGCGCAGACCGCCTATGACGAGATGGAGTATGACGAGGCGTTTGAAATCTGGACGCCGCTTGCCGATAAAGGTAATATCGACGCGCAATTGGCCTTGGCCGATGGTGCGCTGAATTGCTTCTGCGATCTTGAGGGCGGCACCAATATTGCGTTCAAATATTACCGCATGGCCGCCGAAAAGGGCAATGCCTATGGGCTGCGCCAGATGGGCTATATCTATCGCTATTTAGGTAAGGATAAAGACGAAGCCGCGATCTATTACAAAGCTGCGGCCGACAAAGGCGATGTGGAAAGC
>JBEBKE010000468.1:0-1160 GCA_040079555.1 Sphingorhabdus sp. | reverse complement strand
GTCACGGTGTCGCCATCTACCAACCAGCGATCGGGCTCAAAGCTTTCCGCGTGCATGCCCCAGCGTTTGCCATCATCATCCAGCTGCGCGATCCAGAACCGGTCGTCCTCATGCGGGCCTTCAATCTTTAAGCCCAATTCCTTGGCCAGCATCCCCGCCTGCCCGCAATGATCCAGATGCCCGTGCGTAACGAGCAGCTTTTCCAGCGTAACGCCGGTCTTTGCCACCGCATCTTTCAGCTTATCCAGATCGCCACCGGGATCGACCAACGTGCCGAGCATTGTCTGCGTACACCAGAACAGCGTGCAGTTCTGCGACAGCGGGGTGACGGGAATGATGACGGCCTTTAACGGCGGCTCGATTGGCTTTTGCGTATTCAGGTTTGACGTGATGTTCGACATGCTGGCTATGTGGCTGTGTCAGCGGGCTTACGCAAGTCCTAGTCTTCGTCGTCCAGCGACCATAAAGGCGCGTCCAGAGCCTTAGCCAAAGCCTTACGTATTTTGGGCGTACCATGCCCCGCACCAGCCTCAATCCGGCTAAGCCACACCTGACTGCATCCGGCGGCCTTTGCGAGAGCGACCTGCGTCATCCCGCGATAGCGCCGCCATGCCGCGATGGCCGTCATACCGTCATCGAGGATCGAATCCAAAACGCGAGCCGGCATCGTGCCTTCACCGTTCGAGAGCCGGTCCAACTGATCCCGTGCTGCAAGCGTATCTTCACTATCCTGTGCGAGCAACTTCAGCCGCGCATAATCAGCAGCGGGCAGAACCACCATTTCGGTGCCATCAGGGGCGGTAAATTTCTGTGGTTCGTGTCCCATATTCACCTCAATCATAAGCTCCGCCACGCGGCGCAACGCGGATAACCAGCACTACGACCAAATCCTCGGTGAAAATCACCCGCCAGTCGCCAACCCGCATCCGCCGCAAATCATCGCCACCCTTCATCGTGATGACATTGTTTGCCAGTGATGCCGGGTCCTTGGCATATTGCCGAACCTTGTCCTTGATCCGGCGGGCCGTTGCACGGTCGATCCGTTGCAGCACCTTTGCGGCATTGCGGGAATATTCCACCTGCTTCATTGATGATGTCAATATAACATATAGTTATAATTGTCCAGAGGAAAAACTATAGCTTTCGACCCACCCACACAA
>JBEBKE010000467.1:0-1162 GCA_040079555.1 Sphingorhabdus sp. | reverse complement strand
CCTCACCAAAATCGCCAACGATATCCGCCTCCTCGGCTCTGGCCCGCGTTCTGGCCTTGGCGAACTGTCGCTGCCCGAAAACGAACCCGGCAGCTCGATTATGCCCGGCAAAGTCAATCCCACGCAGTGCGAGATGCTGACAATGGTCGCGGCGCAAGTCATCGGCAATCACACCGCCGTGACCGTGGGCGGAATGCAGGGGCATTTGGAGCTGAATGTGTTCAAGCCGTTGATCGGGGCCAATGTGCTGCGTTCTATCGAGTTGCTCAGCATCGGCATGGAAAGCTTTGCCAAAAACTGCGTTGAGGGGATCGAGCCGAACCGCGAGCGAATTGCTGAATTGGTGGACCGGTCATTGATGCTCGTCACCGCGCTGGCGCCTGTGATTGGGTATGACAACGCGGCAAAGATCGCCAAACACGCGCATCAGAACAATCTGACGTTGAAACAAGCCGCACTGGCCCTAGGGCTGGTTGACGAAGTAACCTTTGATACCCATGTCAGAGCAGAAGACATGGTTTAGGATCAAAAATATGTTGAGATCAATCGCAGGGGCCGTTGTCGGCGAAGTCATCGGCCATAAACGCGGCCACGGATTGCTTGGCGCTGGATTGGGCATCATCGCCACACGCATTGCCACACGGTCGTTGCCCGGGGCGTTGCTGGTTGGAGGGGCTTTGGTGGCGAAGGCGGTTTACGATCGGCGGAAGATTGGTCGCGGACCGAAATAAGTTGCTAATTTGGTGTATGAGCGCTTACTTACGGCATCATTACCGCGAAAGGTGGATGCTTGATGTTAGCGTTATTGCTGATCGCGTTCGCGTCGCCGTCGGGCTCAATCGAACCAAGTCGCTCGGTCGACAACCAGCCTGACACGTTGAAATTCGACATATTGGTCAAGCAGCCTGAAGAACAGTGCGAGCCAACACATGCTGACGAAATCATAGTTTGTGCAGAAATGTCCGATGGTGAACGCTATCGCCTAAGACCCATTCCAAATGCTGAAAAATATGAGCAAGACCAAACAAAGGCCGAGTTCGCTATCGGCGAAAATGCTACTGCAGTGGCTGAAGCTGAACAAGCCGAGTTAGGAGCTGGCGCTCAAAGCAAGCGACTGATGGTAAGGCTGAAAATCGGTTTTTAGCCCTTCCCCGTCACCCAA
>JBEBKE010000466.1:0-1166 GCA_040079555.1 Sphingorhabdus sp. | reverse complement strand
GCAACGCCGCGCCAAATCGCGTGTGCCATTGGTAGGGGCGGCGCCTGCCTATCTCGACGTGCACGATATGCCCACTCAGCCCTCGGTGATGTTTCCGGATGCTAAGCCGGTAAGTGCGTTGCAGGACGCTTGAACGCTTCGCCCATTCAATAAACCGTTAGTGCTGAGCCTGTCGAAGCACGCCCCTCAGACATATTCGGCGGTCGAAACCTAGGGACGCCCTTCGACAGGCTCAGCACTATCGGTATTATTTAGCCCGATTTCAGTTACTGGAAACGGCCTAACCCCGCTTACGCGCTTGCTTGTAAGTCCCCAGCAACCGTACCGAATTGCAGTGAAAACGTAGTTCATCCAGCGCGCGGTCAACAGCGGGATCGCCTGGCGCGCCTTCGATATCGGCAAAAAATTCGGTCGCGGCAAAGCTTGCGCCGTTTTGATAGCTTTCCAGCTTGGTCATATTGACGCCATTGGTCGCAAAGCCGCCCATCGCCTTATAAAGCGCGGCGGGGATGTTTTTTACCTGAAAGATAAAGGTCGTCATCACGATGCCGTCATCGGCGGTCGGTATCACCGGTTCTTTGGACAGTATTACAAAACGCGTGGTGTTGCTGCTGTCGTCTTCAATGGCAGCTTCGACGATTTTCAACCCATAAAGTTCAGCGGCTGGTAGCGGCGCAATCGCAGCCGCGCCGGGATCAGCACTATCCGCGACAAATGCTGCGGCAGCGGCTGTGTCTGCATAGGCAATGGGAATGATGTCATGTGCCCGCAAATAGTGGCGGCACTGACCAAGTGCTTGGGGGTGGCTCATCGCCGTTGTTAATTGGGCGTCGGCACTTTTTGCCATCAAGCCATAGCTGATCGGCAGAAAATATTCGCCGATGATCGACAGGCCGCTTTCAGGAAGCAGGAAATGAATGTCGGCAACACGGCCATTTTTTGAATTTTCAATCGGGATCATGGCGCGTGAGACGAGCCCGTCTTTCACTGCATCAATCGCGTCTTCGAACGAGAAACACGGCAGAGGCAAACAATCGGGATCCACATCCAACGCAGCACGGTGCGAATTTGCACCGGGCGCGCCTTGGAACGCGACGGCGCGCGCTGGCTCTTTCAACGCAGCCGTTTTCATCGTTTCGACAAGGGCGAGGGCGGATTTTGGGAAG
>JBEBKE010000465.1:0-1169 GCA_040079555.1 Sphingorhabdus sp. | reverse complement strand
GAAATCGGCACCCCATGCAGCACCAGCATTATTAACAAGGATATCGACTTTTTCCTCACGCTCCGCGATTTGCGCGGCAAGGCTTGTGCAGCCTTCGACGGCCGATAGATCGCACGGGATGCCTATGACCTTGGGGCCATATTCGGCAACAGTCGCCTCGATCTGATCGACTTTGCGCGCGCTGATATAGATGCGTTCAGCACCAGCCGCGAGATAGCCCTCGACGATCATCTTACCAATGCCGCGCGATCCGCCGGTGACGACAGCGACTTTGCCATTCAGGTTGAAAAGTGAATTCAGGTCCATAATCAATATCCGTTCATTGTTGCCACGCGGTCCGCGTGAAAATAGATGTCGCCCATAAATTCGGCGAGGGCGCGGTCGCGCTTCATATACAGGCCGATGTCATATTCGTCGGTCATGCCGATACCGCCGTGCATCTGAACGCCTTCGCGGACAGACAGGTTGCAGGCGAGACCAGCCTTGGCTTTGGCGGCGGAGACATAGAGCTCAGCCTTGTCATGGCCTTCGTCCAGCATCGATTGCGCCTTGAGCACAATTGAACGCGCGCCTTCCATTTCGCCATAGAGATGCGCGGCGCGGTGTTGCAGCGCCTGAAACTCACCGATCATGCGGTCAAACTGCTTGCGCGTCTTTAGGTAGTCAAAGGTGATGTCCATCGCGCCTGTGCCAACGCCCACCATTTCGGCGGCTGCACCCACGCGTCCGGCATTCAGCATTTTGGACAAGACGGTCCAGCCGCCGTCAACGTCACCAATCACCGCATCGGCAGTGACTTCAACGCCATCGAATTTGACATGCGCGCCCATGCTCGAATCCACCAAGCGAGCTGCCTCGGTGGACATTCCATCTGCGTCGGTTTCGACCGCAAAAATGGTCAGCCCGTCTTGCTCACCAGCACTGCCAGCGGTGCGGGCAACAACGATCAGCATGTCTGAAGACGCACCCTGCACAACGAACTGCTTATGCCCGCTAAGTTTGAAACCGTTACCGCTGCGTTCCGCCACGCATGCGGTCTTTTCGGGGCGGTGCTTCGGGCCTTCGTCAAGGGCAAGGCCGATGACCGTTTCGCCAGCGATGATGCCGGGGAACCAGCGGTCCCGCATCGCTTTGTCCGCTAGCTTCAACGCCTCAACCGCTGCAACTGA
>JBEBKE010000464.1:0-1170 GCA_040079555.1 Sphingorhabdus sp. | reverse complement strand
GGCCCTGAATTGGACTTTGTGTTTGTCATCGCTTCCTCTCCAGTCGGCCAAAGGCCAACGGCGAATCACATGTCAATGTTGTCCGCTTTTGTTATTTTATTTCAACCTTTCATTTAGGTCAATAACCCTGTCCTATACCGCAACGGGAGCTGCGATATGGGCTTGCGGTGTGTAATCCACCACTTCAAAATCCTCGACGTTATAGTCGAAAATGGTGTCCGGCTTGCGCAGCAAGTGCATCTTAGGGGCCCCCGCCGGGGTACGCGACAATTGTTCTTCGACCAATTCGGCGTGGTTCAAATACAAATGAACATCCCCGCCCTGCCAAATCAGCTCGCCCGGCTTGTATCCGGTTTGTTGCGCTAACATGCGGATCAACATCGCGGCAGAGAACACGTTGAAACCAAAGCCCAGGCCAAGGTCGCAGCTACGTTGAAACAGCAGGCCGCTTAGAACGCCATCAGCCACATGAAATTGATAGGTTTTGTGGCACGGCGGCAGAGCCATCTGATCCAACTCAGCAACGTTCCAGCCTTCAAAAATGTGCCGCCTCGAACCCGGATTGCTTTTCAAGCTTTCGACCAGCAGCTCTATCTGGTTGATGCCTTTTGCGGCCCGCCGATACAGGCCCTGCCCTGCATCTTCATAACGCGGCCAGTTGACCCATTGCGCGCCGTAAACAGGGCCAAGGTCGCCCCATTTCGTCGCAAAGTCAGCATCGCCGAGAATGCGTTGTTCAAAATCTTCCTGAGCAATGGCATCGCCTGTTTCGCGGCGATATCGCTCCAGCGGCCAATCCGTCCAAATCCGCACCTTTTGCTGCAACAACGACCGGATATTCGTATCGCCGGTTAAGAACCACAGCATCTCCCGCGCCGCCGTTTTCCAATATATCCGCTTAGTCGTCAGTAACGGAACGGCATTGTGGGACAGGTCAAACCGCATCTGCGCGCCGAACAGCGATTTTGTACCGACGCCGGTGCGGTCATTCTGAACAGTTCCTTGTGACCAAATGCGTTGCATCAGGTCCAGATATTGCTGCTCATAGTGCATTTTGGGGCGGGCTTTCTCGAAATGATTCTGTAGCATTCACGCTAGGCAGGCAGAGCGCTGAGCGCAACCGATACAACTGCCATATCGAAGTCCCTGCCACACGACCAAATGTAAAAA
>JBEBKE010000463.1:0-1171 GCA_040079555.1 Sphingorhabdus sp. | reverse complement strand
CGCTATGAGGCATTTGATGCAAGACAATGCCGTGATCACAGATAATGCCCCAACCGAGTTTGGTGACCGCGTGCGAAGCGCGGTTTTCTGGCGTTCGGGTACGCAGATTATCGCTCAGGTTATCAGCTGGGGCGTGACGCTGGCGGTATTACGCATCCTAGACCCCAATGATTATGGCCTGTTCGCGATGTCGGCGGCGGTGCTGGTTTTCCTGAATTTCCTAAACGGTTACGGCTTTGTCAGCGCGCTGATCCAGTCGGAACACATCGAAGAAATACGAATCCGGCAGTCTTTCGGGATGCTGCTGCTGTTAAACGCCGCGCTCGCCGCGATGCAGGTTTTCATCGTCGCGCCGCTTGCCGCGACTTATTATCGCGAGCCGATTGTTGGCGAAATGCTGCGCTGGCAGGCGCTGATCTTTCTCGCCACGCCGTTCCTGATTCTCCCCGAGGCGCTGATGACGCGCAATTTGGAGTTCAAAAAGCCTGCGATCATCAACCTGCTATCGGCGTTGGCGGGCGCGGTTGTTGCCTTAACTATGGCGCTGAACGGATATGGTGTATGGACATTGGTGTTCGCGCCCATTGCCTTGTTCTGGACGCGCGGCATCGGCATGGTGATCGCCACGCGGTTTCGGTATCTGCCCAGCTTCGATTTCCAAGGCGCAGGCTATATCTTCACCTTTGGCAGCACGCTGTTGATCGGCCACGGCTTTTTCATTGTGCAAAGCCAATCGGACATTTTCATTGCCGGACGCGCGCTCGATACGCATACATTGGGCCTTTACGCAGAGGCGTTGATGATCACGCAGTTGTTTGCCACCAAGTTTATCCCGCCGCTGAATGAAGTCGCGTTCCCAGCCTATTCGCGGATTCAGCATGACAAGGCGGCCCTGTCGTCAGCATTCCTCACCGCCGTGCGGCTTATTATGCTGGTCGCATTCCCACTCTATTTCGGCATGGCGATTTCGGCAGGGCCGTTTGTCGAGACGATCATGGGGCCGAAATGGGTCGAGTCCATTCCCTTGGTCAGCATCCTTGCGCTGGCGATGCCCTTTGCCGCGATGCAGTTTTTGTTTCAGCCTGTGCTGAACGGGCTAGGCCTGCCAAAGCTGACGATGCGCAACAACATTGCAGGCGCGGTCATCATGACGACCACCTATTTGTTTGCT
>JBEBKE010000462.1:0-1172 GCA_040079555.1 Sphingorhabdus sp. | reverse complement strand
ATGCGCCTCTGGCGTGGGGTTTAGCCACACCGCGGCGGGATAGGTGTTGACCATCCGCTGTACCCACACCGCTCCAGCTTCCTCGTTGAAATGTTCAACAGAGCCGCCGGGATGGCTGATTTCATACGGGCTCATCGCGGCGTCACCGACGAAAATCAGCTTATAATCATGCGGAAATTTATGCAGCACATCCCACATCGGCGTCCGCTCGGCAAAACGGCGGCGATTGTCTTTCCACACGCCTTCATAGGGACAGTTGTGGAAATAGAAGAATTCAAGGTTCTTGAACTCGGCGGTCGCGGCGCTGAACAGTTCTTCGCACAGCCTGATGAACGGGTCCATTGATCCGCCGACATCAAGAAACAGCATCACCTTGATCGCGTTGCGCCGTTCCGCGCGCATATGGATATCGAGCCAGCCCTGCCGGGCCGTGCCATTGATCGTTGCGCCAATATCCAGCTCATCCTGTGCACCGTCGCGGGCAAATTTGCGCAAACGGCGCATCGCGATTTTGATATTCCGCGTGCCCAGTTCTTTGGTGTTATCCAAATTGGCAAACTCACGCTTTTCCCAGACCTTTAGCGCGCGCTTATGCTTGGATTCGCCGCCAATGCGCACGCCTTCGGGGTTATAGCCATTGTTGCCATAAGGCGACGTGCCGCCCGTTCCGACCCATTTGCTGCCGCCCTCATGGCGCTTTTGTTGTTCCTCAAGACGCTTTTTCAACGTCTCCATAATCTCGTCCCAACTGCCGAGAGACTTGATCGCCTCCATCTCCTCAGGCGTCAGAAATTTTTCGGCAACCGCTTTTAACCATTCTTCGGGGATTTCGGCGTTGGAGTTACCGAATTCGGTCATCAAGCCTTTAAAAACTTTGTTAAACACCTGATCAAACCGATCAAGCAGCGCCTCGTCTTTTACCAAAACGGTCCGCGCGAGATAGTAAAACTCTTCTGGACTGCGTTCGATCACCTCGGCCTGAAGCGCCTCTAGCAGCGCCAGATGTTCCTTCAACGAAGCAGGGATGCCCGCACTGCGGAGCTCTTCCAGGAAATTGAAAAACATAAATGGCAGCTCCGCTTAATGGTTCCTTTCAGTGCCGCGCCTTTCCGTTTCCGTCAACTCCGTTCGGCGCGCAATTAAGCTTTCGCTAACCATGTCGATTTACACCT
>JBEBKE010000461.1:0-1174 GCA_040079555.1 Sphingorhabdus sp. | reverse complement strand
GTCGCGGAGGTTCCGTTTCGCGATAGGGTCTTTGCCCGCAAAATGGACATGTAAAAGCTGACTGCGCAAAATTTGTGCATGTGCGAAAAGCACTTGTGCGCTGCCTAAAATTTTGACAGCTTGGCAGACGATGGAAAAACCGCCCGCCGCCTTTGATGAGATGTTGCGCCCCGATGGCAGCGCGCACGGAGCCTATGGCGATTATGCAAAATGGTTTGAGGGGCAAGAGCTTAGCCGATTGCGCCGCAAAGCCGATGAAGCCGATGCATTTTTCCGCCGCACCGGCATTACTTTTAACGTCTATGGCGCCGCCGAGGCCGAAGAGCGACTGATCCCGTTCGACATTGTGCCGCGTATTATCGGCGGGCAAGAATGGACAAGACTAACGCGCGGCATCGAACAGCGCGTGCGCGCGATCAACGCGTTCCTACACGACATCTATCACCGCCAAGAAATCGTTCGCGCAGGCCGACTGCCAGAGGCGTTGATTGCAAAGAACAGCGCGTTCCTTGCCGCGATGATCGGCTTCACGCCGCCCGGCCGCGTCTACACGCATATCGTCGGCATCGATCTGGTGCGCACCGGCCCCGATGAATTTTATGTGCTAGAGGATAACGCCCGCACCCCGTCTGGCGTTTCGTACATGCTGGAAAACCGCGAAACGATGATGAACATGTTCCCCGAACTGTTCAGCGCGATCCGTGTCCGCGAAGTCGGCAGCTATCCCAAAAACCTGCGCCGTTCGCTTGAGGCCTGCGCGCCAGACGGTTGCGATGGCAAGCCGGTGATCGCGGTACTCACTCCCGGCATATTCAACAGCGCCTATTTCGAACACGCCTTCCTTGCCGACCAAATGGGGGCGGAGCTGGTCGAGGGGCATGACCTGCGCATTGTCGATGGCCGCGTTGCGATGCGTACGACCGAGGGGTTTAAACCCATCGATGTGTTGTATCGCCGCGTTGACGATGATTATCTTGATCCGATGACGTTCCGCCCGGAATCGCAACTGGGCGTGCCTGGCATCATGGACCTATACCGCGCGGGCAAGATCACCATCGCCAATGCACCGGGCACAGGCATTTGCGACGATAAAGCGATCTACAGCTACATGCCCGACATCGTCGAATTCTATACCGGAGAGAAACCATTGCTGGCCAACGTGCCGACATGGCGC
>JBEBKE010000460.1:0-1190 GCA_040079555.1 Sphingorhabdus sp. | reverse complement strand
TGCGCTTGGTCGCGTCGTTCGTCGAACGGTCGACTGTCACGCGGTTTTGTCGAAACTGTCATGCACAGGTAATACAGCTGGGGCATAAACAATGAGCAAGCCGGTTTTTCGAAATGCTCCCCAGCCTTCCGGTTCCGGCTTGCACCCTCTCCCCCCGATGGACCGCAGAAAACTGCGGCCATTTCCAAAAAGGACGTTCATCATGCTTAACAGTAAAGCTCTGATATCGCTTGCCTTGTGCGCAGGAACATTGGCTGTATCTACTCCCACCTTGGCGCAAGAACGCACCGTAAAAGTCACGGTGCGTGACCTTGATCTTGCCGATCCATCGGACCAAGCAGAACTGCAAAACCGTGTGACACGCGCTGTACGCACCGTTTGCAGCAGCAACGGCTCGCGCGGTGCGCGAGAGCATATGGAGGCAAAAAAGTGCGAAGCTCGCGCACAAGCAACCGCCGAAACTAAGGTCGCTGCAAGGATCGCGCAGAACGGCGGGCGCAGTGTTGCAATCCGGAACGGTGTGACGCTGGCGTCTGATTAATCGCAGAAGCGCGGGTTTATTTTGGGGCGGCGACCGGGATCAGAATCCTGAACGCCGCGCCCTTTTCTGTCTCGATCAGTTCCAGCCGGCCGCGATGCGCCTCGATTAAAGCGCGCGCGATGGCCAGGCCCAGCCCCGTACCGCCAGTGGCGCGGCGGGTGGTAAAGAAAGGTTCGAACAGACGTTCCCTGTCGGCAGGCGCAATGCCGGGGCCGTTGTCGGATAAGATCAACTGAACATCGCGGCCTTTGCGATTCGCGGCGATACGAACTTCAGTTGCGCCAGCTTGTGCAGCATTTTCGAGTAACGTCACGAGCACGCTTTCCAGTGCCGCTGGATCGACCGATGCCGTCAACAATTGATCGCCAGATTCGGCTGCCACCGCGAACGCCGGACTGCGCATCGCATCAGCCGCTTTGGCAATCACGGGTGCCAGCGCCGTTGCTGCTTCGGACTCAGGCTGCGCCATATCGGCGCGGGCAAGGTCCATCAAGCGCCCGACCAACGCCGAAAGCCTTTGTGCATCTTGCGCGATATTCTTCAAAAACTGGTTACGTTCATCATCGCTCATCCGCCCGTGATGATCCTCAAGCAGCTCAATCGCGCCCCGAATTCCCGCCAAGGGCGTTTTGAATTCATGGCTAAGCGC
>JBEBKE010000459.1:0-1207 GCA_040079555.1 Sphingorhabdus sp. | reverse complement strand
CTATCCAGCAGCGCCCTGCTCTCAATGATGCGGCCCAGTTTTCCGGTCGTGCCAAGTTGTTCGGTAAACTTTGGCTTGCCGACGTTACTGCCGTACTCCCCCGCCATTTTATTGGCGTGTGCATTTTGGCCGGAGGGCTGGATGTGCCTTGTGGAATGCTTGTTGGTCAAGCTACCAGCGGCATTGTCTTTGTTGACGACCACTTTAAAGGTGGCGTAGGCCTCATTGCCATAGGTATCACGTGCAGTGACCAGCACTTCAGTGTTCTTTGCTCCTTTGGGCGGTACACCCGTGAAGTCGAGCTTCTTGGGGTCAAAATGCAACCATTTTGGTAATGGGGTGCCGTCTAACTGGGTCGCTTTGTATTCGAGCTCTTCGTTGGGGTTGGTGTGCCGGAAGGTACCGGGCGGTATGCTGAATGTATAGCTTTTGGTTTCCAGTACGAGCTGGTTACGGATTGATCCGGTCAGGTACAGGTCGTAATCCTGTAGGTTGCCATACAGGCTTAAACGCGATGGCTGTTGGGTTTCGGTGCTGTCCCAGCTTTGGTTAGGTTCCCTGAACGGCAATAAGGAATAGGCCATGCCGCTTGCTGGCGGGAATAAGGGCGGGGTCGGGTTGGCAAGCATGACCACGGCACCGATGTTCGAGTCGCCAGAGACGGCCGCAAAGCGGAGTGTGCCGGTGTCGGTGCCGCCGTTGCCGTCACTGACGGTGTAGGTGACGGTTGGCACGGGGCCCGAATAACCTTTGTTGGGGGTAAATATAAAACTACCGTCGGCATTGACCAATAATGCGCCGATGCCGGGAATAAGGGCGGTTTCACCCGCGGCAAAGTTGCCGGACACGCCGGGTACAGTAAACTGGGTGACTGTCAACGGGTCACCATCAACGTCGCTATCGTTGTTGAGGACGTTGCCGGTGCTGGCAATGCCAGGGGCCGTTTTCACGGGGCCGTCATTTGTTACCACGGGCGGATCGTTGACCGGGTTGATGGTCAGGTTGGCTTGCGCGGGCACCGATACGGCTCCGCTGTTGTCGGTCACTGTAAAGCCGATGCTTGCCGAGCCGTGGTAGTTGGGCGCAGGCTTGAATACCAAGGTGGCGGCTTGTTCTGGGGTCAGTGCCTGATTGGGCTTCACAGGGGTTTTGCCGTCGGCAAGGTAGAGGATGCCCTGCCCTGCGGGTGGCAAGGCGGTAACAGTAA
>JBEBKE010000458.1:0-1229 GCA_040079555.1 Sphingorhabdus sp. | reverse complement strand
TGGACTTGTAACGGTTTTGTGCTGGTCACTTGAGCGTTAAACACTCGCACAAGGAGACCGACGAGATGATCAAGCATAGTGAAGAGTTTAAGCAGGAAGCGGTGCGGATAGCGCTGAGCAGCGGGTTGCCTCGCGCACGTGTTGCGGCGGATTTAGGCGTTGGCAAGTCGACGCTGGGTAAATGGGTAGCCGATTATCGGCCTTCTGATCTGGTATCTTCGCCGCAGGCGGATCTGGCCCGCGAGAATGAACGTTTGCGCCTTGAGAACCGTATCCTGAAGGAGGAGAGGGACATCCTAAAAAAGGCCACGCAGTTCTTCGCCAAGGAACGGCCATGAGGTTCGCGTTTATCGATGCTTGGCGGCACCAATGGCGCGTGGCGACCCTTTGCCGGGTCATGCGCGTCAGCGAACGTGGCTATCGTTCGTGGCGTGGACGACCGACCAGCACGCATGCGCGGACCGATATGAAGGTGCTGGCGCATATCCGCGAGCAATATTCGCTAAGCCTTGGCAGCTATGGTCGTCCTCGCATGACGATGGAGCTTAAAGAGGTCGGCCTCGTTGTGGGCGAGCGCCGTGTTGGTCGGCTGATGCGGATGAACGGGATCAAGCCGGTTCGTACGCGTCGGCACAAGGTGACGACGGACAGCAACCATCGTCTCGGTGTGGCGGCGAACTGGCTGGATGGCGATTTTGTGGCTGCTGCACCCAACCAGAAGTGGGCCGGCGATATAACTTATGTCTGGACCGCGGAGGGTTGGCTCTACCTTGCCGTTATCCTCGACCTGCACAGTCGCCGCGTTGTCGGTTGGGCGGCCAGCGACCGTATGAAGAAAGACCTGGCGATCAGGGCACTGGATATGGCGGTGCGCCTTCGCCAGCCCCCAGAGGGCTGCCTTTTCCATTCGGATCGTGGCAGCCAATATTGCTCCTATGACTATCAAAAGAAGTTGCAGGCCTATGGCCTGCGTCCATCGATGAGTGGCAAGGGCAACTGTTACGACAACGCCTCTGTTGAAACGTTCTTCAAGTCGCTGAAGGCAGAACTGATCTGGCGCCAAAAATGGCCAACGCGGCGGCAAGCGGAAGCTGCCATCTTCCAGTACATCAACGGATTCTACAACACCCGCAGACGCCATTCATATCTGGGCGGCATCAGCCCGCTCGCATTCGAGGCCAAGGTAGCATAATGAGATAGGTGACCGGCACAAAACCGTTACAAGTCCA
>JBEBKE010000457.1:0-1229 GCA_040079555.1 Sphingorhabdus sp. | reverse complement strand
GGACGGACAGCATATGGCTGATGGCGAAATCATCGACCATATGAACTTCCTGATGATGGCGGCGCATGACACGATTACGTCGTCCGTCACCTCGATGATTTGGATGCTCGCCAAAAATCCCGAATGGCAGGAAAAGGTGCGGCAGGAATGCCTGTCGGTGGCTCCTGCCGGTGCCGAGCTGTCGATGGCTGATCTCGACCGGTTTGAACTGACTGAATATGCGTTCAAAGAATCGCTGCGGATGATCCCGCCGGTGCCGTCCATTCCGCGCCGCGCGCTGCGTGGCTTCACTTTTATGGGCCATGATGTTCCCGGTGGCACAGCTGTCAGCATCAGCCCGTCCTACGTTCATATGATGCCAGAGCATTGGGAGAACCCAGAGATATTCAATCCGATGCGGTTTACCCCCGAAAATTCAAAGGGTCGGCACAAATATGCCTGGGTTCCTTTCGGCGGCGGCGCGCATATGTGCTTGGGTCTCCACTTTGCCTATATGCAAACCAAATTGTTCATGCACCATTTGCTGACACAGGTGCGCGTAGAGATTGCGGATGGGTATGAGCCTGAATGGCAGGCTTGGCCTATTCCAAAGCCTAAGGATGGGCTGAAGGTGACGTTTACGGCGTTGTAGCTGCTAAAGCCCGATAAGCTGTGTCAGGCGTTCGATTTCCGCGTTTTCGGCGTTGACGCGCTCAGCAATGCTTTGCTGCGGTGCTGACAGTAATGCGATCAATCCGGCATCCGCGCCGTTTTCGCGCTGCTTTGAGATGATCTGATCAATTTCGCCCAATGCCGCCACGCCGTCGGCACGCGTGCTATCGACGCGTGATAGGATCATATGCGCGTTGACCCATGCCTCGCTGCCGCTCGCTGCAGGGCCAAGGGCGGCTTTTGCCGACGGCAAGGCCGCTTGAAACGCAGCATGGGCGGTGCGGCTGCGCGCCAACAGAGAATCGGTCTGCGATTGTAGCTCAGCCGGCAAGGATGTTGTTTGCGGTATCGCCGGAACGACAGGTTCCGCGATGGGATTTTCTTGCTCATACGGTCGCTTGGCCAATGACGGGAAATCGCCTTGAACGCTGGAACAAGCAGATAAAGCCAGCATTCCTGCGGCGGCAACAGTCAAAAACATGGGGTTGAACCTAAGCATGATGTCAGCTTTACGTCCCCCGGCGCAGGCAAGCAAGTGCTACCAAAACGGCACAAAAAGGCGAAACGTGCGTTGACAA
>JBEBKE010000456.1:0-1229 GCA_040079555.1 Sphingorhabdus sp. | reverse complement strand
TCCGAACCGTCCCGCTCGAAATCAGTGCCTGCGTTGAACAGTTTTCCGAAAACCTGCTGCACCGCGACGATATGTTCGCCGATGGCAATCTTGCCGCCGAGTTTTTGCTGCAGGTACGGTGCTGCCGACAAATGATCGGCATGCGCATGGGTTTCGAGCAGCCAATCGACTGTCAGCGCCTTTTCTTGAACATACGCGATAACAGCATCAGCCGAGGCAAACGACGTGCGACCTGATGCGGGGTCAAAGTCCCACACGCTGTCGATGATCGCAGCGCGGCCGGTTTCTGGATCATGAACGACATAGGTCACGGTGTAGGTCGGCCCATCAAAAAAGGATTTGATGACGGGCACGCCAGATTGCGCAGCAACGATTTGCGAACTGGCCTTGGCAATGGCTGAGTCGGACATGAAAAGCTCCTATAAATTCATATTTACATAAACTATGTAATATACTATCCATGTTGCGTCAACAAGAGTCTCGTGGCAGCGCCGACCGATTAACAGGATGAAGAAATGACCGACACGCCAGCACCTCTCTTACGGCCAATTAGGATCGGCGAAAAAGCGCCTGACTTTCGCGCGCGGACCACGCTTGGGGAGCGGAGCCTGTCGACGTATCAAGGCCAATGGCTCATCTTGTTTTCACACCCTGCTGACTTTACGCCGGTGTGCACCACGGAATTCATAGCCCTCGCAAAGTCTAGCGATGCG
This sequence comes from Sphingorhabdus sp., assembly GCA_040079555.1. Classification (GTDB taxonomy): domain Bacteria; phylum Pseudomonadota; class Alphaproteobacteria; order Sphingomonadales; family Sphingomonadaceae; genus Sphingorhabdus_B. The sequence goes on along the minus strand of JBEBKE010000456.1, from coordinate 516 downwards.
TTTGAGGCCGTTGGTTGCGCGTTGCTTGGACTGTCGGTGGACAGCATCTACTCACACATCGCATGGGTTACTGCGATCAAACAAAAATTCGGGGTGATTGTTCCCTTCCCCATCATAGAAGACCCCTCCATGGCCGTTGGTCGCGCCTATGGGATGATCGATGATTCCGCTGTCGATAGCGCTGCGGTGCGCTCAACTTATTTTATTGATCCTAAAGGCGTGGTTCGGGCCATTACCACTTACCCGCACAATGTGGGCCGCTCGGTCAGTGAAATGCTGCGCCTTCTTCATGCATTGCAAGCGACGGAAGGCGGCGAGGCCCTCGCCCCAGAGGGATGGCAGCCGGGGGATAGGCTGCTTGCATTGCCGGCGATAAGCAGCAGCGAAATTGGCACTGGTGACGATTGGTTTTGTCAATTGGTCGATGCGAAATGACAGCGCTTTTTGAAAGCCGGGACCGCGCCGTAAAAGCGGCGGACAAACTAAAAGTCTATGCGCAGCCGCAGCGGCTCATGA
>JBEBKE010000455.1:0-1231 GCA_040079555.1 Sphingorhabdus sp. | reverse complement strand
TGCAAAGACCCTTCCTATATGTCGTGTCATGATGGAAAAAGACGACAATAATGCGCCCCGCCCGCTGAACAATGACGGTCCAAAAGAGCCAAAGAGCCCATGGGATTTTCCCAGCAGTGGCGCTGGTGATGGATCGAACAAGTCGGGCGGCAAGTCGCAGGGGCCGATTGACGAACCCAAACGTCCCAGCAATCCTTGGGAGCAGCAGACGCCCGAAGGCGTAAAGCCGCGTGGACCATCTCTGGAGGATCTATTCCGCGGCGGCGGCGGTGGCGGCAAAAAAGGCGGCGGCTTTGGCGGATTGCCACAACGCGCGGACGGCAAAAGTTGGTGGCCTGTGATTGCCATCGGCCTTGCCGTGTTGTGGATCAGCTGGACCAGCGTCCACCGTCTGGATTCGCAAGAGCAAGGCGTCGTTACTTTCCTTGGCAAATATCAGCGGACGGTGGGGTCGGGTATTGCGCTGACTTTGCCTGCGCCACTTGAACAGATGACCAAGATCGACACGCAAGGCATCCGGCGCACCACGATAGGCTCGCCAAAAGCGAGCAATGATAACCTCGTTCTGACCAAGGACGGAAGCCTGATCGATATGTCGTATGAAATCGGTTGGTCGATCCGCGATCCCGAGCGGTTTTTGTTTCAGCTCGATAAGCCCGAGACCACCGTGCAAGAAGTTGCCGAAAGTGCCATGCGTGCCGCCGTTGCAACGTTCGATCTGAATCAAGCGTTCGGCAGCAGTCGCGGCGAAATCGAAACGCAAGTGCAGACGCGCATGCAAGCAATTCTGAAAGAATATAATTCAGGCGTAAACATCCAGCGTGTGACCATTTTGCAATCCGATCCGCCTGCCGAGGTCAATGATGCGTTCCGCGCCGTTAACGCCGCACAGCAGCGCAAAGAGAGCTATCTGAACGATGCACGCGGCTATGCCAGTCGTGCGACCGAAACCGCGCTTGGCGAAACGGCTGAGTTCGACAAGATTTACGAGCAATACAAAACCGCACCGAACGTGACCAAGCGTCGGTTGTACTATGAAACCATGGAGCAAGTGTTGAGCAAAGTGGACAAAACCATCGTCGAAAGCGGCGGCGTAACGCCTTATTTGCCGCTACCTGAAATTCGCCGTCGTGCCGAAAAAGCGCCTGACGAAGGCGTCGTTGTAACGGGGAAGAAATGATGGAACGCGCAGTTTTCCGCAACCCGATCGCGCTAAGCTTACTAGGTCTTG
>JBEBKE010000454.1:0-1244 GCA_040079555.1 Sphingorhabdus sp. | reverse complement strand
GATTCGGATCAATATGAAAAAAGGAGCGATACTCTTTCTGCCTTTGACGGGATTGTTACTGCCCGGTTGCGTTCAGGTGACAGCACCTGACAAGCCGATCGTCATCAATCTGAACATCGCGATCCGGCAAGAGGTCCTCCTCCGGCTGGATGAAGCGTCGAAAAAGGTAACCGAAGAGAATCCGGAGATATTCTGATGGCTGATAAAAAACCTATGATGAGCGCAAAGATGCAGGACCGGCTGGAAATGCTTGTCGCGGCCTTGTTGCTCGGCGCGACGGTCACAACGGCGGCCTATGCGCAGCGCGACCCGGCGTATCAGGCGGCGCGTAGCGAAGGCTTGATTGGCGAAATGCCGACAGGATATGTCGGATATGTCACTCCTCCCAGCGCCGCGATTGATGCGCTGGTGAAGGATATCAATATCAAGCGTAAGCAGGTTTATACCGAACAGGCGCTGACCAACGGCGTGACGGTCGAGGAGTTTGCATTCCGCAACGGTTGTCGTTTGATCAAAGAGAAAACGGTGGCGGGTGAGAAGTATCAGGCTCCCGACCGTAGCTGGAAAACGCGCGACGCGAGCCCGCCTTTGCTGGATGCGCGCTGTCCATAGGATGGCATGAATTCGCGGCTTTAGCGTGAGAGAAAATACAGAAGGCGCGGCTCGAAAGGGTCGCGCTTTTTGCTTGGTGTGTTAGCGCGCGTTATGATGGGCGTTACGGAGACAGTTTACTCATCCCCCAAACTCTAAACATTCTCGACCTAAACCGCTCACAAGGGGGGGGGGGGCGCTGAAAGCGATGTCCCCGCTTTGGCGTGTCATTAACCGCGCCCTTGACAAATGCCGAATGTTCGCGTAATGTTCCAATCGTGCTGTTTGATATTGTTGGTTACTCTTCCCGCCAGGTTATGGCGGGCCAATGCTTCGTTCAAGCAACCCGACCCGCCATGCGACAGTATTCGTTCCAGGTGAGACTTTAGTGAGACTTTCCGCGCCGCAGCAATAATCGTCGTGCCGCCGGTTGACTTGATGAAAGGTGCCGCCTAAAGCGCCGATGCCTTGGCGGGGTTGACCGGTTCCAAGTGGTTCTCCCTTTTCAAAATAGGAGGAATTACATGGCTTCCAACGATCCCGCGCAGGAAGGTAACGGCAACAAAGACCCTCGGCTCGATTCGTTAGACATGCAGCTGAAAATGGTCCGGAAGGCCGAGGCAGAACGTACGGGGCAAGACGTGCCCCCAGCC
>JBEBKE010000453.1:0-1260 GCA_040079555.1 Sphingorhabdus sp. | reverse complement strand
AACGTTGTTTCGATTGCGGGTCGGCCAACCTTTGCCGTTTCAATCTTTGGCATTTGTAGCTCCAGTGTCGTCAGCCATTTTGTGGTGTCGTCGCCTATCGACACTTGTGGATTTGAGGCTTGCAGGCCGAATTTGGATTCCCAGAGACTGATCAAGCCCGTCGCCTCGTCGGCTGCTTTCGCCATTGGCTGCGATTTGCGCATCGCATTATTGACCAAAGCATCGCCAAAAAACGTCCAGTCATTTCCCGGCGTGCAACCAAAGGATGGCCGGTTCGACGATGCGGCAGTCAGTATTACGCTGTTGTCGCTGGAAAGTTCAGGGACGAAAACACCGGAATAGCAGGCCGATAGCAACAGAATGCGTCGTTTGATATCGAGGTCGTCGAGCAGCAATTTCAATCGTTTTGGCGCGATCACGCCAAAGCCATTTTCGCCGTCGCGATACACAAGGCCAAGTTCTTTGTTGCCATGCGAGGTCGAGTAAAAAACCAAAACGTCTTCATTAACGTCCATTTTTTTAGCGATCGAGGCCAACACTATCGCAAGGTTTGCGGGCGATCCTTGCGGGGCGTCATCGGCATCGGTTCCTGATCCTGCGGCCAAGCGAATGGACCGGGTTGTCGCGCCAAATCTGCGCTGCAGCACGTTGACGACTTCCGCCGTTTCCTTTTTGAAAACGGGATCGGAATCTAGGCCGATAACCACTACAAAGGCATCCACGATGCCTTTGCGCTGCGGCGCGATTTTGGTGAGTGCTTTGGAAAGCTTTTCATGCTGCGCCAAATGCCACTCAGGGGACCGGTTCTGCTCCATCGACCAGCTATTTTTGGCCATCGCCTCGTTCACTTGCGCCGATGATGCTGTGGCGAGGAACAACGACATTGCCGCGACTGAAAACAGCTTGGTTTTCCGCATAACCAAATTCTCCTGCGGACAAAGTCTCGCTGCCCGTTGCAGCCAAGGGATAATGCGGTCATGATGCGTTCGCAACTGAAAGGATTACAATGAAACTTGCATCGCTGAAACACGGTCGTGACGGAAAACTGGTTGTCGTGTCGAACGACTTGGCTTGGTATGCCGATGCAGGTCATATTGCGCCAACGATGCAGAACGCACTTGATGACTGGCAACGCGTATCGCCAAAGTTGGAAGCACTGGCGACCGACCTTGAACACAATGTCATTCCGCGCGAACGCTTTCACGAACATGACGCCGGATCCCCGCTGCCGAGAGCCTTCCAATGGGCCGATGGCTCTGC
>JBEBKE010000452.1:0-1270 GCA_040079555.1 Sphingorhabdus sp. | reverse complement strand
CACGGCTGTCCGGTTGAGTTTTGATGGACAGGGTGCATGGCGTTGATTCAACTGTGATTCGAGAGCTTGGCGGCATCATCGAACACGGAAGCGACCAACACCATGCGGCATCACAATAGCCTCTTTCACGGCTTGTTACAGTTGGTTCCTTGGGCACGTTTTGATGCTCTTGTGGATCGCCATGGTGCAGACGCGCGCGTGCGCCGCCTTTCGACCAAGAGCCAGTTCATCGCTCTGTTGCATGCGCAGTTGTCCGGCGCGTCGAGTTTGCGCGAGATCGAGGCGACACTGTCGAGCCATCGGACACGGCTTTATCATCTCGGTGCAAAAGCTCCCGCCCGTTCGACGCTCGCCGATGCCAACGCTAAGCGACCGACCGCTGTCTTCAACGATCTGTTCCTCGAACTGGTGAAGTTGGCCCATCCGGGCTTGCGGCGCATGACGCGCGATGCGGTTCATCTCATCGACGCAACAAGCCTGAGACTGAATGCGCTCTCTGCCGATTGGGCAGGCCGACGCGAAGACAACATTGCCGTGAAGGCTCACGTCGACTACAGCGCGGACGGCGGCGTACCGGTGCATTTCGAGATTGCGCCCTGCCGTATCAACGACATCACGATCGCCAAGACCTGGAAGATCGCGCCCGGAGAAACGTATGTGTTCGATCTCGGTTATTACGATTTTACCTGGTTTTCTAAGCTGCATGCCAACGGCTGCAGGTTCGTGACGAGATTAAAGGTGCATACGCGCCCGCGCGTGATCGAGGAGCGCGCGGTCGCAACCGATGGCAACCTCCGCGCTGATCGCATCGTGGCAATCGATAACCGGCTTAAGTCGACGCGCGGAACACGCCATCCACTCGCAGCAATCGCACTCAGAGAGGTTGTCGTCGTCATCGAAACCGGGAAAGTCCTGCGCATTCTGACCAATGACCTCGACGCTTCTGCCGAACACATCGCGCAGCTCTACAAGACACGCTGGCAGATCGAACTGTTCTTCCGCTGGATCAAGCAGCATCTAAAGATCAAGCGGTTTTTCGGTACGAGCGAGGCCGCGGTGAGAACCCAGATCGCTGTCGCAATGATCGCTTTCGTCCTGCTGCGGATCGCCTGCAAAGCACAGACGACCACCTTGAGCCTTCTGACCTTCGCAAGGCTCGTCAGGTCGAACTTGATGCTGATCAGGCCGCTAAAAGACCTTCAAACCCCGCCGCCCCGAACAATCGTAGATCCACACCAAGCCGAACTCGACTTATGCTGAACCGGACAGC
>JBEBKE010000451.1:0-1271 GCA_040079555.1 Sphingorhabdus sp. | reverse complement strand
AAAGTGCCTTTGCTTTCCGTAGCAATGATGCTCCGCCCCGCATCGCGCATCGTCACCGTTTCCTGGGCAATCCAAGACAAAGCCTGCTTCACGCGCGGCTGCCACAGCACGCGAATGGCGGGATGAAAGGCTGGACTGCCGAGCATCTCCCCGGCCCGCGCGATTAGCTTTTCGGGCACGTAACCGTCGTTATCGGCCCATTCTTGCAGTATGTCGTGGACCACGACCCCGCGCCACGCAGCATCGGGTTCACCGCCGACATCTTGCAACGCGTTCAGGCGCAAAATTTTCGCCGCGTAAAATGCGTAAGGATCGGCTTTTAGTGTTTCGATCTGCGTCACCGAAATTTTGACGCGCCTTTGCTCTTTCGACGGCTTCGGTCCAGGACGATTTGCGGGAGCTATACTTTTGCCGACGTCGATCTGACGTGCCCATTCCAATGCCGCGCGCTCTTCGCGCAACTGTGCTCCGACCAAGGCCTGCGTTCGCAGCAAAAACCGCGAAGCGACCGTCGGTCCGCTGCGATCCCTGACCGACCGGCTGAGCACCACGTCTTTGCTGCCGAGCAAACTCATCAGATCATGCGCGGAAAGTCCTATATTCCGCTCCAATCCGGGAAGGTTCAGTCGCCGGCGCAGTTGCGGTGACAACCATGGGTCAGGTTGCGGCATTTGCGGCCAAGTGCCCTCGTTCAACCCCGCACAGATCACAAAGTCCGCTTGCTGCAACCGCGCCTCAAGCAACCCATAAATGGCAACGCGCGGGTGGCTGCCAAAGACTGGGCGGCTCACTTCGCTATCGAGCAATTGGGCCAGCAAAGCAGGCAGGCTGCTGCGTTCTATCGCACCCAGCGACGAAAGGTCAGTCGCGCGATAGTTTTCCAGCAATTGCGCCAATTGCCGTCCGGCATGGCCCTGCCAAACCTTTCCATCGGTCAATGCGGATGCCGCATCGATCAGCAAGTCCAGCAAAGTGGGCAAATCAGCGGCCGTTTTCTGGTCGAACGCCGAGAACACCGGCGAAACGTCGTCCCACCAGGACAATGCTTTGGCCGTTTTTTCCTCTGGTAGTCCGCCGTCTAATATCGCCTTGGCTAAAGCAGCGATCCCCAGCCCCAGCCTAGGCCCGCGCAGCGCAAGATCGAGCAAGCGAACCTGCTCTAGCCAGTCCAGCCGGCCATCACCCGCATGGACCAACGGATGTTTTAGCACAGCGAGCAATGGCACAGGCGGAATGCGATCAGCCGCCAATTCAGCCAAGCCTAGCAATAA
>JBEBKE010000450.1:0-1294 GCA_040079555.1 Sphingorhabdus sp. | reverse complement strand
AGCAATCGATGGCGACTATATGCTGCCCGATGCGGTGCCTTTGCCGTTCGATCAGGCATTGCTGGCAGCTGAAATGGGGATGAACCTGCAAATGGCGCTGGGCTGGCGGCGGCATTTGATCCTTCATGCCAGTGCGGTGGAACGCGATGGCAAAGCGCTGATTATGACTGGTCTATCGGGGTCGGGCAAATCGACGCTGTCGGCGCTGCTAGGCCAAAATGGCTGGCGCTTCATGGGTGATGAATTTGTTCTGATCGATCCCGATAGCGGAATGGCAGTGCCGTTCCCGCGCCTGATTAGCCTGAAAAACAGCGCCATTGCCGCGATGGAGGCGACGGCTGATCCGGTCCGTTTTGGCCCATTGATGCAAGGAACACCGAAAGGCGACATCCGCCATCTGGTGCCCCCCGCCGATGCCATCGCGCGCATGGGTGAGGCAGCAAAGCCTGCTTTGTTGCTGTTCCCGCGCTTTGGCTATGACCCCGCCATCCGCGAAGTTGCCCCCGGTGAAAACTTTATGCGGATGACGCAAGCCTCCACCAATTATGTCGCGCTGGGCGAGGCCGGATTTCGCGCGATGACGCGCTTTGTCAAAACCATTCCGGCGCGCGCCATCGATTATCAGTCAGGCGAAGAGGCGATGATGCTGGTCGAGCAACTATGGGCGGAACTGGCATGACGCGCGACGCGATGCTGCTGGTAAATGCCTTGCGCGATCCGGCGTCCACACGGTCTCTGGACGCCGATGGCTGGACTGCGCTGATGACGATGGCACGCGCAGAACAGTTGATCGGAACGCTGGCTCACCGGCTGTCGGCAGAGCCGGTGCCAGACGCAATCGCGCACATATTATCCGATGCCCGAATCAATGCCGAGCATCAGCGGCGCACAGCATTGTGGGAGGCGGAATGTGCGCGATGCGCTTTGGCTGGATATGCTGGCAAAGTCGTTTTGCTAAAAGGCACTGCCTACGCCGCGGCGGAGCTAAAAGCGGGGCAGGGGAGGCATATCGGCGATCTCGACATCATGGTGGCGCGCGATGATCTGCCGCAGGTCGAGGCAATGTTGCTGGATAACGGCGGTTGGGAATGGGTGAAGGAAGACGCCTATGACGACGCCTATTACCGCGACCATATGCACGAACTGCCGCCGATGATCCACAAAGAGCGCGACCGGATGATCGATGTGCACCACACCATCCTGCCTCTGACCGCCGGGCCGACGCCAGATGCAGTGGGGATGTTGGCGGACTCTAAGCCCCTGCTTTTTAGGGGAGGGGTTGGGGTGGGGCTTG
>JBEBKE010000449.1:0-1297 GCA_040079555.1 Sphingorhabdus sp. | reverse complement strand
CGACACCGCGAGCGCCATCGCGCCGCCCACATAAGGCAGCACCTTGTCGTCACCCGCAACGATCTGTCCCGCCGGCTCGTCAAAATACATGACCTTGATCACTTTCAGATAATAGAAAGCGCCAATGACCGATGCGACGATGCCAATGACCGCAAGCGGCAACAGCCCGGCGGCAACCGCTGCGTTAAAAACGACGAGCTTACCCCAGAAACCGAACAGGGGCGGGATACCGGCTAGGCTGAACATGAATACGGCAAAGGCAGCGGCCAGCATCGGTTGCGATTTTGAAAGTCCCGCAATGTCAGCAAAGCCCTCTTTGATTGTGCCATCGCTGCCCTTTAGCTGCATCAGGCAGATAAAACCGCCGAGCGTCATCAGGACATAGATGACCAGATAGGTCAGCATCCCAGCAATACCAGCCTCGGTTCCAGCGGCCAAACCGATCAACAAAAAGCCGACATTGTTAATCGAGCTATACGCCAAAAGGCGTTTGAGGTTTTGCTGTCCTATGGCGCCGACTGCACCAATGATGATCGACATCAACGAGATAACGATGATGATCTGCTGCCACGTCGCGATCTGATTGCCAAATGCTTCGATTGTCACGCGGATCAGCAAGGCGCTGGCCGCCACCTTGGGTGCGCTGGCGAAGAATGCCGTGATCGGCGTCGGTGCGCCTTCGTACACGTCGGGCGTCCACATATGGAATGGTGCGGCACTGATTTTGAACGCAAGGCCCGACAGCACAAAAATCAGCCCGAGCAATTTGCCCATGCTGATATCACCCGCCATCGCTTTGCCAATAGCGTCAAATCCGGTTGAGCCGGTAAAGCCATAAAGCAACGACATGCCGAACAGCAATATTCCGCTGGCAAGCGCGCCAAGGACGAAGTATTTCAGACCAGCCTCTGCCGAGCGTTCGTCGTTGCGCGCAAAGCTGGCGAGAACGTATGCGGCAAGGCTGTTAAGCTCTAGCCCGATATACAGCGTAATCAGGTCGGTTGCCGACACCATGACGCCCATACCGACCGCAGCGAGGACGATCAGCACCGGATATTCCGCGCGCATCGCACCACTTTTTTCCAGCGACGACGGTGCGATCACCAAAGCGATGGCCGCAGCAAAATAGATCAGGATTTTGGCAAAGCTGCCAAACGCATCGGTCCGGTAAAGACCGTCGAACGCATCGGCAGATATGCCAGCGCAGAAATAATGCGCAGCATAAGCCCCTGCCCCAATGAGTGCAGCGACGGCCAACACGCTAACCAAACGGCCAGATTCTGTGCGCCACGCCGCG
>JBEBKE010000448.1:0-1297 GCA_040079555.1 Sphingorhabdus sp. | reverse complement strand
GATGGCAAAGGCGGTCATGTGTTTGCCAACACGTTGGAAGAACACAACGCCAATGTCGAAAAATGGTATGCGATCCGACGCGAACGTGGGGAAATGTGAGCATTCCGAAAGTCTATTTGACCGCGGATCAACTGCTGGAGGATTCGTTCCGGCTTGCCAATCTGGTTGCTGAATCGGATTTTCGCCCGACCCATATTGTCGGCATCTGGCGCGGCGGCGCGCCGATCGGCATCGCGGTGCAGGAACTGCTCGAATATCGCGGTATCGACTGCGATCACATCGCTATCCGGACCTCATCCTACACCGGCATCGACCAGCAAGAGCCCGAAGTGCGCGTTTATGCGCTGGGCTATTTGATCGACACGCTGAACCCCGATGACGCTTTGCTGGTGATCGACGATGTATTTGATTCGGGGCGGTCGATCCGCGCATTTCTGCAAGAGTTACAGGCGCGGTGCCGCCACAATATGCCGCGCACCGTTAAGATCGCGACCGTGTATTTTAAGCCGGCCCGCAATGTGACGGATATTGCGCCGGATTTTTATGTGTACAAAACCGACGATTGGCTCGTCTTTCCGCACGAGATTAACGGCCTGACCAAGGACGAAATCCGCGCCAACAAACCCGGTGCTGATATCATCTTGCAAGGGAAAAACTGACGATGGATAACGCAGCACGCAACGCTTTGATCGACGTGCTTCCAAAGGCGGAATTGCATCTGCACATCGAAGGTTCGCTGGAGCCCGAAATGCTGTTTGCATTGGCAAAGCGCAACAATGTGACGATTCCCTTTGCCAGCATCGAAGATGTCCGCGCCGCTTATGATTTTTCTAACCTGCAAGATTTCTTGGATATCTACTACCAAGGGATGGGCGTGCTGCTGACGGAGCAGGATTTTTACGACCTGACCTTTGCGTACCTCGAACGTGCGAACGCCGACACAGTGCGCCACGTCGAAATCTTCTTTGACCCGCAGGGCCACACCGAACGCGGGGTGGCGTTCGACACGGCAATCGGCGGCATTTTGCGCGCGCTGGATGCCGGGCAGGATCAGTTCGGAATTAGCTATTGCCTCATCATGTGCTTTTTGCGCCATCTTGACGAAGACGCGGCGTTCGCCACGTTGCGCGAAGCCGAGCCTTGGCTCAATCACATCACCGGCGTTGGTTTGGACTCCTCGGAAGTCGGACATCCCCCTGCGAAGTTCGCGCGCGTGTTTGCCGAGGCAAAGGCAAAGGGTTTGAAACTCGTCGCACATGCTGGCGAAGAGGGCCCCCCGGCCTACGTCTGGGAAGCA
>JBEBKE010000447.1:0-1302 GCA_040079555.1 Sphingorhabdus sp. | reverse complement strand
GAGGCTTCTTCGGTTGAGGGCCTCGACCGGCTGATGGCGATGATCGATGCGCAGTTACAGGCCAGCGGGCTGGAGCGCGGCGAGCAGGCGGGGCATTGATGCGCTATCGTCGGCTTGCACTATTATCAGGCATTGCCATTACTGCCGGCCTGGCAGTGATCACACTTTTCGGCAACATGGCGACACGGGCTACGCCCTCTGTGGTCGGACCTCTGGCCGCCACCGAACAGGAAATCACTCTCCGTACCATCGATGGTGTAAAAATTGCTGCAAGCTATTTTCCGGTTGCTTCTTCCGAAGCTCCAGTGATCTTGATGCTGCACGGCAATGGTGCGTCACGTAATCAGTTTAAAGGTCATGCCGCATGGCTTAACAATGCCGGATATGCGGCGATGGCAATTGATTTTAGGGGGCACGGAGAATCACAAGAGGAGGCGAAGAGCTTTGGACTTTTTGAGGCACGGGATGCCGAGGCCGCCGTTGCATGGATCAAAAAGGACAGCCCAAAGGCAAAAATAGGGGTCATCGGTGTTTCATTAGGTGGCGCAGCATCGCTGCTCGGTAAAGATGGACCGCTGCCAGTTGATGCTTTGATCTTAAAGGCGGTTTACCCCGATATTGATCGCGCCATTCGCAACCGAGTTGCAACTCGAGTTGGAAGCTTTGCTGCTGCCATCATAACGCCGCTGCTGACTTATCAATCCCCATTTCGTTATGGTGCTTGGCCGGGTAATATTAGCCCAGTTAACGGCACATCAAAATTCCCCGGCCCCGTTTTGGTGATTGGTGGAGCAAAAGATAGCTATACCCCCGCCGATGAAAGCAAGCTGTTGTTTGATGGCTTTCCGGGCCCCGGCCAACTGTGGATTGTTGATGGCCTAGAGCACGATCAAATAAGCGATTTGGGCAATGATGTTTACCGGCAGCGGGTGCTTTGGTTTTTAAAGGGAGCACTGAAATAGTCTGTGCTGTCACTAACTGGTTTGCCCAGCGCGGCTGGAGCCGTAGGCGGCATTAGTTAGAGTGCTGAAAGCAACAGAGTTTGCCACACCGCCCCCTTGCCAACGCAACCCACTTCCTCCACCGCCCTTATATGATCCCACGCACACATCTTGGCACCGCGCATGTCCCCGGGGGCGATACGTTGGAACTTTATAGTCGCGGCGATGATTTCATGATCGTGCTGAATCGCAATGAATTGATGAGCACGCGGATGAATGGCTCTGAAATCGCGCTGGCGGAAATGACGCTGCAACGGTTGTCGGATAACGCCGCGCCGCATCTGTTGATTGGCGGCTATGG
>JBEBKE010000446.1:0-1305 GCA_040079555.1 Sphingorhabdus sp. | reverse complement strand
CGGCTGATGACAGTAAAGCCAGCGATAGTCGACGTGTGTTTAAGCAGGCTCATCGCCGCTTCCCGCCGTCAGCCGCTCAAGCGTTTCCGGCCGGCTCGGCCTCTGCGGTTGCCTGTGCTTGCGCCAACTGCTGCAAGTACAGCGAGTTGAAATCAATCGGCTCCAAAACCAGCGGCGGATAGCCCGCATCGCGCGTTGCATCCGAAATAATCCGGCGCGCAAAGGGGAACATCAGGCGCGGTGCTTCGCCATAAAGGAACTGATGCGCTTGATCGGCGGCGACGTTACGCACGCCAAACAAGGTCGCAAATTCAAGCTCAACGTTAAAGCGGATGCCTTCGTCGCCGGATGCTTTGGTGCCAAGCGACAGAGTCACTTCGTGCACATCGTCGCTGACTGGGTTAACCTGAATGTTCACCTGAACGTCGATTTGCGGCGCGCTATCCCAGGTGTAGCTTTGCGGTGCATTGGGGTTTTCGACCGACAAGTCTTTGATATACTGGCTTAACATACCAACTGCGGGGGCGGTGTCTTCGCCATTGGTTTTCAGGGTTTCTGAAACGATGTTGCCTTCTTCATCAGCCATGATGTGTGCTTTCCTGTTGCGTGTTTAAGCCAGCCTTTTTGCCGACCCTAAAGTTGGCGTCGCGCCTAGCAGCGAGGCGAATAAAGGGCAATGCCTGCATTCACACTGCCGCGAAATTCGCCAATAGGTTTATTTTATCAAGGCGTTTGAAAATCGGCGGTTTTGATCCTATGTTCAATACAGCCGCTGGGGTTGCTTTGTTCAAGCCGCGTTAACCGGCAATTTGGTTGTTCATGCTATCGGAATAGACCGAGAGTATTTTGATAAGGCTTCATGCTTGTGAATTTTGAAATTGTCCTGCTCGCTATGGTTGCTGCCTTTTTGGGGTTGAGGCTCTATTCTGTGCTGGGCAAACGCACAGGGCATGAACAAGAACCAGCGCCGCGCAAAGTGGCTGACGACCGCGCGCCGGTCATTCAGCGCCAGCCTTTGGGCCAAGGCGAGGCGGCGTCGAGCAATGTCGCATTGAACCCCGAATTGGTTGATATGGCGGCAAACAGCGGCCTCCGTTCCATCGCCAATGCCGATCGCCAGTTCGACCCTGCCTTGTTCCTTGAAGGTGCGAAGTCGGCCTATGGCATGGTTCTGGCTGCTTATTGGACCGGCGACAAAGCGTCGCTTCGGTTCCTGTGCGACGATGATGTCTATGACAGTTTTTCCGAAGCGATTGATGCACGCGATGCACGCGGTGAGGTTTTGGACAACCGTTTGGTGCGGAT
>JBEBKE010000445.1:0-1316 GCA_040079555.1 Sphingorhabdus sp. | reverse complement strand
ATGCGTCTGGGCGGCCCCAGCTGCCTAGCGGGCGACATCATCGGCGACTACCGCCTGCCCGTTACCGCAGAACCCGGAACGCGCTTCGCCTTCCTCGATCAAGCGCATTACTCAATGGTCAAAACCACTACCTTCAACGGCGTGCCCCTGCCCTCGATCTGGCTATGGAACAGCGACACCGACGAACTGCGATGTGTGCGGGAATTTGGCTGGGAAGAGTTTAGGGATCGATTGAGCTAAGCTATAGCGAAGATGTTACATTGCGATATCAACAGCGTCGCGATACCATGAATCTTGTTTGGGGGATTTATGGCATTGGACAGACGACAGATATTGCACGCAGGCGCTGGGCTTGCGCTGCTGCCCTTTATGGGCGGATGCACCGAAGGCGCATTGCGTGAGGCAGCCATGATTGACGGTTATGAAATGCCGCTGGAATCCGAACCGCATGAACGCACGATCATGCAATGGCCGGTGAACCTCGACATCTATGAGCCACGCTCGCTCAAAAAAGTGCAAGCGAGTATCGCGCTGATCGCTAACAACATCGCCAAGTTTGAACCCGTTGTGGTGTTGGTGCCAGATGCACACGCAACCGCTGCGCGAAAAGCCTTGTCGCCTGAAATTGAACTTTGGAACATTCCCACCGACGATCTTTGGTGCCGTGATTCCGGACCGACCTTTATCAATAATGCTCGCGGCGAAATGGCGATTGCCAATTTTCACTTCAACGGCTGGGGCGACAAACAACCACATGGTAATGATGCTTTGATCGCAGAACGCATAGCCCAACGGCTTGGATTGCCATTGCTCGATACCGGTTTGGTGGGCGAACAGGGTGGTGTGGAGCATGATGGCGCCGGAACTTTGTTGGCTCATGCCAGCTGCTGGGTGAACCCCAACCGGAATGCAGGGAGCAAAGCTGAGGTCGAGCTGGCGCTCTTAAAGTCGCTGGGCGGCGAAAAAATGATTTGGTCCCCCGGCATCGCGGGTAAAGACATCACCGATTATCATATCGACGCACTCGCGCGCTTTGTCGGGCCGGGTAAAGTACTAATCCAATTGGGTGACGCCATTGATCCAGACGATCCTTGGTCAGTCTCCGGCCATGAAACGCTGGAAATCCTGCAAAACGCAACCGACGCGCGCGGTAAAAAGCTTGAGATCATCCGCCTGCCCGACCCGGTCAATATCCGGTCGCGCAAAGCCGATTTTGTCGCCAGCTATGTCAATTATTATGTCTGCAATGGCGCTGTGATCGCAGCCCAATTTGGTGACAAAGCGGCTGATGGCAAAGCCAAAGAAGTGCTGCAATC
>JBEBKE010000444.1:0-1326 GCA_040079555.1 Sphingorhabdus sp. | reverse complement strand
GTTTTCGTGCAACCGCTTTGCCAATATAGGCCACCAAAAAAGCAAAGCCCCCATCCCGGGGGCAATTGGGATGAGGGCCAAGCTTGCGTTCGTCACGCTAATATCAAAAGGCGGATAATACGCTACGGGGCAACAGGGGGAAAACCGCGTAGCGACCGTCTTTCGATGCTTAGAAAATAGGCTGGGTAACCTGTCCCCCAGATGAACAAATGCGTTCAGGCTTTCATCTGGTCGGCCCGCCGCCTCGGTTCATCGCCCGCCTTTACTGTTTCCGCTTCGCAGGGCGCGGGTCTTTCCACGTAAAGCTGGATTGCGCGATGGGTGTGTTGAATTTCAACCCGCTGAGTCGGATCGATGTTCGGTTGTTTTTCGAATCAAGCGCGACCCAGCCGTTCAGCGTCAATCCGCCTGGCGCGCCAGCCTGACGCACAAAGACCATCGTGATGGTACCATATTCGGGGCGCTTGGGGTCTTTCACCTCGACGCTGATCACATTTTTGTCCGACGTGTTCACACGCTTGCCATAGCGCGCAAGGTCCTTGCCGGGATCAAGCAGAGCCGCCAGCGGGCTGTTTTTGATCGGCCAGCGTTGCACTTGCTTCACTTCATAATCGATCATCGTCAGCGATTTGCCGTCCGCCACGATCAACAACGGCACACCTTTTTGATATTCAAAACGGACATGGCCGGGGCGTTTTAACAGGATTTTTCCGGTCAGCGATTTGCCGTTGCGGTCAGTTTGGGTGAAGCTGCCCGACATGGTGGTGGTCGCTTGCATATGCGCGACGACCTCGGACAGATCATTGGTGCTTTGCGCAGGCGCAGCGGCACTGGTTGCGACCAAAACCGGGGAGAGCGCGAGTGCTGTGAAGATGTTTTTCATCTTTGTTTCCTTTTCAACTTAGCTGGCGCGATTAGGCGCGCTGGCTTGAATGGGATGTTAATCGCCGGTGGCAGCTATCCTAAATCGGCTCGCCATTGCGGTCGCGCAGGACTTCGCGGCGGCCGATATGGTTGGGCGCGCTGATAAAGCCGTCTTCTTCCATACGGTCGATTAGCCGCGCCGCGCTGTTATAGCCGATGCGCAGTTGCCGCTGGACCCAGCTAGTCGATGCTTTCTGGCTTTCAAACACAATCTGACAGGCTTTCCGGTAGGTCGCGTCCTCTGGACTGTCGTCATCGCCGATGCCATCCAAGGCAAAGCCGCCATCTTCGGGGTCTTCGGTAACGGAGGAAATATAATCGGGTTGCCCCTGCCCGCGCCAATGGTCCGCAACGCGGCGGACTTCGTCATCGGACACAAACGGCCCGTGAATACGCGTCAGC
>JBEBKE010000443.1:0-1328 GCA_040079555.1 Sphingorhabdus sp. | reverse complement strand
ACCAGATTTTCCGCCGCCGCGCGCATGATGTGCTTACCCACACTGGTCGCGCCGGTGAAGATCATGTGATCGAAGGCCAGCTTGGAAAACTCCGTGCCAACTTCAACGCCGCCCGTAATCACCGCAATTTCATCTTCGGCAAAATATTTGGGAACGACCTGCGCGAACACTTCCGCGACACGCTCGGTAAATTCCGACGGCTTCACCATCGCGCGGTTGCCCGCCGCAAGGATACCAGCCATCGGCACCATCACCATGCCGATGGGGAAATTCCACGGAGCAACAACGCCCACCACGCCCTTGGGTTGATAGCGGACCTCGGCCTTCGCACCGATCAGACCCAATGGGAAAGTCGGCTTACGCTTTTCACCGCGTGCCCAGCTTTCGAAATGTTTCTTGGCGTGTTTCATCGCGCTGACCGAGGGCATGATGTCAGTCATCAGCGTTTGTTCGGTGCTGCGATGGCCGAAATCAGCCGATACCGCGCGGGCAAACTCGTCCTTAGTGTCGATCAACAACGCAATTGCGCGGTCGATCCGGTCGCGGCGAACGGCCAATGGTTCGGGCATCGCTGCGGTAAAAGCGGTTTTTTGTTTTTGCAGAATGGATTGCAGGTCGGCGGTCATCAAATCTCTCCTCGATTTAATCGAATGATTAACACCTATTGCCACGAATGCAACGCAGCAGCGCATTGTGTTGCACGCCGCGCGCTATTATGGCCAAAACCGTAACGTCTCCCGAGTCCAAGGAATCCCACTATGAGCAGCACCGATCCCGTCGTCATCCTCTCATTCGCGCGCACCCCGATGGGCGCGATGCAGGGCGCTTTGTCCGATGTTGCGGCAACCGACCTTGGCGCAACGGCGGTAAAGGCAGCGGTCGAGCGCGCCGGCGTATCTGGCGACGTGATTGAGCGCATCTATATGGGCTGTGTGCTGCCCGCAGGTTTGGGCCAAGCCCCTGCCCGCCAAGCAGCGATCAAGGCAGGCCTACCAACATCGGTGCAAGCGACAACGGTCAACAAGGTCTGCGGCAGCGGCATGCAAACCGTGATCATGGGTGCCGAGGCCATCGCATCAGGCTCAGTCGATTATGTCATTGCAGGCGGGATGGAGAGCATGACCAATGCGCCCTATCTTTTGAAAAAGCACCGCAGCGGTGCGCGTATCGGCCACGATACCGCCTATGACCATATGTTCCTCGATGGATTGGAAGACGCCTATGAGCCTGGGCGCGCGATGGGGACATTTGCGCAAGATACCGCCAATGACTATCAGCTGACTCGCGAGCAGCAGGATGATTATTCGATTGAATCGCTGCGTCGCGCG
>JBEBKE010000442.1:0-1333 GCA_040079555.1 Sphingorhabdus sp. | reverse complement strand
TGAAAGACTTTATGGAAACCAAATCGATCACTGGGCTGCCTGCTTGATGGCAACTGCAAAAACTCTGCGCCGGTCCCTCGCCCTAATGGGTGCGGGGCTGGCGCTTGGTTGTTCTGTTCCGGCGGCGGCGCAATTGTCGAAGGCCGAAACAAAAATGGCAGCGACCGTTGACGCGGAATATGAACGCTCGGTCGCTTTGCTAGAACGCATGGTCAACCAAAATTCCGGTACGATGAACTTTGATGGTGTCCGCAAAATTGCCGACATGATGCGCGCCGAACTGGCTCCGTTGGGGTTCAGTTTTGAATGGCAAGACATGGCTGCTGCCAAACGTGCCGGTCATCTGGTTGCGACCAGGACGGGCAAAAAAGGCAATAAAAAGCTATTGCTGATTGCCCATCTCGACACAGTATTTGAACCCGACAGCCCATTTCAAACCTTTGTCCGAAAAGGCGATGAGGCCGAAGGCCCCGGCGCGGGCGATGACAAAGGCGGGATGACTGTAATCGTTACTGCGCTTCGTGCGATGCAGGCCGCAGGCACGTTGAAAGACGCCAACATCGAAATCCACATGACCGGCGACGAAGAAGACAGTGGCGACCCGATCGAGGTTACCCGCGCGCCGTTAATCGCCGCTGGCAAACGCGCCGATGTTGCGCTGGATTTTGAGGGACTAGTCACCGACAACGGTAAAGACATGGGCACAATCGCCCGCCGTTCGTCAAACAGCTGGAAGCTAGAAGTTAGCGGCAAGACCGGCCATAGCTCGCTGATCTTTAACGAAACCTATGGCGATGGCGCCATCAATGAATTGGCGCGGATCATCCACCGGTTCCGTACCGAATTGCCCGAACAAAACCTGACCTTTAACGTCGGCCTGATCGCAGGCGGACAAGAAGCCACGCTCGATCCCGATGGCATCCGCATGTCCGCCAAGGGCAAGACCAACATTATCCCCGGCATCGCGCTGGCGCGCGGCGATTTCCGCACATTGTCGCCTGAACAGACCGAGCGCGTGAAAGCCAAAATGGCGGCAATCGTCGCCGACCATGCGCCTCTAACCGATGCAACGCTCAGCTTTGATCCGGGCGCTTACCCGGCGATGGCCCCGACTGAGGGCAATGCCAAATTGCTGGGCCGGTTGAACGACATCAACCGCGACCTGGGGCTGCCGGAAATGGCTGCTCTCGATCCACTGAAACGCGGCGCGGGTGACATCAGCTTTGTCGCGAACGACGTGGATGGGCTTGTCGGGCTGGGTACCGCTAGCCGAGGCGATCATGCGCCGGGCGAAACGGTCGATCTGAACAGCATCAAACGCCAAGCCAAGCGC
>JBEBKE010000441.1:0-1334 GCA_040079555.1 Sphingorhabdus sp. | reverse complement strand
AGCTGCAGCTTGGCAAATACGTCGTCCACAGCTCTATTTCTGACCGATCTTTGGTTCAGTCCCCGCGATCAGCCGGCTAATATTATCACGATGCTTTAAAAACCCGATCACGGTGATGGCTGCCAATACCGGCACATACTCCGCATAGCCGAACGCCCAAGCCAATACCGGCGCAATCGCTGCCGCGCCAAGACCGGCGGCGGAGGAAATGCGTGTTATCGCCGCCAACAAAATCCAAGTCAAAGCATAGCCAAGGCCGATGGGCCACCACAGGCCGAAGCTTATACCAGCATAAGTCGCCACGCCTTTACCGCCTTTGAACCCAATCCAAACGGGGTAGAGATGTCCAAAAAATGCACCCGCCGCCGCGACGATTTCGGTTCCTGAAAAAAAATGCCGTGCCAACAATACGGCCACGGTACCTTTAAGCAAATCGAGGATCAGGGTAAGGGCAGCCAACCCTTTGCGTCCTGTCCGCAACACATTGGTTGCACCGATATTGCCCGATCCAATGGTGCGCAAATCACCCGCACCGCCCAACCGCGTCAGGATCATCGCAAATGGGATAGCGCCGCAAAAATAGCCGATTAAGGCTGCCCAAATTGCATCCATCCCAGCCATACCCACGATCCTTTTCCTGATTTGTTCCAGTCTTAACGTCTTTGTTGCCAACGCTCAATGGCGATTGTGTGAAAGCGAATTGCTAACTATCAGCGAGCAATGGGTGACCCACAACAACCTTTTCTATTTTTCGATACCGGCGTCGGCGGACTCTCGGTTTTTGCAAAAGTACGTGCAGTATTGCCCAATGCGCCGATGGTTTATGCAGCAGACTACGCAGGTATCCCCTATGGCGAAAAAAGCGAGATGGAAGTTGCCACGCGCGTTTGCGCCTTGCTGGGGCGCCTAAGCGAGCGGTTCAAACCGAGCATCGTTGTTATCGCTTGCAACACCGCCTCGGTCATAGCCTTGGGTCATGTTCGCGCGGTCTTAGGCGTACCGATTGTCGGGACTGTTCCGGCGATTAAGCCCGCGGCACTCGCCTCGGAAACCGGCGTATTCGGGCTGCTTGGCACTAAAGCGACAATCCGCCAGCCTTATGTCGATCGGTTGCAAGCTGAACATGCCGACGGAATGACAATGTTGCGCCACGCCGCCCCCGACTTGGTCTATGCCGCCGAAGCAAAATTGCGCGGCGAGGCACCCGATATGCAGGTGTGCCGCAATGCTGTCGCCGGTTTGATTGGCCAGCCCGGCGGTGAACAATTGGACGCGATGGTGCTTGGCTGCACGCACTTCCCGTTAGTCGCCGACGAATTGGCACAGGCGGCGCG
>JBEBKE010000440.1:0-1343 GCA_040079555.1 Sphingorhabdus sp. | reverse complement strand
GGACGTGGCGTGAAAAAGGGGCGGTGAGTAGGCGCGGGAAGGTCGCGGCGACCTTTGCGTTCTCCGCCAGCATCATTTTTGGGTATTTGACGCTGGCTGCGCCTTGGGTATTTCTGCCGCCTGTCATTGCGGTGGTATGCTTGAGCTGGCTGTGGACTAGGCCGGAGGGTTAAAGGGCGGCCTCGCGCACAACCGCGACACCAGCCGCACGCTGCACCTTTAACTCTTGCTTCAACACCGATGGATCGCGCGCAAAGACAAAGCCGAAACTGACCCCGCCTTCTTTGCCGATGGTTGCATGATGCAGCTTATGCGCTTGCACCAGCCGTTTGGCATAGCCACTTTTCGGCACCCAGCGGAAATAGCGTTGATGGACCAGCCCGTCATGCACCAAGGTATACACGATGCCATAAAACAAAACGCCAAGGCCGACCCAAGTCCCCGGCTCCCACGCCTGAGCGCCCATCACCAACGGGCTACCGACGGCAAACATTGAAATGCTCATCACCGCACCGACAATGCCGTAAAGGTCGTTCTTTTCCAGCGCGTTATCATGCGGTTCGTGATGGTCGCGGTGCCATCCCCAGCCCCATCCGTGCATAATATATTTATGGCTGCCCCACGCGATCAGCTCCATCGCCACAAAGGTGGTCAGGACGATCAGGATGATGAAGGGCAGCGACATTATGCTAATATAGCTACTCAATCCACTTTCGGAAAGAAATACGCTGAAACATCTGCACTGATCCGCGCGGGGCGCAGTGTATCGGCGTCGATACAGCACCAGCTGGACTTGACCTCGGCCAGCACTTCTTCGCCGCGTTTGATGACAGTGTCGTAAAATGCGCGTGCGCCGTGGATTTTTTCCAGCACCACATTGGCAACGACATCATCCTCAAGAAATGCGGGTTTCCGATAGGTAATCTCGTGCTTTAACGCCACCCATGCGCGCGCCGCGACCGCGTCTGGTGGGGCGAGATTGCGCCAATGCTCCAGTACCGCTTCTTGCACCCAATTCAAATACCTCGAATTGTTCACATGCCCCATAAAGTCGATGTCTTCGGGCAGGATCTTGATGGGAAACAGGTGGGAGAGTGTTGTCATGATGGTCCTTATATAGGGACCGATTGTTACAAAAGCCACAACGCATAAAAATCCTCTCCATCGACTTGCGATGGGGAGGTGGATCGACCGGGCGTCAGCACGGGCGAGACGGAGGGGCTTTCGAGGTTGCTGTCCCCTCCGTCAGTTGCTGCGCAACTGCCACCTCCCCATCGCAAGTCGATGGGGAGGATAAGGTTGCATCGCTGGGATTCCTGTGGCTTTAGAAAACCCATGACTCA
>JBEBKE010000439.1:0-1350 GCA_040079555.1 Sphingorhabdus sp. | reverse complement strand
CATAAACTGTGCCGCAGGGTTGGCATGTTCGATTTTATTGTCGCTGAGCAACAACGCGGGGCGGACCATCAGGTCCAGCATCTTGTGATCGGCAGAAATATTCATGGATCGACTCGCATGGTTCGATCATGGGAGTGGCGGTGAAGCATGACAGATTTATGACAGTGCTGTCATAATCCGATTTTACCAAAGCTGACTTGCCGTCCGTTAGTCTTTGCGTTTAGGCCTGTCCCGTAAATGGACGCAGCGTTTCTGCGCATTTGCGGTAGCTGGCGGGATAGCAAAATTCTGCTAAGCGGGCTTTAAGGTTTTTCAGGGAAATAGCTGCGATGGATAAGCAGGACGATAATTTAGCAGCCAAGGTCGCGAAAGCGCCGACGAGCCGGCGTGCGTTGATGCTGGGTGCCGCTGCTGCCTCCGCAGTTGTGACGGTGCGCCCCGCGCTCGCGCAGACCGCAGGTTCGGTGCTGAATTGCCAAATCCCAGTTCCCGGACCGCATGGAACCGGCATGAATATCGATGCTTATGGTCAGTTGGTAACGCCTGACACGCCGGGTTCATTTTCCGCGACTGGCCAGAAATTCACGGGTGAGCAGGTCAAAAACGCACTGGGCGGTGCGCAACTGCCTGGCACGACCTATGACCAAAGCCGTGCTTATGTGAACTATATCAAGCGCCTGCAGGCGGGCCAAAGCGGCTTTACCTGCTACGCCTCGCTGCAAATGCCACGCTAAGGTGTCTCGCGTTCATTGAAATTTGAATTTCTTGCGTTAGGCCGTTTGTGTGCCTTCGCAATCTATCCTCTATCAAGCTGAACCAGCAGACCAGCGGTTGATCGAACCGCTGGATGTGATCACGTTGATCTATCAAAGGCGTTCCGGCATTACCCATATGGTCGCCGAGCCGGTGCCAGAAATTTTGGCGTCGATGGGTGACGCGGCGATGGATGCGGCCAATGTGCTGGAACGCCTGTCCGCGCAATTTGATCTGGGTGACGCAGATGACGCCATTGCCGTTGTGTCCGCTCGACTGGAGGAGCTAGCTGACCTCGGCCTCGTTGATCGCGTGACCCGCGATGTATGAGTTTCGCGTTCAGGTGGGGCCAGCGGCGTTTCGCATCGGTTCGCGCTGGCAGCAACCGGTTGCGCAATTGCGTGGGCTCTACGCCGACTACCCCGCGCCTGACATTCCCGACTTCACCGTACGTCTGGACGCACCCGGCCTGCTGCGCCGTTTCGTCCGCCGCTCGGTAGCAATCGATGGCGACTATATGCTGCCCGATGCGGTGCCTTTGCCGTTCGATCAGGCATTGCTGGCAGCTGAAATGGGGATGAACCTGCAAATGGCGCT
>JBEBKE010000438.1:0-1366 GCA_040079555.1 Sphingorhabdus sp. | reverse complement strand
AGAACAGTCAATGCCCCACGCGATTCAGCGGCCTGATAGACGCAACTTCGCCGATTTGCCAATACGGAATTTGGACAATAGGAGACATAACTGTGGAACCAACTTGCAAAAAGCGGAATTGAGACGGAATCGAACATGAGAATAGCGCTTTATCAGCCCGAAATTGCCGGAAATATGGGCGCAGTCCTGCGCCTATCCGCATGTTTTAATGTCAAATGCGACATTATCGAGCCTTGCGGATTTCCGTTTTCGGACAAATCATTGAAGCGTGCGGGCATGGATTATGCTGATGCGGTGGAGATTGAGCGTCACCAAGACGCGGCTGGGTTTATCGCCAGCGCAAAAGCCAACCAGCGCCGGATTGTCTTGATGACGACCAAAGGATCGAGTTCCCTCTTCAATGTCGAGTTCCAGCCCGATGATATCATCCTGATGGGATCAGAAAGCTCAGGAGTCCCTGACGACCTGCATGCCGCCGCCGATTTGCGCATCCGGATTCCGATGCTGCCGCCATTTCGATCCTTGAATGTTTCGGTGGCCGCTGGCATCGCATTGGCAGAGGCGCTGCGCCAGACAGACCAGCTTCCCCCGGAGTAACGACGATGACCCTTTCCCTCGACACCCAACAGCAATCCGCCCGCGATTGGTTCGAAGCATTGCGCACGCGCATCTGTGCCGCGTTTGAAGCCATCGAACGTGAAGCCGGATCGGACGCCAGCTTTGACTATCTCAGCTGGGACCGCACCGATCATGATGGTTCGCCCGGTGGCGGTGGCGTTCGCGGCGTGATGAAGGGCAAGGTGTTTGAAAAGGTCGGCGTCAACGTCTCGACCGTCGGCGGCGCGTTTAATCCGGAGTTTGCACAGACGATCCACGGCGCAGCAGAGGACCCCAATTTCTTTGCAACGGGAATCAGCTTGGTCGCGCATATGGCCAACCCGCATGTCCCCGCTGTGCATATGAACACGCGGTTTTTGGCGACAACCAAACGCTGGTTCGGTGGCGGCGCGGATTTGAATCCACCCGTTCCATACCAAGAAGACACCGACGAATTCCACGCCCGGCTACGCGCCGCGTGCGCTCCTTATGGGCCCGATGTTTATGAACGCTATAAAAAATGGGCCGATGATTATTTCTGGATTCCGCATCGCCAGCTGCATCGCGGCGTGGGCGGGATATTTTACGATCACCTCGAATCCGACAGCGAAAAGATGTTCGACCGCAACTTTGCGATGACCCGCGATGTGGGCGAAGCGTTCCTTGATGTCTTCCCCAAAATTGTCCGCAAACGCATGGGGCAAGAGTTTACCGAGGCGGAAAAAATGGCGCAGCGCAAATGGCGCGGGCTGTATGCCGAGTTTAATCT
>JBEBKE010000437.1:0-1379 GCA_040079555.1 Sphingorhabdus sp. | reverse complement strand
GCCGCACGACCGGTTTAAAGTCCGCAACGAAGCGTCCGCGCATCTGCGCTTTCATCTGGGCCCCGATATCGAATTGCTGCTGGCTGACGACGCACGCAGTGTTGTTATGCGGATGGACGATGGCAGCAATTGGAGCTTTGTGGTTACTGCCGGAAAAATCGCCGTCGAAGACAGCATCTGGGTCGATGAATATGGCCGTCCCAACCCCACACGCCAGTTGGTTATCGAAATGCAGGCGCCCAAAGGCGGCATGAGCATTGGCTGGCAATTGAAATTTATCGGATAGGAATTTCCCAATGTCGGACGTCAAAATCAAACGCGCTTTACTGTCGGTTTCGGACAAAAATGGCCTAGTTGAACTGGGCCATGCGCTGGCGAAGCGCGATGTGGAGCTGGTATCGACTGGTGGTACGGCGAAGACTTTGCGTGATGCTGGCCTTCAAGTGATGGACATCAGCGACCTGACCGGCTTCCCCGAAATGATGGATGGGCGCGTGAAGACGTTGCATCCAAAAGTGCACGGCGGCTTGCTCGCAGTGCGTGATAATGCCGAGCATGTCGCATCGATGAAGGAACACGGCATCGGAGCAATCGATCTGGTGATCGTCAACCTCTATCCCTTTGCACAGACGGTGGCCAAGGGGGCGAGCCGTGACGAAATTATCGAAAATATCGACATTGGCGGGCCGTCGATGGTGCGCAGTGCGGCAAAGAATCACGCGTTTGTGACCATCGTTACTGACCCTGCGGATTACGACAATCTGATCGCTGAGCTGGAGGAATCGAGCGGCGCAACCAGCCTTGATTTTCGCCGCAAATGTGCCGCTAAGGCCTATTCGGCAACCGCGGCCTATGACAGCATGATCAGCCAGTGGTTCGCCTTTGCCGATCAGGGGCAGCTGTTCCCCGATATGCTGGCGGTGAACGGCGCGATGGCCGAAGAGCTGCGCTACGGCGAAAACCCGCACCAACGCGCGGCGCTATATTTGCCAATTGGCCCGCATGGTTCGGGCATCGCGCAGGCCGAACAGATTCAAGGCAAAGAGCTTAGCTATAACAATTACAACGACGCGGATGCTGCTCTTGAACTGGTCAGCGAATTTCGCGATGGCCCACCGACGGTGGTCATTGTCAAACATGCCAATCCGTGCGGCGTTGCCAGCGGGGAGACATTGATCGACGCCTATCGCAAGGCACTGGAATGCGACAGCGTTTCGGCCTTTGGCGGGATTGTGGCTGTCAACCGGCCTTTGGACGGGGCAACGGCAGAAGCGATTACCGAGATTTTCACTGAGGTTGTGGCCGCGCCCGACGCCGATGATGCGGCCAAAGCAGTGTTTGCGAAAAAGAAGAATTTGCGCCTGTTGCTCACCGGCAGC
>JBEBKE010000436.1:0-1386 GCA_040079555.1 Sphingorhabdus sp. | reverse complement strand
CGAACGACGCGGGCTTTTGTTTGTTCTCTCGTCACCCTCGGGTGCGGGAAAATCAACGCTGTCGCGGATGTTGCTGACAGCGGATGAGCAGATCGCTTTGTCGGTCAGCTACACGACGCGCCCGCCCCGCCCCGGCGAGATTGACGGCAAAGACTATCATTTCACCGATACCGCGACGTTTAAAGAAATGGCTGCTACAGGCGCATTCCTTGAATGGGCGCATGTTTTTGGCCATCGGTATGGCACGCCCAAAGCGCCCGTTGAGGCAGAATTGGCGGCTGGCCGCGACGTATTGTTCGACATCGACTGGCAGGGTGCGCAGCAGCTGTATCAAGAGGCGGGCCCCGATGTGGTCCGTGTTTTCATCTTGCCGCCGTCGATCGACGAACTTGAACGCCGCCTACACAGCCGCGCGCAAGACAGCGATGACGTAATCGCAGACCGTATGGCGCGCGCGAAATCAGAAATCGGCCACTGGGACGGCTATGACTATGTCCTGATCAACGACAATGTCGACCGCTGCTTCGCCCAAGTCCGCCAGATATTGACAGCGGAGCGCCTCAAACGCCGCCGTCAAAAGGGGCTGATTGGTTTTGTCCGGGATTTGGTCGCGGGTTAACCGCGCAAGAGCTCCAAAAACTGGGCCGCTTGCATAAACTCTGCCTCGCGGTCGGCGCGGTTTTTCTGCGCCCAATAGTCGGAACCCCATAGTTCCTCTTGCCAGATTTCGTCGAGACAACAGGCGGGCCAAATTGCGGCTGCGTCTCCCTGCCCCTCTACGACCGCAAGTGTGGCGACCAAAGAGCCGGAGAGATGCGCAAGCTTTGCCATTGCAGCCAGTTCAAACGTGCCGCGCGCCGCAACCGCAGCTCCCAATTTTTCAAGCGAGGCTGCCGGCTGCGGTTTTGGCATGATACCTTCGACCAGAACAAAGCTGACATCATAACGCGTACGCGCCCATTCAAGCCAAGGATCCCATTCCGCCGCTTGCCGAGCCGCGAGCGGGTCTTCGGCCTCAGCGCGGTAACAAAACGCATCGGTTTGTCCGTAAGCTGCGATCCGTGCGGCAAACTCGGTACGATCGGGGGCGACATGGTCGATGGCGGCGTTGGCAAAGCCGGTGAACGGCATTTTCGCTGGATCGATTTCTTTTTCCACCGCGCGCCATTCGGCCACGACTGCATCGGTCAGTGCGGTGGTTGGCAACAGCAATGCGTTGCGCATTGGCGTTTTCAGCGGCCTGCCGTCCAGCTCTATGCCGACACCCCATGCACTTTGCTGAGTCGTAACCTCTTTCCAAAAGCGGCGCATGATTAGCCTTTGTTAGCGTCTTGTTTTTGCCAAATTTTTTTCAAAGTAACTGGCATCAGAAAAAAGTGAATGGTT
>JBEBKE010000435.1:0-1386 GCA_040079555.1 Sphingorhabdus sp. | reverse complement strand
AGCCCTGCCACCAATTATTCTATTAAGCGCTCGCCCGTTCGAGCAACTGCACCGGCACGGGCGACAAATCCGGCGCTTCGCCCTTCATCGCGGCGATCAGTGCGTTGACCAGCATTTCGCCTGCAAGGCGGTAATCCTGTTCGATGGTCGTCAGCGGCGGCTGCGAATAGGCCCCGGTGGCGATGCCGTCAAAGCCAACGACGCGCACGTCCTTGCCCACTTGCACATTGTGATCGGCGAGCGCCCGCATCGCACCGAGTGCGATGAAATCATTGGCAGCAAACAGACCGTCGAACTCTACCTTGTCACGAAGCAACGAAGCAGTCGCCGCATAGCCTTGCTCTTCGCGCACTGCGTTTTCGGGCAAAGGAGGGCAGATGACTGGCAAGCCTTGTTCGGCCATCACTTGCAAATAGGTCGCCATGCGGTCCTGAAAGCTAGGCTGTTCGCTGTCGGTCGGGCCCACAAAGGCAATGGAGCGGCACCCCTTGGCTTGCAGATGCGCAATTGCCAGCCGCACGCCCTGGGGATTGTCGCTTTTGATCGACATCAGGTCTTCTTTGCTCGCGCCCCAGCACAACATCGGCGCGTTGTGTTTGACCTGTTGGCCAAAGAATGACCAGCCAGCAACATTCTGACCACTGCCGATGACGATCAGCCCGTCGGCCTGTCCGCTGCCGGTGTAATTGGCGAAGAAATTGCTCTCATTATCCTGAAACGACACGATCAGATTATAGCCATGGTCCGCCGCCGATGCTGCGATACAACCAAGCAACGACAGGTAGAACGGATTAATATTCGCGCGGTTTTCGCCCGGGCGGCACAGCAAGACGAGGGCAATCGTATAGCTTTGCCGCGTGCGCAGCCGCAGCGCATTGTGATCGACCGAATAATTCAGCTCTTTGGCCAGCTCCAGCACACGCAGCCGGGTCTGTTCATTGACCTTTTTATGCCCGCGCAGCGCGCGCGAGACGGTGGGCTGAGAAAGCCCTAACATGGCGGCAAGCTGATGCCCGGTGACCCGGCTGTCGTTTATCATATCGGCTGTCTAGCAGCACCAAGATGACAAGTCATCCAGCGAGCGCGACCTCGGCTTCGACAAATTTTAGGCTTAGGCTTTCGGCGACTGCTTTGCTGGTTACTTTGCCTTTGTGGACGTTCAGCCCCGCGAGCAGCCCGCGACCAATCTCGCTGTGCGTGTGCAAAGCCTCCAACCCTTTGTCCGCAAGCGCCAAGCCGTATGGCAGCGTCGCATTGTTGAGTGCAGCGGCGCTGGTTTGTGGCACCGCGCCGGGCATGTTGGCGACGCAATAATGGATGATGCCATCGACGACATAGGTCGGCTCGGCATGGGTGGTGGCGTGGCTGGTTTCAAAGCAACCGCCT
>JBEBKE010000434.1:0-1389 GCA_040079555.1 Sphingorhabdus sp. | reverse complement strand
CATGCCGAGCGCATCTGCCTGTTCGCGCGCGACCTTCAGGAATTCAGCCCCCGATAGCGGAGTCTCGTCGCGGTTCTTGCGTTGTGCGTTTAAAGCCTCACGCAGGAACTGCACGTTCGACACGCCGGGGATTTCGACCGGATATTGGAAGCCAAGGAACAGGCCAGCGGCGGCGCGTTCGTGGGGTTCGAGCGCGAGGAGGTCCTGCCCGTTGAAGGTCACCGAACCTTCGGTCACTTCATAACCTGGCCGACCGGACAGCACATAACCGAGCGTCGATTTTCCCGCGCCGTTCGGACCCATGATCGCATGGATTTCGCCCGCGTTCAGCGAGAGGGTGAGGCCCTTGAGAATAGGCTTGTCGCCAACATTGGCATGAAGGTTAGTTATTTGGAGCATTAGTCTTTTCTACTTCTGTCGGTGCCGCGTTAATTTTGTCCATCATGTCGCCTACACCGGTGAACATGGCCTCAATACCAACCAGTTTGGTTTCGATCTTTGCTGTACGATCGGCAGATGGCATCTTTTTGTCATATGCCCGCAGCAACTTGTCAGCCTTGGTTGCGGCAGTCTCACGGGTCGCCCGACAACTCAGGAGTGCTTGTGTTTCGATCATGCGCACTTGATCTGCATCGGCACCCCTGCCAGTTTTGCCAACCCCATCGTTTATTGCCTTGTTCAGGCAGTCGAAATAGGGGACGACCGCAGGGGCAAACTCGTCTGGAATGGTGATAGAACCTGTTGCAACCGTGCTCTCGATTGCTGGATGCTCGACGGGTTCGTTGGCCTGAGCCGAAGCAGCAAGAGTAGTCACCGCGACAGCTAGCACAAGCGAAAAGCCTTTGAGGATAGGTTTGTCACCAACATTGGCGTGGAGGTTAGATATTTGGAGCATAAATGTCACTTTGTTCGAAGGTCTATCACGAAGGGAGTGAGCCGTTTCCGTTCCTGCTCATCAATCCAAGCTAGTTGTCGCTCGTGCGATTCAACCGAAACATTCAAACCAACTTTCTTTGGCAAGGCTGACAGTGTTGCTCGGTCTTCGCTGCAAGCACCAAAAGCAGCATCCACAACAGTTGCAACTGTCTCTTCTGTCTTCGCGTAATAGTCAGTCTTCAATGTCAAACAGGTCCGATAATTTACCATAGCGATAGGAAGCAACGCCTCGTATTCGATTTGAGCATCGGACTTGGGCACGGGTGTCGCTAAGGCAACTGCTGCTAATAGAAACATCACCCCACACTCCCCTCAAGAGAAATCCCCAACAGCTTCTGCGCTTCCACCGCAAACTCCATCGGCAGTTGCTGCAGCACTTCCTTGGCAAAGCCGTTGACGATCAGCGCGACGGCTTCCTCGGCATTCAGGCCGCGTTGCATTGCGTAGAACATC
>JBEBKE010000433.1:0-1394 GCA_040079555.1 Sphingorhabdus sp. | reverse complement strand
CGCCAGCTATGTCAATTATTATGTCTGCAATGGCGCTGTGATCGCAGCCCAATTTGGTGACAAAGCGGCTGATGGCAAAGCCAAAGAAGTGCTGCAATCACTTTATCCAGGGCGGGTGATTGAAATGCTGAATGTTGATCCAATTGGCGAATCCGGCGGCGGCATCCACTGCGCCACCCAGCAACAGCCAAAGGCAGGATAATCCATGCGTAAATGGCTCGAAACCCGTGCAAAGGCGCTGCAAGCCTTGGCTGCCATCGTCACGATATGCGCCGCCGTCGCGGCCTTGGTCGGCGTGAAAGTCCAAATTGACGCCAACGCCCGGCAGCAACGCGAACAATCCGCCCGCGACATCTACCGCGAATATCTAAACCTATCGATATCCAAACCCGAATTTTCCAACCCCGATTATTGTGCAATCACCGGTGCGCCCAGTGAAGGCGCGTACGAGGATTATGTCGAATATCTGCTCTACACATCCGAACAAGTTCTGGCCGCAATGCCCGATTGGGAGCCCACGCTGTCAGCACGCCTGACGCCGCATAAGGAATTGCTATGCGGTGAAACGGACTGGAGCGAGGAAACTCCTGCGGTGCGGGCCATGATCGGGCGGTTTAAGGCGAAGCAGTGCAAGGGGTTTGTTTCAGGGTGTGAGTGAGATTGATTTTTGCAATGTTTCAAAGCGGCATATCGGAATGAGAAGTATTTTGCCTTTGGCACTCGCAATGTCATTGATAACCGTCGGCTGCGAGCGTCCGCGACAAGCCTATGGTCCGTTGCAAACCTACAATAAGCATTGCTTTACCCCACTCCCAAATTGGCGGACTGAAAGAGATGGTCTTGGTCATAACATCGTGATTGTTCCTATAACCATCGACGAGACCGGTAAAGTTTTGTGGTGGGACAATGAATTCGTCTCTGATTCCAAATTACAAAATTATATGGGTAAGGTTGACCAGTTCAATCCGCGACCTCAGATGATACTCGACATCAACCCGAAAGCACCCTGCTCCAGGGTCGCAGCGGTAAGGAGAATTATGAACGAAATTCCGATGTGCCGTGAGGAATACTCATACTGTAGCGAAGGTCAAAACTGGCGCGATTGGCGGGAGAACTACCCAATTTCCGCTTTACAAACCACCTTCGTCCCCATATAGGCTCGACCCGCTGCCCCAGGGGGACTTCCAATAACCGCAAGGCAGCCTTGTTGTTTCCGTTATCTTTTGGGGGTCCCTTGAATTGCACAGCTATCCTGACGCATCGTCCCTAGTTCGCGGCGAAAGCCCGGACGAACCGATCACGCTCCTTCGCCCGCATGCCGCTACGCGTGCTGCCCGCTTCTTTGTTGAGAAGTTTCCGGGCAAATCCTTGTATGCCGTAAAAGCCAATCCTTC
>JBEBKE010000432.1:0-1398 GCA_040079555.1 Sphingorhabdus sp. | reverse complement strand
ATTCCCGTCTCTCTCAGCAGTTCATGTGATCAAAGTTTTTGCTTTTCTGGAAGCTTATTGCGCCCCGGCCCTCTTGAAATCATGGACGAACAGCCCGGGCTTTTTGCTGTCGAATTGCGCCTGTAGTTCGCAAGTTGGGCTGTTATGCTTCTTGCATATCGCCTTGGCGGCTTCCTTTGCGCGCTCGGCGGTGGTTTCGGCGGTCACCCCAAAAGAGTCGCCATTAAGTCGAAAGGTCTGGAGAAATCCGGAGCCGACCCACGCAGCTGCTTCGCATTTGCGGGAGGTCGCAGTGCTGCAAGCCTTGATGGCCGCTGCGGCTGCATCATCCAAGCTGCGATGGCCGGACGCGATATAGAGTTTGTTGTCCGTCACCGGGCCTTCAACCCAGGCCGACACCGCATATAATTTGCGCGCATCCTCGTTAAGCAAACGCGAATAGCCGGCGTCGATGTGAAAACCCTCGCACGGCAAAGCTTGTGCGGCCGAGCACTCATTCAGTTCGAGCTGGACTCGCGACTGCTCCGGAATCAAAAATTCGCCATTATGTCGGCGAAACATCACAAAGTCCGAATCCCACCATTCCCGGGCTACAGTGCAGCCACCGCCCATCATTTTATTGCATTCCGCGAGCGCTCTTGTTCCTGCGGAACGATCAGCTTCTTTTTCAGTCTCGCTAGACAGCTTGGTAAAATAGATACCTCCATCGATCCATACGTTGGCGAGATCGGCGTGCCAGACCATTACCGCATGTGAGTAGTGGGTTCCACTGTCGATGCGAATGTTTGTAACTGACTGGTCGTCACCGCTACTGCTATCACCACTGCCTGAACCGGGAATCGGGGCGCATCCATAGGCCCCTGGACCCCCGATCACGAAATAGCCAGCAGGGCAACTCTGTGCCGAAGCTGGTGAACTTGCTGCTATCAACGAGACCAGAAACGCCAAAGCGAATGGCAAAAATTTTATGCCCATAAATCAATCATTCCTTGGCTCTGTCGTTGAGTTCAACTCACCACTTTCGCCTGTCGGCGTTCAAATATAGGGGCCCCACATCATCATCCAGGCCGCGCCGCTTCCGCCGATGGTGAGCAAGGCGGACAAGACGAGCCCGGCCGCAATCAGATAGAGCGCACGGTCGCTCTTGCCGGCTTTGACCCGCAGATAGGTCTCCATGATGGCCAGCGGCACCAGGCTGTTTCCAAAGGCGAGGAAGTAGTCATAGGGCCCATCCATGGCATCGCCGATGCCCATCCCCCCGGTACCAACGCCCCAGATCATGTAGCCCAGCCGCATGAACCAGACGGCATTGGCCACGATGAACAGCCGCATTGCCCAAAGGCGGTGCTTGACGAATTGCCGCTTGATGGCCGTCTGCCACGCCATGAATGCAAAGCT
>JBEBKE010000431.1:0-1400 GCA_040079555.1 Sphingorhabdus sp. | reverse complement strand
GGTCTATGACCTTGGCGGCGGCACGTTCGACATCTCGATTCTGGAAGTCGGCGACGGCGTGTTCGAAGTCAAATCGACCAATGGCGATACCTTCCTTGGCGGTGAAGATTTCGACAGCGTGCTCGTCGAATTCCTCGCGGCGGAGTTCCAAAAGGCTGAAGGCATTGACCTGACCAAGGACAAGCTGGCGCTGCAACGTTTGAAGGAAGCGTCGGAAAAGGCAAAGATTGAACTCAGCTCGGCACAGACGACCGAAGTCAACTTGCCGTTTATCACGGCTGACCAAAATGGTCCCAAGCATTTGGTGAAAACTATCGGCCGTGCCGATCTTGAAAAGCTGGTTGATGCGTTGATTAAGCGCACGCTGGAGCCTTGCAAAAAGGCGCTGGCCGATGCGGGACTGAAAGCTGACGCGATTGACGAGGTCGTGATGGTCGGCGGCATGACCCGCATGCCAAAAGTACGCGACGTTGTGAAAGCGTTCTTTGGTAAAGAACCGCATACCGGCGTGAACCCTGACGAAGTTGTTGCGATGGGTGCTGCCATTCAGGCGGGCGTGTTGCAGGGCGATGTCAAGGACGTGTTGCTGCTCGACGTGACTCCGTTGTCGCTGGGCATCGAAACATTGGGCGGCGTCTTTACCCGCATGATTGACCGCAACACGACGATCCCAACCAAAAAGTCGCAGACCTTCTCGACCGCCGATGACAACCAGAATGCAGTGACGATCCGGGTGTTTCAGGGCGAGCGCGAGATGGCGTCGGACAACAAAGTGCTTGGCAATTTCGACCTGGTCGGCATTCCGCCTGCACCGCGCGGCGTCCCGCAGATCGAAGTGACTTTCGACATCGACGCCAATGGTTTGGTCAGCGTGACCGCCAAGGATAAAGGCACAGGCAAAGAACAGCAGATCAAGATTCAAGCATCGGGCGGCCTGTCCGACGCGGACATCGATCAAATGGTCCGCGATGCCGAAGCCTTTGCCGAGGAAGACAAGAAGCGCCGCGAAGCCGCAGAGGCACGCAACAACGCAGAAAGTCTTGTCCACACAACGGAAAAGCAGATCGAGGAGCATAAGGACAAGGTTGACGCCGGTCTGATCAGCGAGATCGAAGCTGCGATTGCCGAAACCAAAACCGCCATCGAAGGCGGCGAGCCCGAAGCGATGAAGGAAAAGGCAAATGCCTTGGCCCAAGTCGCGATGAAAATGGGTCAGGCGATTTACGAGCAAGAGCAAGCAGCGGGTGGTGCCAGCGAAGCTCCGGCAGAAGAAGCTGCGGCGGATGATACAATCGTCGACGCAGAATTCTCCGAAGTCGACGAAGATAAGAAAGACTAACCCTCTCCCTCTCCCCTTTAGGGGAGAGGGCCGGGGAGAGGGGGAGTCGGGGGATGTCGCT
>JBEBKE010000430.1:0-1409 GCA_040079555.1 Sphingorhabdus sp. | reverse complement strand
TATACCTCGGGCAATGTGAAAACCGATACTTGGTCGGTGTTCGGCGACTTCACCTATGATTTCAGCGATCAGTTCGCGATTTCCTTGGGCGGTCGCTACACCGTGGACAATCGCAACGCGACGATCTTGCGCCAGACCAAATTCGGCACCTCGGCTGAATTTGGCGGAACGCCCTTTATCGCTGCGACAACGTCAAACTTTGTAGGCGATGCAAGCTTTAAGGAGTTCACCCCGCGCGCGTCGTTGACTTTTAAGCCTACGCCTGACCACACGATCTACGCGTCTTATTCCAAAGGCTTCAAAGGCGGTGGTTTCGATCCGCGCGGGCTTTCGACAGCAGCGCCGGATACCGACCGTAACGGCATCCGTAGCTATGAGGAAATCTATGAATTTTTGAGCTTTGAGCCTGAAAAAGTCACTACCTATGAACTGGGCTGGAAAGCATCGATGCTCGACCGCCGCTTGCGACTTGCACTAACGGGCTTTTATTCGGACTATCAAAATGTGCAGATCCCCGGTTCGGCAGGATTTGATTCCAACGGCGATGGCACGAACGATACTTTCATCGGTGTCACCACCAACGCGGCGAAAGCGCGGATGAAGGGCGTTGAGTTCGAAACAACCGCGACATTGGCGCGTGATTTTGCCGGCACCGGATCGGCGATCACCTTGGGCGGCACGCTGGGTTATATTGATGCCAAATATTTGCGCTTTATCGATCCGTTCAACAACGATGTCGCCAATATCCGTGCGATTCAGAACACCCCGAAATGGACCGGCTCGGCCACGCTTGGCGCAAGCTTTGCTGCGGCTTCGGGGATGATTAACGCTTCATCGACGGTATCGTTCCGCAGCAAAACTAACCAGTTTGAAGTGCCCAGCCCGTTCCTTGATCAAAAGGGATATTCGTTATGGGATGCCAATCTGGTCTGGAGCTCGGACGATGATCGTTTCTCGCTTGGGCTGCACGGCAAAAACCTGACGAATAAGCGGTATAAGACATCAGGCTATCAGTTCCTGTCGGTGAACCCCGACGGTTCACCACGCCTGACAGGCGGCGGTGCGCTGATTTCCTCACTTGGCCGTGAAGGTGTTGTCACCGCATTCTACGGCAACCCGCGTCAGATTTTCCTGACCGCAGGTCTCAAATTCTAACCTCTCCCAGGGTATGAAGCGAAAAGGGTCGGCGCGGCAACGCGTCGGCCCTTTTTTGCGCATGCAAAGTGCCGCAACAGGTTGACAGTCGGGGCCGCGTTCGCCATGGCGCACCTTCATTTGCAGGACGGCCCTTGGGTTCGCCCATGACCTGCAAACTGTGTGGACAGGTGGCCGAGTGGTTAAAGGCAGCAGACTGTAAATCTGCCCGCGTAGCGTACGCTGGTTCGAATCCAGCCCTGTCCACCAATTAC
>JBEBKE010000429.1:0-1420 GCA_040079555.1 Sphingorhabdus sp. | reverse complement strand
ATAATCGGGATCGGCGTGCCCCAATAGCGTTGGCGGCTAACGCCCCAATCGCGCAGCCGGTATTGCGTTTGCCCCTCGCCCCAGCCTTCGGACTCTGATTTCGCGATGACGACGGCTTTGGCATCATCAACGCTCATGCCGTCCATCCAGTCGCTGTTTACGATCTGGCCGGGGCCTGTGTAAGCAACGTCGCCGTCAAAATCGCTGTCCGTCAGATCGCCATCGGCAACTACGCGTGTTACCGGCAAATCATATTTCCGGGCAAAATCCAAATCGCGCTGGTCATGCGCGGGGCAACCAAAGACCGCGCCGGTGCCATAATCCATCAGCACGAAATTGGCGACATAGACGGGCAAATGCCAACTGGGGTCGAGCGGGTGTTCGACGGTCAAATTGGTATTGAAACCCATTTTCTCGGCGGTCTCAATCTCCGCCGCCGTCGTTCCGCCCTTTTTGCAATCGGCGATAAAATCCTGCAATCGCGGCGCATTTTCGGCGAGCGATTTAGCCAGCGGGTGGTCCGCCGCAATCGCAATGAAGCTCGCGCCAAACAGCGTATCGGGCCGCGTCGTGAACACATCGATCCCGTCATGCGTGCCGGTCAGGTTGAACGTCAGCTTTAGGCCTTTGGACTTGCCGATCCAGTTTTCCTGCATCAGCTTGACCTTTTCAGGCCAATGCTCAAGCCCATCCAAGCCTTCGAGCAATTCTTCGGCAAAGTCAGTGATTTTCAAAAACCACTGGTTCAGCTTTTTGCGCTCAACCAAAGCGCCTGAACGCCATCCGCGACCGTCGATCACCTGCTCATTGGCCAGCACCGTCATATCAACAGGGTCCCAATTGACCTCGCTTTCCTTGCGATAGACCAAGCCTGCCTTGTAGAAATCAAGGAACAGCGCCTGTTCATGCCCGTAATAATCGGGTTCGCAGGTCGATAATTCGCGCGACCAATCAATCGCGAGGCCCAGCCGTTTCAGCTGTCTCTTCATCGACTCGATGTTTTGCCGCGTCCAGTTTCCGGGATGGACTTTCTTCTCCATCGCCGCGTTTTCGGCGGGCATGCCGAAGCTGTCCCAGCCCATCGGATGCAGCACCGCATGGCCGGTCATCGCCTTATACCGCGCCAGCACATCGCCCATCGTGTAATTGCGGACATGCCCCATATGAATACGCCCCGATGGATAGGGGAACATTTCCAATATATAGGATTTTGGGCGAGGATCGGTGGCGGGGGGTGCCTTAAACACCTCCTGCTTTTCCCAAATTGCTTGCCAATGCCCGTCCGCTTTGAACGGGTTAAAACGTGAGGCCATTTTCGGCATCTTCCCTGATAGTCTTCGCGCCTTCAACGCGAAGACGCAGGAATTGGAGTGTTAATCAGCGATTGCGCTGCGACGAAGGTCACGTGCCTTGGTCAGGA
>JBEBKE010000428.1:0-1433 GCA_040079555.1 Sphingorhabdus sp. | reverse complement strand
CGCTGACGGTGCAAGCGACGCAAGGGATGATAAGCTTTGGCGAAACCAACCTGACCGCGCTGAAACCATCGGCAACGAAAGAATGGCGCAGGCGTCACACCGGCATGGTCTTCCAAACCAGCCGTTTGGTGAACCTGATGTCGGTGCGCGAACATATCTTGCTGTCGGCGCAGATCAGGGGGTCGGGGACTGCGATTGCCGAGGGGCTAAAACGGCTGCGTGATTTCGGACTTGGCGACAAACTTGATGCGCGCCCCGGACAGCTTTCGGGTGGAGAAAAACAGCGCGTGGCGTTGGCGCAGGCCTTATCTTTCGATCCGCCTGTGCTGCTCGCCGATGAACCTACAGCGGCGCTTGATCAACAAAACGCTGAACTCGTGGCGCAAACCCTGCGTGCCTATGCGCGCGAAAGGCAAGCCGTCGTCATCTGCGTCAGCCACGACCGCGCACTCTTCGACGCAGCCGACGACATCCTAAAACTGGAAAAGGCGTGAACGCGCCAATCCTCCCGATGCAATCTCCCAACAAGGACCAGACAATGACCAGCTCGCATTATGACCAACTCTACAACGAATTTCTCAACGGTAATCAGGTGAAGGGGATCGAAGAACTTGTGGTGCGCCTGCATGATGCGCGCGAAGATGGCACGGCGTTCCCTCAAGCGACCGAGGCGCTGCGCAATCACAAGCTGTTCGACCTGGTGCGCAAAGACCCCTATACCGACCATTCGATGCAGCGTCCACGTGGCTATCCAGGTGACGCTGAACTGATCGACATGATCTACCGTATCGAGCCGAAAGGCGACCCCGACAATTTCGGCAGAAGTCTGTTTGATCGCACGATTGCTTGCGGCGCATCCGAGGCGGTTCGCCAGCGTCTGAAATATGCGCGCGAATTGCTTTCGATAGCCGTTGCGAATGGGCAAAGCGTCTGTTCTTTGGCAGGCGGGCATCTGCGCGAAGCCGATGATTTGGTGGGGCGAATTCACCGGCCTTTCACTGTGGTGGATCAGGACGCACAATCTTTATCCGTTGTCCGCAACACGCACGGTGATGCCATCGAAACAATAGAGGCCAATGTCTTCAACTGGCTGCGCACCGCCCCGCGTGAAGGGCGAAGTTACGACCTGGTCTATTCCCTGGGCCTTACCGATTATCTTGACGCTCGCCAGTTGCTGACATTTACTAAGCTTGCCGCCAAAATCATGGCGCCGGGTGGAAAGCTGGTGCTCGCCAATTTTCACGACCACCGCTGGTCCGCCTATATGGAGGCGGCGATGGATTGGTACCTTGCGTACCGTACGGACGAGGACATGGCGCAAAATGCCAAGGACGCAGGCCTTAACTACCGCATCTTCCGCGATGCAACGGGGTATATCATTTATTGTGAAATGTGGGCGTGACGATGTTCAAATCCGATCTCCACGCGCTGAC
>JBEBKE010000427.1:0-1448 GCA_040079555.1 Sphingorhabdus sp. | reverse complement strand
GCTTCAAATCCCGCAGCCTGCGCCGCCGCGATCCGCTCCGCCGTGCGGCCCGTGACAATCACAGTCGCTCCCTTGGCCTTCAACTGGCCCGCAAGCTCGAGACCTATTCCATCAGTGCCGCCGGTCAATAATATGGTTTTTCCGCTCAGTTGCATCTAGGCTGTTCCTCTTCCATTTTATTAAGTATCATATTGCAACCGAATGTCAAAAGCTGACCGCCCCGATCAACCCAATGCTGCCTCTCGCTTTAACGAAGAGGCGCAGACTTATGCTGTGCGCGGTGCGGATCAGCCTGATTTGGATGGCGGTATCGCGGCGATCCGCAATGTTTGGAAAACTTTGCCAACCAAACCCGGCGTCTATCGGATGCACGATGCGCGCGGCGATGTATTGTATGTCGGCAAAGCCAAGGCGCTGAAAAGCCGCGTGACCAATTATACGCAAGTGGATCGCTTGCCAAACCGGCTCCGCCGCATGGTCTCGCTGACGCGCAGCATGACGATTGTCACCACCAACAGCGAGGCAGAGGCATTGTTGCTGGAGGCGCAGCTGATCAAGCGGTATCGCCCCGCTTACAACGTGCTGCTACGCGACGACAAAAGCTTTCCCTTCATCCTGCTGCGTGCCGACCATGATTATCCACGCATTCAGAAACATCGTGGTGCGCGGCGGTATAAGGGGGAGTATTACGGCCCGTTCGCCAGCGCAGGATCGGTGAACGTCACGCTGAACGCGCTGCAAAAACTGTTCCTGCTGCGCAGTTGCTCCGACAGTTTTTTCAACAACCGTGACCGGCCCTGTTTGCTGTATCAGATCAAACGCTGCTCCGCGCCGTGCGTTGATCGTATCGATAAAGCGGGCTATTCTGAGTTGGTAAGCGATGCCAAAGCTTTCCTTGGCGGCAAGTCCACAGCGGTGCAGGCAAAGCTGGCGACCGAGATGGAATCTGCCGCAGAGGCGCTTGATTTCGAACGCGCCGCGATGGTGCGTGACCGCCTAAAAGCGCTGACCTTTATCCAAGGGTCACAGGCGATCAACGCGGCGGGGATGGGCGATGCCGACATCTTTGCGCTGGCGCACAAAAATGGCGTGATGGGCATTCAGGCGTTTTTCATTCGCGGCGGGCAAAATTGGGGGCATCGCGCGTTCTTCCCTGCACATACGCAGGACAGCAGCGAGGAAGAAGTGCTGACCTTGGTGCTTGCGCAGTTCTACGAAGAAGTGCCACCTGCGCCAACGATCATGCTCGACCGTGAATTGCCAGAGGAAGCGTTGCTCGCCGAGGCGCTAAGCGAGCGTATTGGTCGGAAGGTGACCGTTACTTTCCCGCAACGCGGCGACCGGGTGAAGCTGGTGACACAAGCCAAGCGCAATGCCGAGGAAGCGCTCGACCGGCGGCTCGCGGAAACGACAACGCAAGGCAAGCTGCTGCGCGAAGTTGCCGATTT
>JBEBKE010000426.1:0-1462 GCA_040079555.1 Sphingorhabdus sp. | reverse complement strand
GGGGCTGGTTGCCTCCACACGCTTTAAAATGTGTCTGGAAATCGAAACGGCGGATGCCTTTTACCATTTGCAGCATTTGATCGCGCCGTTACAAGGCGGTCGTGGTGAAGTGGTCGCAAAGACCCGCGCGACGAACGGGCAATCTGTCCCGATCCTCCTTGGAAATAAATTCAGGCTTGATGTCGATCTGGTTGAAAAAGTGAAAGCGATACAGGGTGTGAACCATGTTGCGCTGGAACCAATCAAGCCGCATCTAACACTGGTTCACTAAGGCGTAATAGCGCCAAAAGAGAGGAAATTGACGATGCACACCATGCAGGATTGGGACCTTCGCGTTAGCCATTTGATCGATTATGCTGCGCGCGAACATGGTACGCGCGAAATCGTCACGCGTTGGGCCGATGGCAGTGTAGAGCGCACGAATTGGGCAGGGGTGGCCAGCGAAGCGCGGCGGATGGCGCAGGCGTTTGTCGCGATGGGCCTAAAGCCCGGCGAGCGCGTGGCAACCTTTGCTATGAACCATCATCGGCATCTGGCCGCTTGGTATGGCGCGATTGGCGCGGGCGGCGTGATCCACACCGTCAATGTGCGGCTGTTTGACGAAGACCTGATCTACATCATGAATCATGCCGAGGATAAGGTGTTGATGTATGACGCGATGTTCCAACCGATTATCGACCGGTTGAAGCCGCATCTAACAACCGTCGAACACTACATCGTTTTCGACGGCCCGGATTATGACGCGCTGCTCGCCGGGCAGGACGGCCAGTTCGACTGGATCATGGGCGATGAGCGCGATCCCTGCATGCTCTGCTATACCAGCGGCACGACGGGCAATCCCAAAGGCGTGTTGTATCAGCACCGTTCAACCATGCTGCACGCGATGGCCGAGGTTGCGCCATCGATCTTTAATTTGGATTGCACCGCCGCATTGCTGCCGATTGTGCCTATGTTCCACGCCGCAAGCTGGGGGCTGCCCTTTGCAGGCGCTATGGCGGGGGTGAAGTTTGTGTTTTCCACCACAAACGAAGCGCCCGTTTTGCATGGCCTAATGCTGTCCGAAGGCATCACGCACAGTGCAGGCGTGCCGACCGTGTGGCTGGCGATGTTTCAGCATCTGGACGCAGAGGCCGCAGCCGGACGTGACGCGGGCTTGGGCAAGTTAAAGCTTGTCACCATCGGCGGCACAGCAGCGCCTCGAATGATGATCGAGCGGTTGATGAAGCAAGGCGTCCGCGTTGCTCATGCCTGGGGCATGACCGAAACCTCGCCGATTGGCACCATGGGTTCGCCGGTGCCGGGCTGGGACGAAATGACCCTGGATGCACAAATCGATATCGTTGCGAAACAAGGGAAAATCCCCTTTGGCGTCGAACTGCGCGTTATCGACAAGGACGGCAACCTCGCCCCGCGCGACGGCAAGACCGAAGGATCGCTGCAAATTCGTGGGCCTTGGGTGATC
>JBEBKE010000425.1:0-1471 GCA_040079555.1 Sphingorhabdus sp. | reverse complement strand
CAGCGCGAACAGCCAGTTTTTTATCTGTTTCCAGCCGAAATTCTCGCTCGACAACACCTATACCGCATTTGGACGCGTGATCGCTGGAATGCAGTATGTTGATGCGATTGCGCGCGGCGAGCCACCGGTACAGCCCGACCGGATTATTCAGGCATCCATCGCCGCAGATAATATCGCGCCGCCCGATTTTGCCAATCTGCCCAAAGCAGCCGCAGCCGAGCAGCCCAAATTCGATCTTAACCGTCCGCTGAAGTGAGAGTTAGCGCAGTCTAAATCCCTATGCGCGTTGAACAATTCGACTTTGATTTGCCGCCGGAACGCATCGCGTTGCGGCCAGTGTCCCCACGAGATGCGGCTCGGATGCTGTGCGTTACGGGTGCGCAGATCGACGATGGAAAAGTTGTCGATTTGCCCCACCGGCTAAAGGCAGGCGATTGCCTGGTCTTTAACGATACACGCGTTATTCCTGCGCAGCTGGAGGGGAAGCGCGGCGAAGCGCGGATTGGTGCGACGCTGCATAAACGGGTCGACCTGCGCCGCTGGCAAGCCTTTATCCGCAATGCGAAGCGGGTGAAGTCCGGCGACATTATCGCATTTGGCAATGATGTTGCTGCGACAGCCGAGGACCGCTTGCCCGATGGCAGCTTCATCTTGAATTTTCAGGGGCAGGAGCCAGTCGAGGTGTTGCTCGACCGTGCGGGTACGATGCCTTTGCCTCCCTATATCGCCAGCAAACGTGCCATCGATGCGGCGGATAAATCGGATTATCAGACGATGTTTGCGGAACAGGATGGGGCGGTCGCGGCCCCCACCGCCTCGCTGCATTTTACCCCCGAGCTAATGGTTGGGCTGGCGGACGCAGGCATTGGTCACGAAACGCTGACGCTGCATGTCGGCGCCGGAACCTTTCTGCCGATGAAAGTCGACGATACCGACGCCCATGTCATGCACGCCGAATGGGGGCGGATTGATACGGCAACGGCGGATCGGTTGAATGCAGTTCGTGCGGGTGGCGGACGCGTTATCGCCGTGGGAACCACTGTCCTGCGACTCTTGGAAAGCGCGGTCGATCAGGACGGAATTATTCAACCCTTTGAAGGCGACACAGCGATTTTCATCACGCCCGGTTACCGGTTCAAAGCCGTGGATGGCTTAATGACCAATTTTCATCTGCCAAAAAGCACATTGTTCATGCTGGTCAGCGCGTTGATGGGGTTGGACATGATGCAATCGGTCTATGCGTATGCAATCGAAAACGAATACCGATTTTACAGCTATGGGGATTCGTCGTTGCTCATACCTGCTTGACCACTATGTTCTGTGAAGTCCTTGGAGTGATATTGGATTGAAGGGGCGGCGATGAAATCGGATAGATATCTAAAATACTCTGCGCTTGGCCTGTTGCTTTGCACCAGTGGTGCACTCGCTTCACCGGCGAAGTTACAGTCGGTCTACGGCAAGATCACCGACG
>JBEBKE010000424.1:0-1473 GCA_040079555.1 Sphingorhabdus sp. | reverse complement strand
TGTTAGTTGGATAGGCGAGATAGGCACCAGCCTCCGCTGGTGCGACGAATTGGTAAAAGGTAAGGCTGTTTCATGTCCCACATTTTCCACTCCACCACCCTTCGCGAATATGATATTCGCGGGATCATCGGCGAAACTCTTAGCGAGGCCGACGCCTATGCTATCGGGCGCAGCTTTGCGACGATGCTGGGGCGTGCAGGCGGCAAGAAAATCGCTGTTGGTTATGACGGGCGGCTCAGTTCGCCGATGCTAGAGGCTGCGTTGGTGCGCGGGATTACCGAGGCGGGGCTGGACGCGGTGTGCATCGGCATGGGGCCAACGCCGATGCTATATTATGCCGAGGCCGTTCTGGACGATGTCGATGGCGGCATTGAGATAACCGGCAGCCACAACCCCGCCAATTATAACGGCTTCAAGATGGTCTTCCAAGGACGTCCGTTTTTTGGGAACGACATTCAGGAACTGGGCCGGATCGCGGCGGCAGGGGATTGGGCCGATGGCGACAGCGCCGGTGGGATAGGTGCGGCGAGCACGTACGACATCATCGACCAGTATGTTGAACGCATAGTGCAAGCCGCACCCCCCTTGGCATTCCGCATCGGGTGGGATGCGGGGAACGGTGCGGCGGGACCAGTGATAGAAAAACTGGTCAAGATGTTGCCGGGTGAGCATCATCTTTTGTTTGTGGATGTGGATGGCCAGTTCCCTAATCATCACCCCGATCCCACCGACCCAGCAAACCTGGTCGATTTACAAAGGCTTGTCGCGGAGAAGAACCTCGATTTCGGAGTGGCTTTTGACGGCGATGGCGACCGCATCGGCGCAATCGACGGCCAAGGTCGTATCATTTGGGGCGATCAATTGCTGCAAATCTTTGCTGAAGATGTGCTGGGCGACCTGCCGGGCGCGACGATTATCGCCGATGTAAAGGCTTCGCAGGCCCTGTTTGACCGTGTGACGCAACTGGGCGGAGTGCCGCTGATGTGGAAAACCGGGCATAGCCTGATTAAGTCCAAAATGAAGGAAACAGGCTCGCCACTTGCGGGCGAGATGAGCGGCCATATCTTTTTCAAGCATGAATATTATGGTTTCGACGATGCAATCTATGCGGCGGTGCGGTTGATGGCCGCATCGGCGAAACTTGGCAAAAGCGTGACTGAACTGCGTTCGGCGATGCCCGAAATGATCAATACACCGGAGATGCGGTTCCAAGTGGATGAGGCGCGCAAGTTTGCCGTGATCGACGAAGTGCTGGCGCGGTTGGAAGCGAGTGGCGCAGATGTAAACGCCACCGACGGCGCGCGGGTGAATACACCCGACGGTTGGTGGTTGCTGCGCGCATCGAACACACAAGATGTGCTTGTGGCGCGGGCAGAGGCTTCTTCGGTTGAGGGCCTCGACCGGCTGATGGCGATGATCGATGCGCAGTTACAGGCCAGCGGGCTGGAGCGCGGCGAGCAGGCGGGGCATTGA
>JBEBKE010000423.1:0-1478 GCA_040079555.1 Sphingorhabdus sp. | reverse complement strand
AAAGCTTCGCTATGCCGCATTCATGACCCAAAACAGCAGCTTTCCCAACACCCGCCTCCGTCGCACCCGCGCAACCGGATGGAGCCGTTCGATGGTGCGCGAAACGACTTTGACGTCAGCGGACCTGATCTGGCCCTTATTCATTACAGAGGGCGAAAATGTCGAGGAACCTATAGCATCATTGCCAGGGGTTTCGCGTTGGTCAGTGGACGGAATCGTTGCCCGCGCGGCGGAAGCAATTGCCCTTGGCATCCCGTGCATCGCCTTATTCCCCAACACGCCGCATAGCCTGCGCAGCGATGACGGGGCGGAGGCGTCGAACCCCGACAATCTGATGTGCCGCGCAATCCGCGCCATCAAAGCCGCGCATGGTGACGCCATCGGCGTGCTAACCGATGTCGCGCTCGATCCCTATACCAGCCACGGCCAGGACGGTATTATCGATGGCAATGGCTATGTGTTGAACGATGAAACTGTTGCCGCGCTGGTCGATCAAGCAGTCAACCAAGCCAATGCCGGCGCAGACATTATCGCGCCATCGGATATGATGGACGGCCGTATCGGATCCATCCGCCGCGCGCTGGAAATGAACGGCCATATCAACGTCCAAATCATGTCTTATGCCGCCAAATATGCCAGCGCGTTCTATGGCCCGTTCCGCGATGCGGTCGGCTCTGCAGGCCTCCTCAAGGGCGACAAGAAAAGCTATCAGATGGACCCAGCGAACAGCGACGAAGCCCTGCGCGAAGTTGCGATGGACATCGCCGAGGGTGCCGACAGCGTAATGGTGAAACCCGGCCTGCCCTATCTGGACATCATCCGCCGCGTGAAAGACAGTTTCGATGTGCCCGTCTTTGCCT
Source organism: Sphingorhabdus sp. (assembly GCA_040079555.1). Classification (GTDB taxonomy): domain Bacteria; phylum Pseudomonadota; class Alphaproteobacteria; order Sphingomonadales; family Sphingomonadaceae; genus Sphingorhabdus_B. The sequence goes on along the minus strand of JBEBKE010000423.1, from coordinate 618 downwards.
ATCAAGTGTCGGGCGAGTACGCGATGATCGAGGCTGCGGTAGCGGCAGGCGCGGGTGATCGCGACGCGTTGGTATTGGAAACGTTGACCGCTTTCAAACGGGCGGGCTGTTCCGGCGTTCTGACCTATCACGCGGCCCATGCGGCGCGATTGTTAAACCGGTAAGGAAAAAGTATTTCACGCGAAGATCGCGAAGGAGCGAAGAGGCGCGAAGGGGGCTGTGTTGAACGTAGAGGAACTGTCCGCAATAGCCGTGGATTGTGGCTTGCAGGTTCATCGGGATTTAGGCCCCGGGATGCTGGAGTCCGCCTATGAGGCAATTCTCGCCCATCTTTTGACGAAGCGAGGGCTACGGGTTGAGCGACAGAAAATCATTCCGATTGCCTATGATGGATTGATCATCGATCAGGGATTTCGTGCCGACATCGTCATAGAAAATCTACTTCTGATCGAATTGAAGGCAGTTGAGCGGCTCGCTCCGGTTCATGCCCGTCAAGTGACAACCTATTTGAAATTTATGAACTTGCCGATTGGCTTGCTAATGAATTTCTCATGCGAGAAATTTACTGATGGCCTTCGGCGTATCGTCCATAATCACAGAGAAACTTCAAACTCTTTG
>JBEBKE010000422.1:0-1481 GCA_040079555.1 Sphingorhabdus sp. | reverse complement strand
GGCTTGGTTGTTGTTGCTGTGCGCCATTGGCCTCATTGTATTGCTTCAGCTGAGGATAGAGGCGCAATTGGTGGCCTTGTGCAGCCTGGCGCTCGTCGCTGCCTATCCTTTCATGAAACGCATCACATGGTGGCCGCAACTGTGGTTGGGACTGGTGTTTAGCTGGGGCGCGCTGGTCGGATGGATTGCTGTCGCTGGACATGCGCACCCCGCCATGTTCTGGCTCTATGGCGGGACAATATTCTGGGTCATCGGCTATGACACGATCTATGCGATGCAAGACCGCGAAGACGACGCGATGATCGGCATCCGGTCCAGCGCGCTGCGCATGGGCGAACATATTCGTGGCGGCGTTGCCATCTGCTATTTGCTTGCGCTGATCGGTTGGAGCTGTGCGATTTGGAGTGTGCGACCACAGGGCCAAGCGTTAATAGCACTTGCCCCCGCCGCTTTCCACTTGGCTTTTCAGGTGGTGACCCTCAAAAAGGATGGAAGCAACGCGCTCGATCATTTCCGGGCGAACAAATTCACAGGGGTGCTGGTCGCACTCGCTTGCCTCGTCATCGGCGCGGCTGGATAATAGGAGAATCTATGGGTAACCGTCGTCTGGGGAAAAGCGGGATTGTCGTATCCGACATCTGCATGGGCACCATGACCTTTGGCTCGCAAGCCGATGAAGCCACCGCGCACCGCGTTATGGACATGAGTCTGGATGCCGGGATCAACTTTTTCGACACAGCCGAGGGCTATCCTGTGCCACCCGACATCAAATGGGTTGGCCGCACCGAGGAGATCGTCGGTCGCTGGTTAAAAGGCAAAAACCGCGACGCAATCATCATCGCCACCAAAGTGTCTGGCCCCAGCCATGTCTGGTTCAAATCGCCTTGCCGCGGCGGCATGACTTCGCTCGACCGGCGGCATATCACGACCGCAGTCGAGGATAGCCTGCGCCGGTTGCAGACCGACTATATCGATTTGTACCAGACGCACTGGCCCGACCACGACATGCCTTATGAAGAGACGATGGAGGTGCTCGACGATCTGGTGCGCGCCGGGAAAGTCCGGATTATCGGCTGCTCGAATGAAACCAGCTGGGGCCTGATGAAATCGATCCAGACATCTGAGAAACTGGGCGTTGCCCGCTATCAGACCATCCAGAATAATTTCAGCATCAACAACCGCCGGTTTGAGGATGAACTGGCGCAAGTCTGCCGCCAAGAAGGTGTCAGCCTGATCCCTTATTCGCCCTTGGGCGGTGGCGTGTTGTCGGGCAAATATCAGGATGGCGCACGCCCCGAAGGCGCACGCTTTACCCGCTATCTCAATGAACCCAGCTCTCGCCAAGCTGTGATGGCGCAGCGTTTCGCCGGACCGCGCGCGCTGGAATCCACCGCACGGATATTGGACATTGCCAAAGAGGCAGGAATGTCACCAATAACGCTCGCGACCGCATGGTCCAAACAACACGACTTCGTCGCCTC
>JBEBKE010000421.1:0-1491 GCA_040079555.1 Sphingorhabdus sp. | reverse complement strand
ATCAAGGTCATGTATTTTGACGAGCCGGCGGGACAGATCGTTGCGGGTGACGACAAGGTGCTGCCTTATGTGGGCGGCGCGATGGCGCTCGCGGTGTCGCCGCTGGGTTATTTCGCCATTCCGTTCCTGTCGGTTGTTACTGCGCAAGCGGCAAAGGCTTTGTTCTGAGCCTGATTTTTGAGCATATTGCCCTTACCGGCTCTACCAATGCAGACTTGATCGCCCGAGCCAATGCGGGAGCGCCTGAGGGTCTTTGGGTGCGTGCCGACCGCCAAGACGCGGGGCGGGGCAGGTTGGGCCGGGTGTGGGATAGTGAAGGCGGCAATCTGTTTGCCAGCACTATCGTTCGCCTCGGCGCGGGTGATCCACCAGCATCGTCGCTCGGTTTTCTGGCATCAATTGCTGCTTATGAAACAGTGCGGCTAATAGCCCCCGATGTGCCGATTATGATCAAATGGCCGAACGATTTGTTGACCGCAGATGGTGCCAAATTCTGCGGAATGTTGCTCGAACGCGCAGGCGACGCAGTGATTATCGGCATCGGCATGAACCTGTTTGCGCATCCGCAAGGGCTGGACCGGCCCGTCACCGATTTGCGTAGCAGCGGTGGCAACCCCCCGCATGCGCAGGCAGTATTGGAGATCTTGGCGGAAACTCTGCAAAGCTGGCTACAACGCTGGCGGCTTGGCGGTCTACAACCGTTATTGAAAAGCTGGCAGCAATTTGCACATCCGATCGGCACTGTGCTTACCGTCAATCTCCCGAATGGTGAGCAGCTGCAAGGCTTGTATAATGGCCTAAATGATGACGGTTCATTGCAGCTACGCTTGGCGGATGGTGAAATTCATGCCATCCACGCGGCGGACGTTTTCCTGATCTGATCCTTCGACAGGCTCAGGACAATCGGAGTTTAATAGAATGCTGCTCGCCATCGATAACGGCAATACCAATGTCAAATTCGCGCTTGTGAATGCCGAGAACCAAATTGTGCACCGCTGGCGCATTGCGACAGACACGCGGCGTACAGCCGATGAATATGCCGTCTGGCTGCATCAATTGCTCCGCATGAACGGCTTTGAACGTAGCGATGTGACTGCGGTTGTTATCGCCACGGTGGTCCCGCGCGCGCTGCACAACCTGCAATTATTGGCCGAGAAGTATTTTGGCACCACCGCCTTGATCGCGGGGCGTGCTCCACTGGGATGGGGCATCCCGTTAAAGGTCGACGAACCCCGCGCTTTGGGGGCGGATCGCGCAGTCAACGCCATTGCCGCACAAACCCTGTCGCAACAGGACAAAATCGTCATCAGCTTTGGCACCGCCACAACTTTTGACCATATCGGCACCGATGGATCGTATCTGGGCGGCAGCATTGCGCCGGGGATCAATCTGTCGCTCGATGCTTTGTACAACGCCGCAGCTATGCTGCCTCGCATCGCAATTGAACCGCCACCAAATGACAGCGTTATCGGACGAGACACCGTCAGCCAG
>JBEBKE010000420.1:0-1496 GCA_040079555.1 Sphingorhabdus sp. | reverse complement strand
ATCCCCAACGGCGTGGTTAGTTTATGCAGTTCGGGCATCCCATTGGCGCGTGGCCCCTGAAAGCGGACGACGACGATCACATCACGATCGAGTTCGCCAGCTTTAAACGCGGCCTGCACATCCTCTTGGCTGTGGAACACCCGCGCGGGTGCCTCGGTGATCCAGCGCGACGGATCGACTGCACTCGTCTTAAAGGTTGCTCGGCCCAGATTGCCCTGCACCAACCGCATACCACCATCGGCCATGAACGGAGCCGCCGGTGTGCGTAGCATCGCGTCGTCACCCGACACCGCCGGAGCATCGCGCCAGCTGACTGCATCGCCGTTCATCACAGGCTCTTGTCCATAGCCGGTTAGATCATCAGCCCCAACCGTCATAATATCGCGGTGCAGCAATCCGGCATCGAGCAATTCGCGGATAACAAAGCCCATGCCGCCCGCCGCATGGAAATGATTCACATCGCCCGACCCATTCGGATAAACCCGCGCGATCAAGGGCACTGCGGCGGACAGTTCGTCGAGGTCTTGCCAGTCGATCTGGATTCCTGCCGCCCGCGCAATTGCCGGTATATGGATTGCATGGTTGGTTGAACCGCCAGTGGCGAGCAAGCCGACGCACGCGTTTACAATCGCCTTTTCATCGATGCAAAGCCCCAAAGGCCGATAGTCGCCGTCTTTGCCGATTTGCGTCAGCCGATGCGTCGCGGCGCGCGTCAGCTCAGTGCGCAGCTTCGTACCCGGATTGACGAATGCGCTGCCCGGCATATGCAGTCCCATGACTTCCATCATCATCTGGTTGGAATTTGCGGTGCCGTAAAATGTGCAGGTTCCCGCTCCATGATAGGATGCGGCCTCTGCCTCCAGCAGTTCCTCACGGCTGGCTTTGCCCTCGGCAAACAACTGCCGGATGCGTTGCTTCTCTTTATTGGCAAGGCCCGATGGCATTGGTCCAGCGGGGACAAGAATCGTCGGCAAATGGCCAAAGCGCAACGCGCCGATCAACAGTCCGGGAACAATCTTGTCGCAAATGCCGAGCAGCAACGCGCCTTCAAACATCGCGTGACTGAGGCCGACGGCGGTGGACAGCGCAATGGTATCGCGGCTGAACAGCGACAGCTCCATGCCCATCTGCCCTTGCGTCACACCGTCGCACATGGCGGGAACACCGCCCGCAATCTGCGCGGTCGCGCCGACTTCGCGGGCGAACATTTTGATTGCTTCGGGATAGCGGCCATAGGGCTGATGCGCCGACAGCATGTCATTATAGGCTGTGACGATGCCGATGTTCATCGCGCTGCCGGTGCGGATCGCAGGCTTATCATCGCCGCTGGCCGCAAAGCCATGTGCCAGATTGCCGCATGACATCGTAGCGCGATTGACGCCTTTGTCGCCTTCGCTCGCAATCAAGTCGAGATAGCGTTGGCGGCTGGTGCGCGACTTTTCGATGATGCGCTGTGTTACGCGGTGGATTGCGTCATTCATACCAAGTCACCCCAT
>JBEBKE010000419.1:0-1497 GCA_040079555.1 Sphingorhabdus sp. | reverse complement strand
CAGGCCAAAGCTGGAGATGCGGCCCACCTGAATGCGTGCGCGATCGTGCTTCAACGCTTCCTTCATCGCACGCTCGACTTTGCGGGCGTTTGAATGATGATCCATGTCGATAAAATCGATCACGACCAGACCGGCCATATCGCGCAAGCGCAGCTGGCGGGCAATCTCGCGCGCTGCTTCCAAGTTCGTGGAAAGCGCGGTTTGCTCGATGCCATGCTCTTTTGTCGAACGGCCAGAGTTGATGTCGATCGACACTAACGCCTCAGTCGGGTTGATCACGATATATCCGCCCGATTTCAGCTGGACGATCGGCTGATACATCGCATTCAGCTGATCCTCGACGCCGTAACGCTGGAACAGCGAAACGGGGTCGGCATAATGCTGCACGCGTTTTGAATGGCTCGGCATCAACAGCTTCATAAAGTCCTTGGCGGCCTTATAGCCGTCGGGGCCTTCGACGATCACGTCCTCAATATCCTTGTTATAGATATCGCGGATCGCGCGCTTAATCAGGTCGCTGTCGGTGTGGATCAGCATCGGCGCCGCGCCAGACAATGTGCGTTCGCGCACCTCGTCCCAAAGGCGGGCGAGGTAGTCAAAGTCGCGTTTGATTTCCGGCTTGGTGCGGGCAAGGCCAGCGGTACGGATGATGCAGCCCATGGTGGCGGGCAAGTTCATGTCCGATACAATCGTCTTCAAACGTTTGCGGTCACCGGCACTGTTGATTTTCCGACTGATGCCACCACCATGCGAGGTGTTAGGCATGAGGACGCAATAGCGGCCAGCAAGGCTTAGGTAAGTCGTAAGCGCCGCGCCTTTATTGCCGCGTTCTTCCTTTACCACTTGCACCAGCAAAACCTGGCGACGGTGGATCACGTCTTGGATTTTATACCGGCGGCGTAGATTCATGCGCTTTGTGCGAGCTTCGTCGCTGGCTTTGGGGGCATTGCTGCGTCCGCCGCCTTTGCCGCGACGACGACGATTGCCGCCACGACCGCCGCGATCACCTTCGCCGCGTTCTTCGGATGCACCGTCGTCGTCGTCGTGATGATCGTCGTCACCATTGGCATCCAGATCAGGCTCTTGGCCTTCGCTGATGTCAAACGTGTCGATGCGTTCGTCGCTTTCGACCTCAATGATATCGCTGTCTTCGTCGTCAACCGCTTCGGAACGCATCAAATTGGAGGGTTCATCATCCTCTTCCTCTTCCTGCTCACGCAGTGCGGCTTCTTCAGCGGCTGCTTCGGCTTCTTCTGCCAGCAGACGTTCGCGATCTTCGCGCGGGATCTGGTAATAATCGGGGTGGATTTCGCTAAACGCCAAAAACCCGTGACGGTTGCCGCCATAATCGATGAACGCCGCTTGCAGCGACGGTTCTACGCGGGTGACTTTGGCTAGATAGATATTGCCTTTGAGCTGTTTGTGCTCGGCAGATTCGAAATCAAACTCCTCAATCCGGTTTCCTGTGACGACGGCTACCCGGGTTTCTTCCCGGTG
>JBEBKE010000418.1:0-1506 GCA_040079555.1 Sphingorhabdus sp. | reverse complement strand
CATGCCGCCTGCAATCGCCACCGCGCGAGCGCCAGCGCCCCAAAATGTATCAACACGGTTCGCGCCGCGAATGGCACCGCCAGTATCCTGCGCAATCCACAGACCATTGGGTTCTGCACGGTCCATCGACAGCCACACAGGTGCGCCCAGCGGAATGAACTTGGGGTCCGCCGCAACGCTCGATTCGGCGATCACGGTATAGCCCATCGCCCCATTCGGCCCGGTGGGGTTTTCGCGAAAAAACACAAAGCTTTTGTTCTCGCGCATGATGTTGCGGCCCTCTTCGGGGTTCGCGCGCAGATAGCGATAGAGCCCTTGCATTGAGCCATCAGTGATCAGCCCGCGATCCTTCATCAGTTTGCCAATGCCGGTATAGGGATGCCCGTTCTGGCTATCATAACCGATGCGGATCACCGAACCATCGGTCAGCCGCAACATTCCAGAGCCCTGTATTTGCAGAAAGAAAAACTCGACTGGGTCTTTGGCCCAGGCGATTTCCAGTCCGCGATTGGCAAGCTTTCCTTCTTCAATCGCGGTCCGATCAGCATACATCACCAGATTGCCGCTTTTTACTTCGCCGCGAATTTTGCGGCCTTTCAGGTCGCTGCCAAAATTGCCGAGGTCAACCTCGACCAGTTCTGGCGGGCGTTTATAGATCGGGGTTTCATAGCCGGGCTGTTTAGTCCGCGAGGCCGCAATTTCGGGCTCGTAATAGCCAGTGGCAAAGGCTTTGCCGTCGCCGACTTGCACCGCATCCATATAGCTTGCGAAAAATGACAGGCCATCGCCTGTCCATGTTTTCACGGCGTCACAGGCCGGTTGCCAATCACCCTTTTGCGTCAGGCCCGAAAGATCTTCGCGGCGGACAAGGCCGGGGCAGCTGGTGCGGAAAGCCGCCATCGCCGCGTCGGCATCGGCCTTCGCTGCGGGTAACGCGCCTATCTGCGGACCAAGGACCACGCCCAGCGAAGCTGCGTTGCTACCATCGCCGACTGGAACGGCGCTGGGCAAAGGCGCGGTCGCTTTTGACGGGATCGGCACCGCAGCTTTGTCATTATGCTGCGCAGCGGCGGTGTCACCAGCAGTGGTCGGACCACCGGATGGGATGATCCCGCTGGAACAAGCGGAGAGCAGCAACGAAGCTGGAGCGAATAGGGCAAGGGCACATTTCATGGCCCCAGCGTGAATCAGACCTCGTCGGTCTCGTCAAGCTTCCAATTGCGATCACCGCTTTTCAGATCGCGGAAGAATGTCCACACATCGTGCGATTCGACCGCATCATTCATCGTGCCACCGATGATCGCACCATCGGTATTTTTCATCAACGAAGCGATATCAGCGTCGAAACGGACAGTAATCCGCGCGACGGGATGCTCATAGGACGCATCAACAATCCGCGCCTCTTCAATCCGCACCAAACGGTTGTCCAAAACCTCACCGCGTGCATCGCGTGCATCAATCGCTTCGGAAAAACTGTCATAGACATCATCGTCGCACAGGAACCGA
>JBEBKE010000417.1:0-1507 GCA_040079555.1 Sphingorhabdus sp. | reverse complement strand
CGCGTGAAGGCTGCCAATTCCGCATCGCTAGCCTTTGCGGTAAAATCATCCCAGCTGACATAGGGCCCTTTGGGAACCACCAGAACATGCACCGGCGCTTGCGGGTTGATGTCATGCAGCGCCAACGCCCATTCATCTTCATAAACCTTTCGGCTGGGAAGCTCTCCACGCAAGATTTTTGCAAACGTATTTTGATCATCATAGGGCAAAGTCACGTCAACGGGCACGGTTCACTCCTTTTTGGGCAATGCTGCTTGGGCTGTGCTGCGAATTTCAGACAAAAGTCGGATTGTTTTTAGGCTGTCATCGCCGCATGTCGCGGCGGGCGCGCCAGAAAGAACTGCGTCGCGAAACGCTTCCAGCTGAAAGGAATAGGTCGGGCGGCTGGTGAATGTTTCCTCGGTCGCTTCACCATCGACGGTCAGCGTTAGCGTCTGAACATTGGGGGATAGAGGGTTGTCGACAAACACTGTTCCGCGCGCTCCCTCAATGTTCAGCCATGCGGCAAATTTGCGCTCCATCGAACAGCGGATCGCCCCCACCGCGCCGCAGGGAAAAACAAATGTCGCGTCGGTCCAGATGTCAGCGCCTTTGCTGTTCAGCGCGTGATCGGCAGAGACCAATACCGGTTCCTGACCCATGCTCGCGCGCAACCAGAACAACGGATAGACGCCCAAATCCCACAACGCGCCGCCGCCGACCGCTCCATCCCACCTAATTTCGCCCGGCGTTTCAGCAACCGGGACATCGAATTGCGAAGTGATCGCCGCGATTTTACCCAAAATGCCACCTTGAACAATCTCGCGTATGCGCGCGTGGCGCGGGTGATAAAAGGTATGCTGCGCCTCCATAATCAGCATGCCCGTGCGCGCCTCGGCAGCCAGCATCGCCTCAACATCTTCGGTGCTGAGTGCAAATGGCTTTTCACACAGCACCGGCTTTCCCGCCTCAACAGCAGCAATTGACCATTGGCTATGAAGATTGGGCGGCAGGCCGTTATAGACCGCATCGACATCATCAGCTTCGATCAATGCGCGATAGTCTGGATAGGTTTTTGCGATATGATGTTGCTCGGCAAAGCCCCTCGCCCGCTCGGGATCGCGCGCAGCAACGGCGATAACCTCTACACCATCGACATCCTTGGCCGCCGCAATCATTGCATAAACCGCGACCCGCGATGCGCCCAATATGCCGATGCGCAGAGTCATTCGGCGCGCGCCGCTTTTTCGGCATGGCCCGACACGCCGTCGCGGCGTTCGAGTTCAGACAAGACCGCAGCGAAGCTGGTTCCGGCGTCTTCCAAAAGGATCATCAGGTGAAACAACAGGTCAGCGGCCTCCGACGTCAATTCATCGGCACTGCCGGTCAGCGCGGCGATCACGGTCTCGGTTGCCTCTTCGCCAACTTTCTGCGCAATTTTTTCGCGGCCTTTGGCAAATAGGGATGCGACATAGCTGCTGCCAGCATCGCCATTTTTCCGTTCGCGGATCACAGCCTGCAATCGGGC
>JBEBKE010000416.1:0-1508 GCA_040079555.1 Sphingorhabdus sp. | reverse complement strand
TGGAACGCGAGCAGGAATTCCTCGGCGAACTCGGCCCGTTCAAACGCGGCTAGTCAACCGTAGTCACTCCGCGCCAACCGACAAAGCGTGCGCGGTTTCCAAAGACGAAGCGGTTGACGCCCAGCGCCACTGCGACGCAGCCGATCAATACAAACAGCATGATGTCGATATAGTGCAGCCCGCCAAGCCCGTAATGCTGGTAAAAGGTTTCGTCAGGGTAGATCATACCGGGCTCGTACAAGACAAAGCTGTGCAGCGCATAGGTCGCAACGCCAAAGACTAAACCCGCAATCGCTGCCCGCGCATCGACGTTGCGGAATAACAATCCGACGATGAAGGCCGAAAGGATCGGCATCGACGAGAGGCCATTCAGCTGCTGCAACAGATCGATGATGCTGGTCGCATTTTCAAAGGCTGGGATCATAAAGATCGAGCTGATCGTCAAAACCACACTAACGGTTGTCGCCAGCCGCCAGTGGTCCTTTACCTTGGCGATGAACTTGTCGTGGAAATCGACCGAATACAGCGCGACCGATGAATTCAGGATCGCGGCTGTATGCGCAATGACCGCTGCGGCCATTAACGAAGCAAACGCGCCCGACAGCCAAACAGGCAAGACATGCGCCACGATGCGGCCATAGCTTTTGTCCCCAATCGGCCCGAACAATTTATACGCCACAACGCCGGGCACTGCGACGATCAACGGGATCACCAAAATGCGGATGCTGGCGGCGGCAAGCACGCCTTTTTGCGCTTCTTTCACCGTCGGCGCTGTCATCGCCTTTTGCGTGATGTTCTGGTTGGTCGACCAGTAGAAAATCTGAATAAACAACATACCGGTGAAAAGCGTGTGGAATGGGATTTGCGAATCCTGCGACCCCACCATCGTGAGACGTTCCGCCGGTATCCCCGAAAAGTCCCAGTTGATCGCATTCATCGCCAGCACGACAACCAGCAACGCCATCGCCAGCATGCCGATGCCGGAGAATGTATCGACCACCGCAACCGCCTTTAGTCCGCCTGTGATCGTATAGATCGCTGCAATCACCGCCATCGGAATTGCAAAATACAACAAAGGCCAATCCAGCCCGAACATCGATTTCAGGAACAGGCTGCCGCTATACAAAGATGCGGGCAGATAGATCAGGATATTGCCGATCAGGAACAACGCCGAAATGACCGTGCGGATGCTGCCGCCATCATAACGGCGTTCGAGCAATTCCGTCACCGTGGTGCAATTGTTGCGATAATAAATCGGTACGAACACGAAGGCGAGGATCATCAGCCCGACAAAGCCGCATATCTCCCACCACGCCAGCAGCAACATTTGACCGCCGTTCATGCCGACCAGCTGTTCGGTCGACAGGTTCGTGATGGTGATCGCGCCAGCAACATACAGCCAACTAAGACCGCCGCCGGCAAGGAACACGTCCTTGCCCGATCCGTCATGCTCGCCGGGGCCGCTACGTACTTTTGCCCAGGTCAGTAATCCCAGCAACCCGATGATC
>JBEBKE010000415.1:0-1539 GCA_040079555.1 Sphingorhabdus sp. | reverse complement strand
ATCAGGACGGATCGTGGTCGATTTAACTAACGGCTCAACGTTCGCTTTCTTCCCGCAATATCTGCAAGGCATGGAGCATGGCACGCCCGAACAATTTGCCGAGGTAGAGGTTTTGGGCGCTGGCTATGGCCTGCACTGGGAAAGCCTTGATGCCGACTTCACAGTGCCCGGTTTGCTAAACGGTGTGTTCGGCACCGCCAAATGGCTGGCGAGCCAAGCCGGTAAAACCAGCTCCCCCGCCAAAGCCGCCGCTGCCCGCGCTAATGGAGCGAAGGGTGGGCGGCCGAGAAAGGCGGCTTAATTTTGGGCATGCACAACCCAGCTTAACCCAAATTCCAGGCGGTCCCTAGAAACGCCCCCTTAACCACTGTTATGCGACGTCATAATAATGGCCAGCGACTCTTTCCTGAAAACTGCTGCTCCGTTGGTCGTATTGACCGCTATGGGCGTCTATAATCTTCCCCCGATGACGCAGGAGGAAAAGGCTGCGGCGGCGGTGCAGGCCGTGGCTGCGCAGCAAGTTGAACGATCCGTCTATTACGCCGGATGCTACGAAGTGCGCGCGTTGGGCAAAGACCCGCTCTATCGCGGTGATCCCGGATATCGTGAAGGCATGGATGGCGACAATGACGGCATCGCGTGCGAGCCGTATTACTAGGGCCAGGAGTTCAGGCTTTGGAGCTACGGCAACACAACACGCATTAGCCTCCCCCCCTACCCTCGCAATATCTTCTCGATCTTTTTCCCCTTGGCCAATTCGTCGATCAGCTTATCCATATAGCGGATCTCGCGCATCAGGGGTTCTTCGACATTTTCCACGCGCACCCCGCAGACGACGCCGGTAATCAACAGGCGATCCGGGTTCAGATGGGGGGCATTGGCAAAAAAACTTTCAAAATTGGTCTTTGCGGCAATTTCTGCGTCAAGGCTGGCCTGATCATGTCCGGTCAACCATAATATGATCGTATCCACCTCATCCTTGGTCCGCACCTTACGCGCCGCCTTCGCGATATAAAGCACATACACGCTCGCAAAGCTCATGCTGTAAATCCGGTGACCTGCCATCTTCAATCCCGCCTTTCGCGCGCGATATTACCATATTCTGTACAACGATGGAAGTTACGACGACAGTTATTAGCCCCATAATTCCAGCGCCGACTGCTGGCGTAGACAATCGGCAGCGGCGCATGAAAAAATGCTTGCTATTTCGACTATGTTCCTGTATTGTTCTTTTTAAGAAATAGTAATTTGCTCTTTGAATCTATCGGCATAGCATCATCATAACGCAGCACTGCGTCTGCCATCCGGCGGGGCCGAACGCGGAACGGTTCGCCAATCGGTTTAGGTGAGACTTTAGTGAGACTTTCCGCCCGAAAGGCTCAGGGCGAACGGAGCCATGCCCCCGTTTTAACGGCTACCGCGCCTGCCCAAAAGACCCGATTTCAGTGTGAACTTGCAAGGTTTTCTGCGGGTTTCGGGGCGGCAGCCATCGCTCCCAGACTATCGTGACGATAGCCTTGCGTTGGTGTCAGTTTTGTC
>JBEBKE010000414.1:0-1548 GCA_040079555.1 Sphingorhabdus sp. | reverse complement strand
TCCAACCGCCGTGTCGAAATTCGGCTGGTTCCGGTCACTGCAAGCTAGCTTGACGGGCCTGTTTCTTCTAAGGGGCGGCAAAACCTCTCCCAAGAAGGACTTATTATGCGTATCGACCTGATCCCAGCCGGCGACAATGTGCCCGACAGCCTAAACGTCCTGATCGAAGTTCCGATTGGCGGCGAGCCTGTGAAATATGAATTCGACAAGGCGTCGGGCGCTTTGTTTGTCGACCGGTTTTTGCACACACCGATGCGCTATCCAGCCAATTACGGCTTTGTCCCGCATACTTTGGGCGAGGATGGCGATCCGCTTGATGCGCTCGTTGTTGCGCGTTCGCCGATTATCGCAGGCGCTGTGGTCAAATGCCGCCCGGTCGGCGTGCTCTTGATGGAAGATGACAAAGGCGGCGATGAAAAGCTGCTGTGCGTGCCTGTGAATGAGACCTTCCCATATTACGCCGATGTCGTGACGTATAAAGATATGCCGCCGATCGTTCTGCAACAGATCGAGCATTTCTTTACGCATTACAAAGATTTAGAGCCCGGTAAATGGGCAAAGCTCAACGGCTGGGGCGATGTTGATGAAGCAAAGCGCATCATTATGGAATGTGTCGCCCGCGCCACAGAGCATGACGCGTGAAGCGACTTGTGTTGCCTGTGTTGATGGCGACTTTGTTGGCCGGTTGCGCAACGCCAGAAACACGCATCCGCACTGCTTTGGTTGAAGCTGGGCTGTCAAAGCCCGTCGCTGGCTGCATGGCTGACCGTATGGTTGACCGGCTGTCATTGGGGCAGCTGAACAAGCTGCGCGGTCTTGGCAAGTTCCAGGATAAAAAGGCAAAAAAGCTGAGCATCGAAGAGTTTGTTAAGCGGACCAAGGCGCTACAAGATCCGGAAATTCTCGGCGTGGTGACGTCGTCAGGCGTCATCTGCGCTGTTAGCGGCTGAGGCTTTCGGGGACCGTCCACGGCGCGACGCTCGGGACAGTCCCCTAACGTTGATTTAGCAAGCCTTGACACATTGGTGTAACAGTATAACATAACAATTGCAGTCATCGACGGAGTTCGCTGATTCGCAAGGGCTCCGTCGATGCTGCACTTTATGCAGGAAGAGGAGCTTGCACATGCCCTATGCTGACAACACAAACCGCCAAAATCCCGGCAGCTTAATCGCGGCGATTGCGGTGAACGGTGCGATCATTGCCGCAGTGGCACTATCGCCAATGGTTGGAAATCCGCCGAAAGATCCGGGGCGGACCAATACATTTGATGTTCCAGAAAAAACGCCGCCAAAGCCGGATAAGCCAATCGAGAAACCATTTGATCCCCGCACATTCGATCCCATTTTCACGCCAAAGCCAATCAACGACTACCCAAAGCCTGATGACGGCCCCAGCACAACCAACGAACGCCCGACCGAACTCGCCGGAGCCGCCGAGGGTGATGGCAAGGGCGGTACAGGCGAAATTGAACAGCAGATCGAAGCCGTGCTGCCGCCGATCTTCACCAAAGCCAAACGCGACATGCGCTTTGCTGCGGCATTCCAG
>JBEBKE010000413.1:0-1552 GCA_040079555.1 Sphingorhabdus sp. | reverse complement strand
AAAGGATGGACCCGCGACGAAATGGCGGCGCGTGCCGCAAAGGAATTGCGCGATGGCTATTATGTCAATCTTGGCATCGGCATCCCGACCTTGGTCGCCAACCACATTCCGGCTGGTGTCGAGGTAACTTTGCAATCCGAAAACGGGATGCTGGGCATCGGGCCGTTTCCGTTTGCGGGCGAAGAAGACCCCGACCTGATCAACGCGGGCAAGCAAACGATCAGCGAACTACCGCAGTCCGCCTATTTCGATAGTGCAGCTAGCTTTGCCATGATCCGCGGTGGGCATATCGACTTGACCGTGCTGGGCGCGATGGAGGTTGCCGAAAATGGCGATATCGCCAATTGGATGATCCCCGGCAAAATGATCAAAGGCATGGGCGGCGCGATGGATTTGGTCGCGGGTGTCAAAAAGATTATCGTGGTGATGGAGCATAATGCCAAGGACGGTAGCCCCAAATTCATCCCCGCCTGTACATTGCCGCTGACGGGTAAGAACGTTGTCGATATGATTATCACCGACCTTGCAGTGTTTCAGCGGCCCGACCATGCGTCGCCCTTTAAGCTGATCGAAATGGCCCCCGGCGTGACGGCCGAGGAAGTGGCAGCGAAGACAACGGCACATTACGTTGCCTAAAGTTTCGGCCAATCCGGGAAGCCGCTGGCTGGTCGTCGGCGGGTGGTTGTCTGTGCTTGCTGCCCTGCTGCATATCGGGTGCATCATTGGCGGCCCAGACTGGTATCGTTTTTTCGGTGCAGGTGAACGCATGGCGCAGGCGGCAGAACGCGGAGACGCGATGCCTGCAATAGTGACAGGCGTTATCGCTGCGATCTTAGGTATTTGGGGTTTGTTTGCATTTTCCGGGGCGGGAAAGTTTGCCCGCTTGCCCTTGTTGCGGACTGGCTTGGTCGTCATTTCGGCAATCTATATGGTCCGCGCGCTGGCGTTTTTTCCTGCGCATTGGATCCGGCCCGATTTGACCGATAGCTTCGCCTTCTGGTCGTCGTTGATTGTGTTGGCCTATGGCCTTGCTTACGCGATCGGCACATGGCGCGCTTGGCCGGCACTTTCCGGGCGAGCCTAGCCGCAAACATGCGCCGTATCGTTATCGCATTGATCGCGCTTTCTGCGCTTGGTCTTATCGGCTGGTATGGCTTGTCGATGGTTTTGCCCGACAAAGCGCACCCCGCGTCGCCTGCCATTTTTGCTAAAGCCGATGATGGCTTGCCCGACACGCCAGATGAATGGCGAGGGCGGGTTGATTATGCCCGGCTTGATCTTGATCTGATGGCGCTGTCGCAGCGGCCCGAAATGGCGGGGCTGGCGGTTGCGGTGGTGGAGGATGGCGAACTGCGTTTCGTGCGGACGTACGGCGTCGCCGATAAATCCACCCGCGCGCCGGTGACGCCCGATACGATATTCCGTTGGGCCTCGGTTTCCAAAACCGCGACCGGTATGCTGGCGGCAAAGCTTTCCGCCGAGGGTGCGCTCGACCTGAACCGTCCGCTGTCCAGCTGGCAGACATCGTTGCATCTGCCGAACAGTGCCGAAC
>JBEBKE010000412.1:0-1555 GCA_040079555.1 Sphingorhabdus sp. | reverse complement strand
AGATAGTCCGGCGAATAAAGCGATCAGCGCCAGCAACACCGAAGCGAGCGCATAGCTTACGGCCAGCATCATCTGCCCGCGTTCAACCATCATCGCCATTTCAAGGCTGAATGCGCTAAACGTCGTAAAGCCGCCCAATAGACCAACGCCCAGTAGCAACCGCATCGGTTCTATCCCTTGCCCCAAACGCAGCGTCCAAGCTGCCAGCACACCCATTGCAAGACCGCCCAACACGTTGGCGGCAAAGGTGGGCCAAGGCCAACCGCCCGCAGAAACGGGTATCATCCGCCCAAGTTGAAAGCGCAACGCAGCGCCCACGGCGCCGCCGACCATAACGAATAAATAGGATTTCATGAAAATTGGCTTAGCCAGACTTTGCCGTAGATTATATCTCTATTTTGCGCCTTCGCTCGGCACAGCGCCCCAAACAAAAATGGGGAGCATCTCTGCCCCCCAAGCGCTTCGGCTAGAAACTCGTATTTAGGGTGTTCAGCGGCCGTTGTTGGCCACGATGTCCACTGATGTGCCGCCGCCGGGCAACGCATTCAACGTCACGACATACGCGCCGCCATCATTGTCGCGGGTGCCGCCAAGAACATGCTCGCCATCACGGACTTCATAATCGGCGGTGAAGCCGGATTTACGCGCGCGGGTATAATAATAATCGGCCACAGCCTGCATCGAGGCGGAGGTTGAGAAACTGACAACGCGGATATCGCAAATTCCGCCTTCAACGCCCGCAGCTTCCTTGACTCGGCCTTTTGGATAGACGGGGAATTCGGTTGGCATGCGTGCGGCCCAGCCTGCGCCATATTGCAGCTTTGCCTCGCACGTGCCTTTGCCGCGCTTGACGCCTTGTTCAGCAGCAAGCGATTCAAGTGTCTGCGCGCCGCCAGTATTGGCGCTGCAATCGCGGCAGTCGCCAGCGGCGACAACACGCGGTTTGGGCGCGCTCATCAGCTTTGCATTATCAAGGTCAGCGGCAGAGGCCGTCGAGCCTTCATAGCCGGTGTCTGGCGGGACCGAGCCGTCCAGCGGCTGATCGGGTGCCTTCACCATGTTGCTGTTGCTGCTATCGGTTAGCGCGGGATCAACAAGGATGCGATCTTCCAACGCCGCCTTCATCGCAGGGTCAGAACCTTTGCCTGCCAGCTTTTCATCCAGCGCCGCGACGTCTTCGTTGCCATCGGCGGCACCGCAGGCGGAAAGGCTCAATGTCAACAAGGATGCTGAAAGGATGACCGCAGTTGACCGGCGGAATAGGCTGTTCTTGTGCACGATAATGCTCCAACTATGTCTGAACAGAAAGGCTGCGCGCTAATTTCCGCCATTGCCAGCCACAATCAGGGTTAACGGGCAGCCAAATGTCATTAATCGTGTTCAGATGGAGTTGCAACGGCAGACGCTGTGCCAGCGCGGGACATGCTCGCTTCGCCGGTTAACAAAGCGGCGGTTCAGTGCGGTGAATGCTGCGTTATTTGACCACGCCCCGATACGACAGCGTGCCTTCGCCACCCGGCGGAATGTCATTTGGAAAAACCCAGCGCACATGCGT
>JBEBKE010000411.1:0-1569 GCA_040079555.1 Sphingorhabdus sp. | reverse complement strand
GTGCAAAGGCAGCATCTGCATTGGAGCGACAACAATACTGTAACCCAGCGAACCATAATCAAGAAACATCGAGGCGATCCGACGGCCCGGATAATGCCCCGGCTGATTCTGCACCCAAAGAAACAGCAGAACTGCCAGTGGCGTGTAAAACAGGTAATACAGCAAAATGGTCTGCGCCCATGGCGCCATTGAGAAAAAGGGCCGCAGCTCGGCACCTAATACAGCGATATAGAGACAAATGCAGATTAAGATTGCGATCCGAACCTTGGCTTGACCCAATTCAGCATCGTCCTCATTGGCCATAGCAGGTGGGTTCAATTGAAAGAATTGTGCAAACATAGTCGCGTTTCGCCTTGAAAATGCGGAGCCAGTTATTTCACCTTATTGCGCAGCATAATTCAATACCATGCCCGGTTCGAACGACGTTCGTATTCGTCAGTTTGCCTTTGGGCCAAAATAGCACGAATCGAAATCGGATAAATGCACCGGGTCATCTGGACTATGGTAAAAAACACACCGAAGAAGCAGATAAAACTCTACGGAAAAGATCAGTTGCGGATAAGGCGGTTGGACATGAAATTTTCAGGCCTCATAATTTTGACGGCGGCAATTCTGGGTACGAACCAAAGCGCAGCTGAGGCATCGGACGTAGATTCGATGGCTGCCGAACGATCATGCGAGCCCGGCGTGCGGACACTGCGCCATCGCGACGAATGGATCAGCAAAAGTCACGCAATCTGCCCTTTTGATTTCGCTGAATACAACCGCCGCTTGGCGCGAATTCTTGAAAGGCCCGAAGGCGGATATTCGCCCGAATATTTTTCCGGCCTTTTCGGTTCGCAGCCCATGGTCCAACGGCCTGAATGGCAACCCAACGCATTTTACTCGGTGCAATCAGCCTGGCTGTTGGTCCTTGCAAATAAGCAAGACGACGCAACGCATTGGAACAGTGCTTTGACAGCTTATTTTTGGAAATCAGGCACAGGCGGGCAAACGAACACTGTCGTCACGCTCGATAACCTGCCTCAGGGCCATTCGATGCTACCTTCTGTGTCCGGTTGTATGACGCAAGCGGAGCTTTTTGATAACGCGATCGCTGCGGGTTGGGAATATGCGGTAAAGGAATGGATCGTCGAGCATCGCCCCAATGTTAAAGAGGGCCTATTGGTCCACAAGGATGGCCGGGCGTTAACTCTCCAGGAGTTTTCCGGCCCCGACGGCCAGCTGCCAACGCGTGAGCAGATGGAGAGCAAATGCTCGGCAATTCGAGGCCTAAGGGTTGAATATCACGGAGAGTGATTGATGCTGTCGCAGCCGCAAAGGCGACGGCGACGGCGATTACATGATATCAATAAAAACCTGACATATCCCAAACACACAAATCACCTTTAAAATCAACAAGGCGGTAGCCATCCTTGCTGCCACCGGGTTTTAGATGTAAATCCATAACGCATTCGGTAAGACTACCAGTTTGTGTTGTAATCTCAGAATATCCAGGATTAATTACTTGTCCATTGCCGACAACGACATTTGGCACATAAGTCGTTTCTGTAGCTCGTGTATCAATAA
>JBEBKE010000410.1:0-1574 GCA_040079555.1 Sphingorhabdus sp. | reverse complement strand
GCCGCCGAATTGGGGCTTTGATCTGATCGATGTCATTCAATCCCTTACTGATTCTCTACGCTGTCCCTCTCGGCGTCATCTGGTTCGTCTGGCATTGGCTTGCACAGCGCAGGTCCGCCAAAGCTGTTCGGATCATGTTGGAAGCGCGGGAGGCGGGTCTTACTGAGCCCGCTTCGCTGCATCCGGTAATCGACCCCGCATTGTGTCTGGGCTGTGCGGCATGCGTCAAAGCATGTCCGGAAAAGCAGATACTGGGGATAATTGATGGCAAGGCGGCCCTGATTGAACCCACGCATTGCGTGGGCCACGGCGCTTGCGCCACCTCTTGCCCGACCGACGCAATCACCCTTGTATTCGGCACGGAGACACGGGGTGTGGATATTCCTCCGGTATCGCCGCAGTTTGAAACCAATGTTTCAGGCGTCTTTATCGCAGGCGAGCTTGGCGGCATGGGCTTGATCAAAAATGCGATTGAGCAAGGCCGACAGGCAATCGCCTTTGCATTAACAAAGGCCAAATCGATATCGGCACCTGCGGACACTTTGGACGTCTTGATCGTCGGGGCCGGGCCCGCAGGAATCGCCGCAAGTCTAGGTGCCTTAGAAAAGAAGGCCAAGTTTCGGACTGTCGATCAATATAGCCTTGGCGGAACCGTCGCGCATTTCCCGCGAGGCAAAGTCGTCATGACTGCCCCGGCCGTGTTGCCCATAGTCGGCACCGTCAAGTTCGGGGAAGTCAGCAAGGAAACTTTGCTGGATTTCTGGGAAGGCGTCGTGCGCGATACCGGGGTTGAGCTGCATTTGGAGGAACGGGTTGATTCCATCAAAAAGGAAGGCGACGTCTTTGATGTGCAAACAACCAATGGCCGGTTCCGGACAAAAACAGTTTTGCTTGCCATTGGGCGACGCGGCACGCCGCGGATGCTGGGCGTGCCGGGTGAGGAACTGTCCAAAGTGGTCTATCGATTGATTGATCCGCAGCAGTATCGGGGGCAGAAGGTACTTGTGGTCGGCGGCGGCGACAGCGCCCTTGAGGCGGCAGGCTCCATCGCCGATGAAGAGGGCACGCATGTCACCCTGTCCTATCGCGGTGACGCTTTTGGGCGGGCGCGGGCAAAGAACCGGGACCGCGTCAACGCAGCCGCAGCCAACGGGCGTTTGGATCTGGTATTGAACTCGAAGGTTCGTGAAATTGGCGCAGATTACGTTATAATTGATACCGATATGGGGCAAACTCGTATCGATAACGACGCGATCATCGTATGCGCCGGTGGCATTCTGCCGACCGCATTTTTGAATGATATCGGTGTTAGCGTTGAGACAAAGTACGGGACGATGTAAGCGGCGTTTGTCGCTTGAACTTTTTTGTTAAAAATGCTGCTGTCAGACCAACTGCAACTTGTCTCCGATTGACGCAACCTCCGCCTGATCGTGGTCAGGTCTGGTCACGCCATAAGCGATTGCTACTCTGCCAGGGCGGCGGAGCGGTCTGGTCTTGTAGGTCTGTCGATCGGTAAGGTGGCCGTCGGTGGTGATTGTTTCAACAGAACCATGGCGTTTCGGCGCCTTCTTGAT
>JBEBKE010000409.1:0-1587 GCA_040079555.1 Sphingorhabdus sp. | reverse complement strand
GATCGATTGATCAAAAACCGTTAGGTTGAACGCAACACGTTCCCATTTGGCTTTTAGGCCGATTTCCATCACGGTTGCTTCTTCCGGGGCCGCATAGCGCGTGCCGCTGGTCAGGTTTGGCAACGCGAGACCGGCTGTGCGAATTGGCGATGCAGTGATCGGCGCGCCTTGTGCTGGCGAGCCAGCAACAAAATCCGACAAGAACGGACGCGAATCGATCGACATGTTCCACGATGTGGCCTTAAATCCTGTGCCATAGCTGGCATAGAGGTTCAGGTTATCGGTCGCTTCCCAAGCCAAGCGTGCCGAATAGGTCAGCTTGCCGTCGCTTGTCCGGCCATTTTCAACCGAATTCGGGATGTTGAGGAATGGCGGCAAGAATTGCAATGCTTGTAGGCCAAGGAACGGGTTGCAGGTTCCGGAACGTGTGGGGTTTGGAACTGATGCCGCAGGCGCGTTGGTCACTGTGGCGCAACTGTTGATCCGCGGGAACAGTCCAGAAGCAAGAGCGGTACCACCTGCAGGCACGAACCCAGTGGGGAGCGCCGCAGGTAGGCCAGCATTGGCGCCAACCTGAACAAGATCGATGGCTGAGAACACGTCGGTGATCGTCGTGTTGCTCGCCAGTTTTTTCTTATCCTTGGTGTAGTTGAAACCGCCGGTTAGCGTTAGGCCGTCAGTGATTTCAAAATCAGCAGTACCAAAAACGGAGTAAGCTTTGTTTTTATAATCCCAATCTTCGAAACGCCCTTGGCCTTGCCCACCAAATTGCGTTGCCGGCGTAGCTGCCGGTAAACCTGCTAACGCACGAATCGTTGCTTCGTTGCCGATATACGCACCGCCGGTAACGGCGTTAGCATAGTTGCGGAAATCGCGGCCCAGTGTCAGCGCTTGTTTATTGTTGATGCTTTCATCAAAATAATAGCCACCGATCAGGAAGTTGAACGGTCCATCAAAGTCAGACGTCAAACGCAGTTCCTGCGTCTTGGTCGTGATATCAACATCACCGCGATTCTGACCGAGAAGGTCAGCGCTGGTGAAATCGCTGTCCGCGTTCGTTTTTGCCCGCGATTCGCGATAGGCGGTGATCGAAGTAAGCTTCATTGCGCCAACATCAAAATCTGCCTGCAACGATACGCCGCCATTGGTGATTTTGTTTTCCGAAGCAAAGTTTTGATATTCGCTATAGCTAAAGATGCCGTTTGAATTCACCCGACCACCAACTGCGCGAATGGCGTTTCCGGTTGGGCCGTCGAAGATGTTGCCAACGTAGCAGCAATTTTCGTCGATCTTGTCATAGTCGCCGATGATGCGGAATTTGATGCTGTCCGATGGCTCGATCAACAATTGTGCACGGCCAAACCAGCGGTTACGCTCGCTCGTTTTCGATCCGTCGGTCAGGTTGGTTGCATAACCATCACGCTTGTTAATGCCGCCAGCCAGGCTGAATGCGATTTGATCGCTGATGGGGCCAGTGATATCGGCCTTGGCGACGATGGCGTTGTAATTGCCATAGCTGATTTCAGCAGAACCGCCGAATTCATAGCGGGGTTCCGCTGTGACGATGGAGATAACGCCAGCCGACGC
>JBEBKE010000408.1:0-1604 GCA_040079555.1 Sphingorhabdus sp. | reverse complement strand
AAGCGCCGCATCGATTGCGCGCGATGTGCTGACTTTGGTTGATGGCGACCGTTCGCAGGGCGAAACCCGCTATTGGCGCGAAGCCACACGCGCAGAGGCTTTGCTGTTGCTTGGACGTACCGATCAAGCGCAAGCCAGTTTTCAAACCGCCATCGCTTGCGCGCCGCAAGCCTATGAGGACCATGCCGTCACGTTGCGGCAATTTACGGCGATCTTGGCGGAGACAGGCGATAACGCCGCTTGGCTAGACAGGCATCGCCCAGCGCCGAGCGTGCATTTCAGTGGCATCATGAACATCGCCAGCGACGACGATGTGGCGACGGAGGCGGTCCATGCGGCCATCGCCGATATCGCGCCGGGTTTTGGCTATGGCGCACTCGCCGCTGGGGCCGATATCATTGCCGCTGAAGCATTGCTGGCATTTGGTGCTGAACTGCACGTCGTGCTCCCCGCTGCTGTGCCGGAATTCTGCCGCACATCGGTCGCACCCTTTGGCTCCGAATGGGCCGCCCGTTTTGACGCTTTGTGTGATGCCGCCCATTCGATCACTGTGTGTAACGGAGACAGCGAAACCAGCCGCGCCGGAATTGCGCTCGCCGATTATCAAGCGATGGGAATGGCTGTGGCACAGGCTGGCCTGTTGGAGACGCGCGCATTGGCACTGCGTATTGAACCAGAAAGTCGACCTGCTTTGGGTGATCCTTGGTTGAGGTCAGGCAGGAGCATTGTCCACATCGCGGTGGAAGAAAGCCGACCGCCCGTTGCGTTCACCGCGCTGTCAGAGGGAAAGCTGTTGTTCTTTGTCGCGCTGGGCGCAGACGCTGGCTTTGCCGATCCGATGGGTTTCGAAACGTTGAGCGATGCGATCGCGGCGATACCGCCTAACACCGCACAGGCAGCAATCGACTGCAATATCACGGGCGAGCGCAGCACTGTGACGGCATTGCTCAGCAACACGCCGGTTGGCAGTGTATTTGCCAGCAGCAGTGCGGCGATGGCGTTGCAGACCGAGAGCCGATGTCGGCGGATGGAGCCGATGGGCGAAATGGAGACGAGCGGCGGCGCAATTGACGTCTTTGCTGTCTGGCCAAACGGATAGCATGATGCAGAACGGGGGGCATCCGGACAAAGCAGAACAGCTGGCGGCACTTGCGGCCTGTTTTGTTTGCAGCTCGGATAGTGCCGCGCTGTTAATAGCAGCGATGACCGAAAAGCGTTTTCACGCAGGAACCAACATCGCGTTGCGCGGCGATCCATCGGCAATGCTGTTCCTGATCCTTGACGGCAATGTTGTGGCCGAAATTTTCGGCATCGATGGTCAACAAGCGCAATTGACCCGGCATGGCCCGGGCGAGATTTTCGGCGCCTTTCCAACTGCGACACACCACCGCGCCGATTTTCGAGCGACAGCCGAAACACGATTATTGTCTATCCCTGCCGAGACATTGTCAGGGTTGGCGCGGCAGCATGGCGATATCGGGGCGGGCATCGCCGGATTGCTGGCACGGCAACTGGATTTGATGCTCGACCGGATGGCAGCGCGCATCGGGCTATCGGCGAATGGCCGTTTTCATAAGGCCTTGCTGCAACTGGCCGACGCCCAG
>JBEBKE010000407.1:0-1606 GCA_040079555.1 Sphingorhabdus sp. | reverse complement strand
TTGCCGCCGTTGGTCCTGCGACGAACAAAGATCCGATAATCGCAATAAAACCTAATTTTCTGACTTTCGAACGATCCGCAGCCGGGCTGTGATCGGTTACCTTGGAAATCGCCATCTTAAAACTCTTCTCGCTTTTCGCACTTACATGCCGTTCGAAACGCTCCCCAGCTTGACGCTGAAGTGAGTTCAAGGGCTCCGACAACCGAGACGGAGACAGCTTCCAAAACCCGTAAATAAATATCTTGGCAGCAACGCTTTGGTCACCGCCATCACCCACGGGGACCTGTGTCGTGCAGCAGTCGCCCACGCGCGCCACAGTTGCTCGGGTGGTGATCGGCGCAGGTTTGCACCCCAGCATCGGTCTGCACCACAAAAGCGGTGTGAACAGCTTTGCTCTGGCGGATGATTTGACCGAGCCGTTCCGTCCCCTCGTTGACGCGGTGGTGCGCCGGATGGTTGGGGAGGGTGTTGATGCCGTTACGCCGGAAAGCAAAAAGCCGCTGGCGCATTTGATCGGTGCCGATTTGCGATTGGATGATGCGTTGTCGCCCGTCTCCGTGGCTACTTAACGATTAGCCGAGTCACTAGCCAAGAGCTTTGAGAGCGGGAAGCCGGAGGTTTCTTTGTTCGATCGGCCCGACCCCTTGCATGGACCGGTATTGGGAATGCCGCAAACGCGGACTGAGCAAATATGGCCGCGACCAATCTGAGTGGATACCGCCTCATGTGGATTTTTGTAATGTTTGACCTGCCGGTGGACACCAAGGAACGCACTCGCGCAGCAACGCAATTCCGCGAGTTTAGGCTGGACAGGGCTATGAAATGAGCCAGTTTTCGATCTACGCTCGATTCTGCAATGGCAAGGAACAGTTGGAAACCTACCTGCGGCGCATCAGGAGCAATATCCCCGAAAGTGGGGACATTCACGTATTGAGTTTTACTGCCAAGCAATATGAAAACATCGTCCGATTCAGCAACCAAAGCCGCCAGGGTAGGGTCAACCGGATCTGCTCGTGCTGCCAATGGCATCTCAAAGCGACCCCAATCATCGAATTGGAGTTCGTCGCATTTTACAGAACCACCATAATGCGCTGTTTTTACAGGTAAACTCTGGAGCGGGCGAGAGGATTCTATCGGAAACATACACATTCGCGAGGATAAGCGTTTAGCATGTATGTCCATTATAAATCAGATACTTACCTGCCACAATTGCGCATATCGACATCGTCAAGGCTCGCAATTGCCATTCCAAATTCAGCTGATCGGGTTCGATTCCCGACCGGGGCAGTGAACCGAAGGATTTCTGCCCCTCCAGACAGCCGATTGGTCTTGCTGCACGGGCAAGAAAAAACCGCCGGAAGGGCTGGCACCCTCCACAGCGGCTCACTCGATAGCACAGCAGCTACATTCCGCTGCTACCGTAACGCAGAATCGCGTGCAAGCACGAACGGTCAGGGTGGTGCAAAATGAGCGCCGCACTCGCACATAGTGGACTGCCCGAGGGTTTGAACCGGCCCCGCTTACGCCCACAATGGCCGCTGATCTGGCCAGCGAGGACTATCAGGCACTGCTGATTGCCAAGGGCGGCCCAAGCTGGCGCAACCTC
>JBEBKE010000406.1:0-1628 GCA_040079555.1 Sphingorhabdus sp. | reverse complement strand
TTCGACGCCGCGTGGCATCACCGATTTTTCGGAGCGGCGGGTGAATTCCGCAGAAAATACGCCAGCGCCAACCATCGTCCATCCGGGCTGATAATAATGCACATCGGTAGGATCGATGACAGCGATATTTAGGTCCGCATTGCGCTTGAGCAGGCTCGCCGCCGTCGCGATTCCTGCACTTCCGCCACCGACAATCACGACGTCATAGGTCGTCGAGCCCGACGGTTTGTCGGATGCCTGTTGCGCCAATTCGAACACTTTGCCCGAACGAGCACCTGACCGGCAATAAGCAAGCACAGGCGAGGGCATAACATCGAGCGCGGCGCGCATTTTGACGCCGTCGCTTGGAGTCACTCCCGATGAGGACACTGGAATATAGGCAAATTTCATGCCTAGAGCTTCGGATTGTTCCTGCACGATATTGGATGCCAGCTGCGCAGCCTCTTCATTATCGGGGCGGTTACAAATAATCGTCTTGAAGCCTTGGGTAGCGGCATCGCGCACGTCGTCGAGTGTCAGTTGACCCGAGACAGAAAATACCGTTGAAATGTGTTTGAATGGCATATTGAATTCCTTTCAGCCCGGTTCAGCGTTTCGCACCGCTATGGCTATCGAAAAAGCGGTGCGCAGCCATGCCAGCGAACATCGCGGCCACGAACGGCAGAACAGCAACCGGCGCAATCGCAAGATCGGCAAGTGCTGGCCCGGGGCATAGCCCTGCAATACCCCATCCCATTCCGAACATTATGGCACCGATGGCCAGCGGCCGATCGAGCTTGGCTGTACCCGGCAAATCAAATGTCGGCGCGGCAAGTGGCGATGACAGGCGTGATTTGATCATCCAGGCAAATGCCATCGGAACTATGGCCCCGCCCATGACAAATGCAAGCGTCGGGTCCCAATTGCCAAACAAGTCAAGAAAAGCCTGAACCCGTGCAGGATCGGACATGCCCGAATAAGCAAGCCCGGCACCGAACAACATGCCGGAGACAAGTGCGATCAGTGTACGGTTCATAGCCAGCCTCCTACGCGGAGCAATCCGACGGTGACAAAGCCGCTTGCCATAAACATTCCAGTCGCAATCATGGACCGCGGCGAAAGGCGTGACAGGCCGCACACACCGTGGCCACTGGTGCAGCCCGAGCCCAGCCGTGTGCCATAGCCAACGAGCAAACCGCCGATGACTAGCGGCCAAATCGATGCTGGAAAGCTGACCTGCACTTCGCCGACAACCCGTGCTATCAGGAACGCACCAAGCGGCAGGCCAAGAACGAACGCGACAGCGACATTTTGTGGCGCGCCAGTATCGGCAATGCCGGTCGCCCGTGCCGCAAGGCCACTTACCCCAGCAATCCGGCCAAGTCCGAGCAACATGATTGCCGCAGCAAGCCCGATCAGCAAGCCGCCGATAAAGCCCTCAATTGGCATGGCATGGGGGAACGCCGGGATCATACCGCGTTGACCGGGATTTTGAGATAGGTGACGCCGTTATCGTCAGCAGGCGGCAGATGCCCGGCACGCATATTCACCTGAACCGACGGCATTATGAGGCGCGGCATATCGAGCGTCGCATCGCGCGCCTCCCGCATCATAACAAACGCGTCCTCGGTTACCCCGTCATGGATATG
>JBEBKE010000405.1:0-1656 GCA_040079555.1 Sphingorhabdus sp. | reverse complement strand
TTCCCCGCCGGAAAGGACGATGTCACCCATGCTGACCTGCTCTATCTGCGGTCGGGCATCGAACAAGCGCTCGTCAAAGCCTTCAAAACGCCCGCAGATAATCGTGACGCCGGGGCCAGAGGCGAGTTCGCGGATGCGCGATTGGGTGATAGGTTTTCCACGCGGGGTCATGGCAAGGATGGGCAATGAAGGCACATTATCAATAGCATGGTCAACCGCAGCCGCCATGACGTCAGCTTTCAAAACCATCCCTGCCCCGCCGCCAGCGGGGGTATCGTCCACGGGGCGATGCTTGTCGGTAGCAAAGTCGCGGATGTGGATGGGAGAACACGCCCATTTCCCCTCAGCCAATGCGCGGCCAGCGAGAGATATGCCGAGCGGGCCGGGGAACATCTCTGGATAGAGGGTCAGGATTTGGGTTTGGAAGGTCATTTGAAAGCAAGCCTGCGAACTAACAAGCTAACGCCCATGACAATGATCGGCCACGCCAACAATGCGTAAAGTACCCAAATATTGGGATCAGGTGTAGCGCCGCAATCGGACCGCCACTTGCCGTCAAACGGCCAAATACCGTAAATGGCGGCGCAAGGTAGAGCGATGCTGACGACCGCCGCGGCTACGACACTTGTCGCCCAATGTCGTCGTCGCAAAAGCCGCCCGATAATGATTCCCCAAGCAAACGAGATCATCACAATTATTGCTGCCTGCATGAAAAACTCTGGCTGATCGGTCCCGCACACCGTTATCGGAATCATCAAACCGTCCAATTCTCAACCTTCAACCCCGGCACATCGGCGAAATGTTTTTCATTATGCGTCACAACGATCAGGCCGTGCGACAATGCGTGCGCCGCGATAAGCCGGTCGAAGCTTCCACGCTTAAATGGCAGCGAGGCATATGCAAGAGCGGCTTTGTAATCGAAATCGAGTACTGGCACTTCTTCCACAAACGCTTGCAACTGTTCGACAGCGGGCGGCAGTTCGTTCATAGACCCATACGCAACCTCGGCGAAGGCGACTGCAGACGTGACGAGATCGCCTTGATCACACTCCGCTGCTCTTCGCACTACCTTTTCATTAGAATTCATCGTCAGATAGACGATGATATTACTATCAAGCAGATATTTCACGCTTTGCTATCCGGCCAATCGAGAAACCGCTCTTCGAAAAGCCGTGCGTCGTCCTCGATGAGCTTGAGGCTAGTTGCCGATCCGGCAACCTTCGCGATGTTGAATTTCCGTTTGGGCTGATTGACTGGTTCGTAAGACAAAAACTGGCCATGCTCCACAACCAGCTCCATTTCCATTCCGGCAACCAAATCAGTTCCAGCCGGGATTCGCAACGCAAGCGAGTTTCCCGATTTGAAGATTTTGGTTTTATGACGTTGTTTTTCGCTTGTCTTCAACCAAGGCGCGGAACCGAAAACCCGATTCAATGCGGACTTGTGACGTTCTTCGTTTAACTGGTTATTCTTGTCCATAACGGCCTCCGTATATACGGAGTGTATATACTAAACTACAAACGCCGCGTCAATAACGATCAGGCCATCGGCTTCGTCACCCCATCTGGGCACAGCTTTCACATTCATAGGGACCATGAACTTCTTGCCCGGCTTGCCATCGGTGGGTGGAAGCTGGATTTCCAGCACATCGCCTGC
>JBEBKE010000404.1:0-1657 GCA_040079555.1 Sphingorhabdus sp. | reverse complement strand
TTGGTGTCTTTGGCATTTTCGATCAAAGTCGTGACCAGCTCGGGCATGGCCTCGCCCGATGCCTTTATGCCGAGCACAGACTTCAACTGGCTGGTGGCGATGATGATGCCGCTTGCCGTGATGAAGCCCGACACCACGGGGTGCGACAACAGATTGGCTAGAAAGCCAAGCCGCAACACGCCCATCACAATGAGGATCAGGCCAGATAGCAACGCGAGGATAAGCGCCGCCGCGATAAAATCGGGGCTTCCGGGAGGTGCAATCGCGCTCGCCGCCGTCAGCGTCATCAGAGAAATCACTGCTACTGGTCCGACAGCCAGTGCGCGGCTCGTCCCGAACAGGGCATAGGCAATAATCGGGAGGATCGATGCGTAAAGGCCAATCTCGGGCGGCAATCCCGCGAGCATGGCATAAGCCAGACTTTGCGGGATCAGCATGATCGTCACGATTGCGGCGGCGACCAAATCATTGGTCAGCGTCACACCGCCATATCCGCGACCCCATTCAAGTATGGGTAGATAACGCGCCAATTTCATGTTGGTTACGCCGCCCCGATTTTGTGCGGTTTGACCATCCACTCATGCCCTTTGAGCATGCCGTGCCAGTAAATGGGGGGGAGAATTGTGTCCTTCAGTAGCCACGACAGCCGCGAAGGCCGCGTGCCATCGATCAGCCAATTGGGAAAGCTCGGTAGCAATTTTCCGCCATAGCCGAACTCGGCGAGCACGATCTTGCCGCGCTCGACGGTCAGCGGGCAGCTGCCATAACCGTCATAATCAGCGACCGGTGGCTTGC
Organism: Sphingorhabdus sp.; assembly: GCA_040079555.1. Taxonomy (GTDB): domain Bacteria; phylum Pseudomonadota; class Alphaproteobacteria; order Sphingomonadales; family Sphingomonadaceae; genus Sphingorhabdus_B. The sequence goes on along the minus strand of JBEBKE010000404.1, from coordinate 862 downwards.
CTTTAAGAGCGGCCAAAACATTGACCGCGACCACGGGCGCTTGCTTGCGTGCCGCCGCCATTGTTTTGGCGTTTGATGCTGAACAGGCGTCGCCCAGCGCAAAGACATTGGGATAACGCACATGCTGCAAAGTAGCTTCATTGACTTCGATAAATCCGCTGGCGGCGGCAAGAACGCTATTGCGCACAAAGTCTGGCGCAACTTGTGGCGGGACGACATGGATCATGTCGAATTTTTCCTCGACCCGCGTGACGGTATCGCCGCGCTTCTGTTCGAATGTCGCAATTTTGGCGGGACCATCGATGGCCACCAGTTTTGATTCAAAATTTAGATGCGCGTCATAGCGTTCGATATATTCCATCAGCGCGGGCACATAGGCTGCGACGCCGAACAAAACCGCACCGCTATTGTGGAATTGGACATCGATGTCCTTCAACACACCAGCGCGTTCCCAATTGCTGCATGACAGATACATCGACTTTTGCGGCGCGCCCGCGCATTTAATGGGCATCGGTGGCTGAGTGAACAGCGCGCGGCCGTGCTTCAAGTCTTTGACGAGGCGGTTGGTATAAGGCGCCAAGTCATAGCGATAGTTTGACGTGACGCCATTTTTGCCCAGCGTTTTGGTTAGACCTTCGATGGCGTCCCAATCGAGCTTGATACCGGGGCAGACGACCAATACTCGGTAGGCAACCGAACTGCCATCATCGAGCATCACTTTATTCTGTTCGGGCGCGAAGCCCGTCGCGGCTTTTTTGATCCATTCGACGCCGCGTGGCATCACCGATTTTTCGGAGCGGCGGGTGAATTCCGCAGAAAATACGCCAGCGCCAACCATCGTCCATCCGGGCTGATAATAATG
>JBEBKE010000403.1:0-1672 GCA_040079555.1 Sphingorhabdus sp. | reverse complement strand
ATATGCGCTTTGTCGCGCCGCCGCATTGGCTGTGCACCGATAATGCCGCGATGATCGCATGGGCGGGGGCGGAACGTTTTGCCGCTGGCCTGACCGATCCACTCGACATCCCCGCCCGTCCGCGCTGGCCACTCGACCCCAGTGCAGAGGCAGTGCGCGGCGCCGGAGTCAAAGCATGAGGCCGCTGCAATATCCCGTTGGCATTATCGGCGCTGGCGCATGGGGCACAGCCCTCGCCACTGTGATGCAGCAAGCGCATGGGGACGCCTTAATCTGGGCACATGAGGCGGAGGTTGTGGCGGGCATTAACACCGACCGGCGCAACCATCTGTATCTGCCGAGCATAGAACTGGCGGAGGGTATTCGCGCAACCGGCGACATAAACGAAATGGTCAATTGCCGCGCACTGATGCTGGTGACGCCCGCGCAACATCTGCGCGCCACCTTGTCGGCGCTGCCCAAATTTACCAAACCGCTGATCCTGTGCTGCAAAGGGATTGAGGCGGATACGCAAATGCTGATGTCCGAAGTTGCAGCCGAGGCCTGCCCCAACAACGCCATCGCTGTGCTGTCCGGCCCGACATTTGCGCATGAAGTCGCCGCCGGAATGCCGACCGCAATTACACTGGCTTGCGCGGACGAAACCATTGGCGCGCAGTTGATGCAGCTGGTCGCAGCCCCCGCTTTTCGGCCCTATTGGTCGGACGATGTCGTCGGCGCAGAGATTGGCGGTGCGGTAAAGAATGTGCTCGCCATCGGCTGCGGCGTGGTCGACGGCGCGGGGCTGGGGCTGAACGCACGCGCATCCTTGATCGCGCGCGGCTTTACCGAGATGCAGCGTTACGGGCTGGCGCGTGGGGCCAAGGCGGAGACGCTGGCGGGGCTGTCGGGTCTTGGAGATCTGGTGCTGACCTGTTCGTCGGAGAATAGCCGCAATTTTGCGCTGGGGCGGGGCCTAGGCCAAGGCAAGTCTGCCGCTGAAATGCTGGCTGACCGGCGGACAGTCGCGGAGGGAGCCTCAACTGCGCCAGTCTTGCAGCAATCGGCCAAGGTTTTGGGAGTGGATATGCCGATTGTCGACGCCGTGTGCGCCTTGCTGTCTGGCAACGCCAATGTCGGCCAAGTCGTCGAGGCCCTATTGTCCCGCCCATTACGGTCGGAAAGATGACAGGACGCGCACTTTGCACTATAGGATAATGCGATACCGCAAACGGAGGGGAGTTTGACGGCAACCGCGCCCAAAGACACGGTGCATACCGCGCAAGACGAGGCTGACCTAAAGGCACTGGCCAAGGGCGGGCGGACCAATGTGTTCGGATTTGTCCTGCGGCTGGCAGCGCGCATCCCGTTTTTGTTCATCGCCGGGCGGTTGTACGGGCCAGAGGCGTTGGGCCGTTTTGCCTATGCGATATTGATCGTCGAATTTGCCGCACAGCTTGCGACGCTTGGCTTGCGGCGCGGGCTCGCCGAGGCGTTGTCAAAGGATGACCGCCCGCACAATCATATCGTGGCGGATGCTTTGTTGGTCGCGATGATCGCCTCCGCGCTGGGTGCCGCGTTCCTGATCGCGCTCCCGCAATTGATGTTCCCCAACAGTTCGATCAACGGCTTTGACCGCTATTTGCCGCTGACCATTTTTGCCGTGGTGGCAACCGACATAGCATTGGCGGCT
>JBEBKE010000402.1:0-1682 GCA_040079555.1 Sphingorhabdus sp. | reverse complement strand
GACACGCATCGGCAGGACCATCGAGACCATATAGCCGATAATCAAGGTGACCACGGCGGAATAGACGCCAACGATGCCCACGGATTTGACCTGAACCCAAAGCTGGCTGGCCATCGTTACACCTTCGCCATAGCCATTTCCGCCAAATGTCGGGGACATCAGCACTGCGAGCAAGATCGAACCCATGATGCCGCCAACGCCGTGGACGGCAAACACATCGAGTGAATCGTCGATCTGCAATTTGTTTTTTATAAGGCCGACGGCGTAGAAACAGACGACGCCAGCGACCAGCCCAAGCATGATCGCGCCGATGGGGCCGACCGATCCTGCGGCGGGGGTAATCGTCGCAAGGCCCGCAACCGCGCCGGTGGCGAAACCAACCGCAGTTGCTTTGCCGACTTTGATGCGCTCGATCAGCATCCACACACAGGCCGCGACCGACGCGGCGAGATGCGTGACGATGATCGCGGTTGCTGCGCCTTCGTCATTCGCCGCCAATGCCGATCCGCCGTTAAAACCGAACCAACCGACCCAAAGCAAGCCTGCGCCAGCGACTGTGAGCGCGGGGCTGTGCGGCAGCATCAATGTTTTGGGAAAGCCGATGCGCTTGCCAAGCATCAACGCCACCACCAGCGCCGACACGCCTGCGGTCGTGTGCACCACAATGCCACCGGCGAAATCGATGGCGCCCTGCTGCATCAAAAATCCGTCGCCCCAGACCCAACGGGTGACGGGAACGTACACAAGCAAGGACCAAAGCGCACTGAACGCTACGACCCAGCCAAAGCGCGCACGCTCTACCCATGCGCCGACAATCAGTGCGGGCGTGATGATCGCAAAGGTCATCTGAAACAGGCCAAAGACGAGTTCGCCAATCGACTGGCCATCGCGCATGGCGAACATATTTGTGAACAATATGTTCTGCGTGTTGCCGATATAGTCGCCGTCGGATGCTGAAAAAGCAAGGCTATAACCGATTACGATCCAGAGCGCTGAAACGACCGCTGCGATCGCACCGCACTGGATTAGCACGGAAAGAAAATTCTTGGCGCGCACCAATCCACCGTAAAACAGCGCAAGGCCCGGAAGCGTCATCATCAGGACGAGGGCTGATGCGGTGAGCACCCAGGCTGTATCGCCGCTATCGGGAGATGCTTGGGCAACGACTTCTTGTGCAAAAGCCGGTGCGGCCAATGTGAGCATGCCGAGCACCGCTGCCGCTTTTAGAAACTGACGCATGAATGCGCTCCCCCTCAAATCCTATTTTGTGCAAGTCTCTAGGCGAGGGGGGCGGACCGCTCAATCGCTAATTGCGCGAAGGCAATCGTTTTCGACAGGAAATTACGCCAATCACTTGTAGCTTTTAAATTACCGTTAGTGCTGAGCCTGTCGGAGCACGTCCCACAGTATCGCGCCTCCCTTACAGACGCCCTTCGACAGGCTCAGGGCTAACGGTTTTGTTGTTGCCGAGTTCAATTAAAGTTCGAACCTAAAGCCAGCCCTCCAACACCTGATCGGGGGGGCGGTGGCCGTCGGCAAAGATGCGGATATTGGCGATGACTTTTTCCCCCGATGCTTCGCGACCTTCAAAGGTGGCGCTGCCCAGATGCGGCAACAGCACGACATTGGGGATGGAAAGAAAACGGGAATCGACCGCTGGCTCATGCGTGTACACATCAAGC
>JBEBKE010000401.1:0-1685 GCA_040079555.1 Sphingorhabdus sp. | reverse complement strand
TGATATCATGCTGCAAGGATCATATGTTCAACGAAGTGATGCCTCACCCCGTAACCGGCGAAGCGATGCCGCCTGCGACCCCCGCCGCAACGATGGTGATTTTCCGCAACGATCCGGGCGGTGGTCCGCCGCATATCCTGATGGTAGAGCGCGTCAAAAGCATGGCCTTTGCCGGCGGTGCGGTGGTCTTTCCGGGCGGCAAAGTCGATCCAGCCGATTTCACCTTCGCACAAAATTTCGACCATGGCCTGCCGGTGGATGAAGCCGCCGCGCGGCTGGCGGCGATCCGCGAAACGATTGAGGAGGCAGGGTTAGCGCTGGCGCTAGACGGAATCGTAGAAGCTGCCGATTGCATGGAGGCACGTGCTGCACTCCACGCAGGCGAAAGTTTGGAAGCGATCTGCGCGACGCACGGATGGACGCCAAGACTACACCAGCTTGTGCCATGGGCGCGCTGGCGTCCGCCCAATCTTGAAACACGGGTGTTCGACACACGCTTTTATCTTGTCGATGCGGGCGATGCCCATCTGCCCGCGGTGGTGGACAATACCGAAAACCGGTCGCTATTCTGGGACAGCGCCAGCGGCGTGTTGGACAGGCTGGAACGCGGTGAAGTCAAAGCGATCTTCCCGACCAAGCGCAATCTGGAGCGCCTCGCGCAGTTCGACCGTTTTGAAACAACCGCCGCACATGCCGCAGAATTCCCCGTGCAGCTGCTGTTTACGTATGTGGAGGATCGCGATGGCGTGCCGCATATCTGCGTGCCGGACGGCTTTGGCTATCCGATCACCGCAGAGGCAATGACGACGGCGTTGCGCGGCTGATCAATCCTCTGGTGCGATAGTAACCTGAAGACCTTCAAGCGCGTCGGTGACAGGAACTTGGCACGACAAGCGTGACCGCTCATCACGGTTGTCGGTCGAATCGAGCAGATCGTTCTCGTCTTCGCTCATCGCGGGCAGATTGCTTGCAAACTCGGGTGCTACATAAACGTGGCAGGTGGCGCAGCTGCAGCAGCCGCCGCACAGCGCCAGCAATTCATCGAAACCATTGTCGCGGATGACTTCCATCAGCGACAGTCCATTGTCCGCCTGCACATCACGGGCGGTTCCGCTCCGGTCGATTACGGTGATGGTTGGCATGTTTGGCTCCCTGCTTCGCGCTAATTTCACGCGACTGATACGGTGCAGTTTACGCGAAGGGAAGCCTCTTTTTGTGGACAAAAAACCTTAAGGGCTTGGACCTAAGCCTTCGCTCTCTTATGTGCCTTTGCCAGAGCTTAAAGGAATTAGTTTCATGACCGATAATCGCCACGCCCCCGTCATCATCATCGGCTCGGGTCCGGCGGGCTACACCGCCGCCGTGTATGCGGCACGCGCGAACCTTTCGCCTATGATAGTAACCGGGATAGAGGTCGGCGGGCAGTTGATGACTACCACCGAAGTCGACAACTGGCCGGGTGACGATGCAGGCGTAATGGGTCCTGAGTTGATGGAGCGGATGAAGAAGCATGCCGAACGTTTCGGTACGCGGATCGAGAATGACCATATCGAGAAAGTCGATTTTTCCAAACGCCCGTTTACGCTGACTGGCGGCGCGGGTGATTATACAGCCGACGCCGTGATCATCGCCACGGGGGCGAGCGCGCAATATCTGGGCCTGCCCAGCGAAACAGCGTTTATGGG
>JBEBKE010000400.1:0-1691 GCA_040079555.1 Sphingorhabdus sp. | reverse complement strand
ACTTGTTATCTGCCTCACGGAAATCTCCACTACCCAACAGCGCGTTGAGCTCGATGACAAAACCATCGCCGAAATTTTTCGGTGCGTTGAGACCGGTTCCCACAGCCGTCCCACCTTGTGCCAAAGCCGATACATCAAAGAGACTACCCTCTACGCAGACAAGCGCCTTGGACACTTGCGTAGCATACCCAGAGAATTCTTGTCCGAGAGTGATTGGTGTTGCATCTTGAAGATGCGTGCGTCCAATTTTTACTAAATCCTGCCATTGTTCGGCTTTGGCCGAAAGCGCATCGAACAATTTCAAAAGAGACTTACGAAGTCGCTTTTTCGTTGCCAGAATGACAGCTATGTTGATCGCAGTCGGAAAGCTATCGTTAGACGACTGGCTCATATTGACATGGTCGTTGGGATGCACTGGGGTTTTGCCGCCGCGCGCCCCGGTCAACATCTCATTGGCCCGTCCCGCAACCACTTCGTTGACGTTCATGTTCGATTGCGTGCCACTGCCGGTTTGCCAGATGGTCAGTGGAAACTGATCGTCATGTTGCCCCGTAACCACTTCGGCTGCGGCAGCTTCAATCGCGTCGGCAATCTTAGCATCCAACCCATGTTTGCGGTTCACCCGTGAAGCGGCCTGTTTCACCAATGCAAGAGCGTGGATAATTCCCATCGGCATCCGCTCATGCGGCGGGAAAGGAAAGTTCGCGATGCTGCGCTGCGTCTGCGCACCCCAATAGGCATCGGCGGGAACCTCTATCGGTCCAAAACTGTCGGTTTCTGTGCGGGTCCTCGTCATCTTCTATGACTTCGCGAATGTGATCTGTTGAACCCGGATAATTGGGCCGCCGACATAATGACAATATTGCGGCCAATTTTTTGAACCACAGTCTCGAAGATAGCCGATGATTGTCGCACGCCGTGGTGATTTCTGATTCAACCGCTCGTCTGTTACTGCGTCATCGGTTTCGTTGCCGCTTAATCCAATCGTTTGCCAGCCATATTCATCTTTGCTGAGCGCAACGGCCTTTGACCGGTGCAATGCGCCGCTGTACACATAGCCCTTCAGGCGAATGCAGATTTCTCTCGCGTCGCGTGCCAATTCCCCGGCTTTTTTGAAGGAAACCGTTTTTGCGGTTTTTGCGGTGCAGCGTTGCGGCTCGACGTCTGGCTGTGCGATTGTTGGCGTATCCCACGCGAGCGCGGTTAATAGAAGCAGCGCAAAAGGCGCATCAGTTCTACTTCTTTCGCCCAAAATCCACCGTTACGACATTGGAGCCGTCTTCCTGTTCGTAAACCGCCTCGTCATTGCCCGCTTCATCGTGCGGTTCTGGGCCGGACTCAGCCTCGACATGGAATTGCAGCGCGAAATCGACCGCTGGATCAACAAAGGCAGTGATTGCCGAAAACGGGATAAACAAATGCGCCGGAACTTGGCTGAATGACAGGCCGATTTCGAAATGCTCGGCCTCGACTTTTAAGTCCCAATATTTGTGCTGCATTACGATGGTCATTTCATCGGGGAAACGCTCCATCAAATGCACCGGGATATTCACGCCGGGCGCGCGGGTTTTGAAGGTGATGTAGAAATGATGGTCGCCCGGAAGCCCGTGTTTGGCAACATCGCCGAGAACGCGACCAACCACAGCACGCAGCGCCTCTTGCACTACGTCATCATAGGGAATCAGGCTGTC
>JBEBKE010000399.1:0-1703 GCA_040079555.1 Sphingorhabdus sp. | reverse complement strand
ATCGTGTGTTTGGCAAATCGGCGGTTTCCGGTTCAGGTAAATAAGCACATTTACAATCGACATTGAAAAGGCGGTCCCGCGGGGCCGCCTTTTTTTGTTCCGCACGTTCAGGGACTGTCCCCATAGGGACTGTCCCTAATGGGACAGTCCTTGCAATGTCCGTTCCGTTTGTTAAGATGACATATGCCTCGCGCTGCACGCATCATCATTCCCGGCGTTGCCCATCACGTCACGCAACGTGGTAACCGGCAGCAAAAGATATTCTTCAGCGATGATGATCGGCGCGCTTATATCACGATATTGGCAGCCGCACTAAAGCGGTCCAACACGCGTTGTCTGGCTTGGTGCCTGATGGATAATCACATCCATTTGATGCTGGTTCCCGAGCATTCTGATGGCCTTCGTGCAACGCTATCCAGCACGCACACCACTTATGCACAGCGCATAAACCAGCGAGAGCAGATGACGGGGCATCTTTTTCAAGGTCGGTATGCCAGCTTTGCCATGGACGACAGGCACATGATGGTCGCTGCGCGCTATATCGAAAACAATCCGGTGACGGCTGGCATTGTGAAAGCGGCGGAGGATTGGCGCTGGTCAAGCACGCGGGCTCATATCGACCAGCGTGACGATGGACTGACGGATTGGAATGCAATCGGTCAGCATGTGCCAAACTGGCGGGCGATGCTGGCCGAGGGCCTAGAAGCAGGTGCGCTGGTCGAACTGCACCTTAAAACCGGCCAACCGCTGGGTAAGCCAATACGTTAACGCGCAAGGACTGTCCCGTTAGGGACAGTCCCTAAAGGGACAGTCCACGCGCATCCTCATTCAAACATCAAACATCAAACTGCAAACTTGCCAACCTTGCATAAAGCCCGCCGGCCTTTGACAGGCTGTCATGGTCGCCCTGTTCGACAATGCGTCCCTGATCCATCACGATGATCCGGTCGGCCTTGCGCACAGTGGCAAGGCGGTGAGCGATGACGACTGTCGTGCGACCCTCCATCAAGCGTTCTAGCGCATCCTGCACCAGCCGCTCGCTTTCGGCGTCCAGCGCGCTGGTGGCTTCATCGAGCAACAGGATCGGCGCATCACGAAGGAGCGCGCGCGCGATGGCAATACGTTGTCGCTGACCGCCCGATAACCGCGCACCGCTTTCACCCAGAAACGTATCAAGCCCCTGCGGCAAGGCTTGCAGGAACTCCGCTGCATTGGCTTGCTCCGCCGCAGCCCAGATCGCATCGTCGTTCGCCTGCCAATGGCCATAGCGCAGATTGTCGCGCGCAGAGGCGGCGAACAACACGGTGTCTTGCGGCACCAACGCAATCCGTTGCCGGAACTCCGCCGGATCGGCGCTAGTCAACGCGACGCCATCGATGCGCACCTTGCCGCCCTCTGGATCGTAAAACCGTTCCGCCAGTTGGAACAAGGTCGATTTGCCTGCGCCTGATGGCCCGACGACTGCGACGGTTTCACCGGGCGAGACTTTCAGGCTGAAATCGTCGAGCGCGGCAACCTCCGGCCGTGTCGGGTAACGGAAACGGACGTTTTGAAACTCCAACTGCCCGCGCGCGGGCGGCATCGACACCGCATTAACGGGCGGCGCAATCTCGGGCACTTCGTTTAGCAATTCCGCAAGCCGTGATGACGCGCCGGATGCGCGCACCAGATCGCCATACACCTCGGTCAATGCGCCAAATGAA
>JBEBKE010000398.1:0-1720 GCA_040079555.1 Sphingorhabdus sp. | reverse complement strand
TGGCTGTGCGTTTTCAAATAAGCGGGAAGCGCGCCCGCCACGTCGCCTTCGGCATCACGGATAATAATCGGAGCAGGCGACCAGCCGGTGCCAGCGCCAACGCTGCCCGATTCCTCCAGCGAGGTCAGAAAGGCATGGCTGACAAATGGGTTGCCAGATAGGTTTAGCTTGTCCCATTCACCGGGTAGGAACGCGGAAACGCCCTTGGCAATCTCGGCAACGATCCCGTCGTCGGGCGTTTCGCCTTCTGCCATGTCAGATGCCTCAGGCTGGCTTTACAGCAACAATCGCGTCGATTTCGACCGTCGCATCCAGCGGCAGCACAGGCACACCAACGGCACTGCGCGCATGCTTGCCTGCATCGCCGAACACCGCCTCCATCAAATCCGACGCGCCGTTGGCGACCTTTGGCTGGCCGCTATAATCAGGTTCGCAGGCGACAAACGCGCCGAGTTTCACAATGCGCTCCACACGGTCAAGCGACCCAAGCGCCTTTTTCATCTGCGCGATCAGCATCAGGCCGCAACCACGTGCCGCAGCGATGCCATCTTCCTCGGTGCGGGTATCGCCGATTTTGCCGGTCATCAGCGCGCCATCAACAAACGACACTTGCCCCGAGATATAGAGAAAACCGCCAGCCTCGACCGCGGGCACATAGGATGCAACCGGTGCTGCGGGTTCGGGAAGAGTGATTCCCAGTTCGGCCAAGCGTGCGTCAATCATAACAGTTCCTTCTCAATTTCCATATGCGGCGCGCCGACGCCCGCATGCAATGTTTCGGTGATCCAAGCCTCCGCCTCGACCCATGTGTCGATACGCGTGTGAGCCGATGCCGACGGTTTCACGCGCTGCCACAGTATCGGTTCGCCAACAAAATGCAGCCGCCAGACATCCGGCATAAACTCAGCGACCGATTCGTGATTATGGCCCAGATCGTCGACAAAGACCGTCACCGACGGTGCGTAGCTCTCAACGATGCTTTTCAGCTTTGCGCCTTTACCACCTTGATTGGTATAAACCGGCGCATCGATGCCCACCGCGCGCAATTGCGCCGCGCGGGCTTCATTATGATGATCCATCAAGTTCGTCAGAATAACGATGTCGGCAATTTCGGCCAAGCGAGCCATCGCCGCCAGCGCACCATCAATCGGTTGCTGCCGGTGCATTTCGGTTTCGAAAAAGCCGTTCAGCAAATCCCACACAATGCCGCGTTCCACCAACGTGCCGTCATGTTTATGCCGTAACGCTTCGCCCCAATCGCCGTGGGTCAGTTCAAAGTGAATGCCGTGCGCCTCGTCCAGCCAGTCACGGAACGGGACAACCATATGTAACAAAACCTCGTCACAGTCCGAAATCAACAATGGACGCGTCATGCTTCCAACTCCGCACGGGCGCGCACCAGATTTTCGGGCGTCACACCGATATGTTCAGCCGCAGCGATCAAATCAGGCTCATGCGATTCAAGGAATGACAATATGGCTGCAAGCGTTGCTGATTCCGATACACCGTCGCGCAAGATATCGGGCGTCAGGCCGGTCAGTGCGAGCATCCGCGATGCCCGATCGGCATCGGTCAATATCCAGCCGAGCGCGCCCAGCGCCAACATTGCAGGGTCGCCTTGAATTTGCTTCAAGCTTTTCGCATTTGTTTCCAACATGCCTTTGGCTTAAGCGAAACCTTCGCCATTGCCTAGGCGTCAAAATGTCTGTGTTTAAGGAAT
>JBEBKE010000397.1:0-1728 GCA_040079555.1 Sphingorhabdus sp. | reverse complement strand
ATCGAGTGCGGCATCGTTAAGCGGCGTGTTAATGGGCATAAAATCGTTTCCTGTAGTTGGGAGCGGTAAGTGTTAGGCAGCCCGGACTTCGGTGACTTCTGGCACATAATGTTTGAGCAGTTGCTCAATCCCGTTTTTCAACGTGGCAGACGACGATGGACAACCCGCGCACGCCCCCTGCATTTGCAAATAGACTATGCCGCGTTGAAATCCGCGATAGACAATATCGCCGCCGTCATTGGCTACGGCTGGGCGGACGCGGGTTTCGATCAACTCTTTAATCTGGTCGACAATCTCTTCATCGGCGGGATCATCAAGTGGATATTCCTCGTCCACAGCGGGAACTGAAAAGCCAGCAGCGGCAGGTTTGAATAAGGGTAAATGTGCTGTGTAATGATCGAGCAGGATTGAAAGCACATCGGGTTTCAGGTCCGCCCAAATGGTACCAGGGCCTACGGTCACCGAAATGAAGTCGCGCCCGAAAAACACCCCGGTTACATCGCCCAGCGTGAACAATGCCTCCGCCAAGGGTGACGCTTCGGCTTCGTCCGCATCGGCAAAATCGCGCGTTCCGCTTTCCATCACGACCTGCCCGGGCAGGAATTTGAGCGTTGCAGGATTGGGTGTGGTTTCGGTTTCGATCAGCATAACCTTTATGTGGGGAGCAACCGCACGTTTCGCAAGCGGCTTTTGCTTGACAGAGCGAAAGCCAGACCGGCATCGCTGGGGCAAGAGGAGAAATAACGAAATGACAGACCAAAATGGCAAAGCCGCGTGGATTACAGGCGCGTCATCGGGAATCGGTGAAGCTTTGGCCAAGGCCTATCTGGCCGATGGCGGTGCGTGCATTTTGTCTGGCCGCAATGTTGAGGCGCTTGAGGCGGTGGCCGCCGACGCGCCTGACCGTTGTCTGATCTTGCCCTTTGACACCACCGATTACGCGATCATTCCCGACCTTGTCAAAGCGGCCATTGGCTTTCGCGGCGGCGTCGATGTGTTGGTCAACAATGCGGGAATTTCGCAACGCTCACTGGCGATTGATACGGATTTCTCGGTCTATCAACAGATCGTCGAAATCGACTTGCTCGCGCCCATCGCGTTGACGCAAGCGTTGCTGCCGCATTTGCTGTCGCGCGGTAGCGGGCAGCTGGTTATGATTTCCAGCGTGGCGGGCAAAGCGGGCGTGCCGATGCGCACCGCTTATTGTGCAGCAAAGCACGGACTGATTGGTTATGCTGACGCGCTGCGCAGTGAAGTCGCGGGGCAGGGCGTTCGCGTTCTGACGGTCGCGCCCGGTTCTGTGCAAACCAATGTTTCGCGTAATGCGTTGTCCGGCGATGGATCGGTTCGCGGCGTCAGCGACAAAGCAATAGAGAATGGCATCGATCCCGATGTCGTTGCGCGCACTATTTGGGATGCCGTTGCCACTGGAACGCGCGAAATTGTCATTGCCGAGGGGATGGAGGCGCAAATTCCAGTGCTGCGCGCTGCTGATCCGGAAAAGCTATTTGATATGGTCGAGGCGATGGTCGCGGCGGGCTATGCCCAGAAAATGCAGGCGTAGAGTTTGTTTCAGTGAAACTGAAACAAACTCTATGACTGCCCTAACTTCGCCCGGCCCGCAATGCAGCCCCCGCCGCAAAGGGAGACAATGCTGTCATCGCAAGGCTGGTAGCCGCCAGCAATTGCAGCGCGTTGCCCGCGTTGTCGCCCAGCGTTCCTGCGCCA
>JBEBKE010000396.1:0-1729 GCA_040079555.1 Sphingorhabdus sp. | reverse complement strand
AGGCCGTTTGCTTCATCGGGGGTGAATTCAGCCGCGACGATGGCCAGCTTCATTGCTTGTTCCTGAAACAACGGCACACCGAAAGTGCGGCCTAGCACATCGCGCAATTCATCGGGGTCATGCGGCGGATTGGGGGAGGGGAATTCGACGGGCTCCATCCCCTGCCGCCGCCGCAAATAAGGATGCACCATTTCGCCCTCAATCGGGCCGGGGCGCACGATGGCGACTTGGACGACAAGGTCATAGAATTCACGTGGGCGCAGGCGCGGTAACATGTTGATCTGCGCGCGGCTTTCGACTTGGAATACCCCGATGCTGTCGCCGGTGCACAGCATATCGTATACGGCGGGGTCTTCGGTCGGGATGGATTGCAAATCTAAATCCTCCCCGAGCTTGCCTCGGGGAGGGGGACCACCTGCAAGGTGGTGGAGGGGCGGCGAACGCAGTTCGCCTTCTGACGAAGGCGGCCCCTCCGTCACTCGCCTATCGCCGAGCGCCACCTCCCCGAGCAAGCTCGGGGAGGATTTGAGTTCCGCAATCATGGCGAATGCCTTGCGGATGCAAGTCAGCATCCCCAGCGACAGCACATCAACCTTTAGCAAACCCAAAGCATCGATATCGTCCTTGTCCCATTCGATGAACGTGCGGTCATCCATTGCGGCGTTCAGGATCGGTACGGTTTCATCCAGCCGGTCCTCAGTCAGTACAAAGCCGCCGACATGTTGTGACAAATGGCGGGGGAAGTTCAGGATGCGCGCGACGATTTTGCGCATACGCTTTATCTCTGGATTGTCGGGGTCAAACCCTGCCTCGCGGATGCGTGCTTCTTCAACCTCGCCGCCCCAACTGCCCCAGATGGTGCCAGAAAGCCTTGCCGTCACATCTTCGGAAAATCCAAGCGCCTTACCAACTTCGCGCAATGTCGATTTCGGGCGGTAATGGATGACCGTGGCGACGATGCCCGCGCGGTGGCGGCCATAGCGTTTATAGATATACTGCATCACCTCTTCGCGCCGCTCATGTTCAAAATCGACGTCGATATCGGGCGGTTCGGCGCGTTCTTCGGATAGAAAACGCGAGAAGAGCAGGTTGTTAGTGACAGGATCAACCGAGGTTACGCCGAGCAAATAGCAGACCAAAGAATTGGCCGCACTGCCGCGTCCTTGGCATAGTATCGGCGGTTCCTGTGCGCGGGCGAATTTGACGATGTCGTACACGGTCAGGAAATAGGCGGCATAGTTCAGCCGTGCGATCAGGCCCAGTTCCTCATCCAGCAATTCAGTCCAACGCGCAGGCGCGCCGTTTGGGAAGCGCTCAGACAGCGTGCTGCGGGTCAGTTCCTCCAGCCAGCCTTGCGGGCTCCAACCCATTGGCACGGGCTCGTGCGGATATTCATAGGCGAGCTCATCAAGCGTGAAATTGACTGCATCGAACAGTTCTGCGGTCGCGGCGATAGCCTCTGGCGCATCGGTGAACAGGCGGGCCATTTCAGCGCGGCCTTTCAAATAGCGTTCGCCATTGGCGGCAAGGCGCGTGCCTGCTTCTTGGATTGGTACCTTCTCGCGGATGCAGGTGAGGATGTCATGAAAAGGCCGGTCAGCGGCGGTGGCGTAAAGCGCATCGTTGGTGGCGATCAGCGGGATGCTGGTTTGCGCGGAGAGCGCTTTAAGCGCTGCGAGGTTGCGCTTGTCTGTGCCGCTCCGGTGCATAGATGCGCCGATGTAGAGGT
>JBEBKE010000395.1:0-1759 GCA_040079555.1 Sphingorhabdus sp. | reverse complement strand
GAATCTATTCATCCCGCTGGGGTAATTTTTTAAATGTAAGGCCATGTTAGTTGGCCTTATGTCTTCCATATGAAAGTATTGGTGAATGCCATTCGCCGATATCAAAAACTTTACCATCGAACTATTTTCCAAGCTTCCGGTCAAAATGCTAGTTGGTGCAATTAAAACTCTTCTCAATAAAGTTGATGCTCAAGAAAATAAAATAACTGAACTGTCTTCAGAAAATCAAAAGCTCAAGGATGAAATCAATCGCCTCAAAGGCGAAAAAGGCAAGCCAGATATTGCTAAAAACAAAGATGACAAGAAAGATAGTGATGATAAAAAGAAAGGCGGCAAGAACGGCGGGCGTGGAAAAAATAAAAATGCTAAAGAAATAGAAATCCACAATACGGAAGAAAAAGATGTCGAAAAAAAAGATCTTCCAAAAGATGCACAATACAAAGGTACTAGAGATGTCGTAATTCAAGACATAAATTTTAATCTAAATAATACCAAATTTATTATCCATAAATACTATTCACCATTTTTAGGAAAAGTTTTTGAAGGACAACTGCCTCCCGAATATAAAGGTAGTATCTTCGGACCTGGTATTTGGTCATTTGTCATCCAGTTTCACTACGAGGCAAGAATGACACAAAATCTTCTTTTTAAAATTTTAACCGGACTTAAAGTCAAAATATCTGTCGGCGAAATTTCAAATATGATTCTTTGTCATGAGAGATTTGAAGAAGAACGACAAAATGTAAGGGAAGCTGGAATCAGTCGAAGCGATTTTTCTCAAATTGATGATACCGGTGCAAGACTTAATGGAAAGAATGGTTACAGCATTGCAGTTTGTAATCAATTTTTTACTGATTATTATACAAGTCTTTCAAAAAATAGAGAGGCTGTATTGAGAGCACTTGCCGGAACAGAATTAAAATTTGCAATTAATGAAATTGCACTCAAATATGTTGATGATAAAGTTAACAATAAGGCAATCGTTGGCGAACTTAGAAAATTACAATCAAATAGATTGTATGGGCCAGATGAGTTTACCAATGAAATCCTAAATGCTCCCTGGGCGAGAGGAAAGATTACTTCGTGGATAAAACACATAAAAGAAGGTTGTGCCATTGGTGCATTTAGGGATAATTTTCTTGGAGTGAGGTCAAAAATTTTGATTTGTGATGATGCTCCCCAGTTTAAAGGCATCCTGGAATTCTTAGGTCTTTGTTTGATTCATGAAGAACGCCATTATAAAAAGTTAACTCCAAGTCATCCCGATTTTATAAAAGCTGTTGCCGATTTTAGAGAAACATTTTGGAAATATTACGAAAAGCTAAAGCTTTATAAAATTAATCCCAATGACAAGAAAAAGAAAGAATTGAGTGATGAATTTGATTTAATTTTTTTAGGTAAGACTTGTTACTTCGCTTTAAATCAATTGATGGAAAAAACTAGAGCAAAAAAAGATGAGCTGCTTTTGGTTTTGGAATTTCCAACTATTCCTTTGCATAATAATACTTCTGAATTGGCAATGAGAGAAAAAGTTATTCAAAGAAAAATCAGAGGATATTTTAGAAGCTTAGAAGGGGCCATGGCATCAGATATTTTCTTAGGTCTGATGAGTACTTGCCGAAAAATAGGAATTAGCTTTGGTGAATATTTAAAAGACCGATTTTACAATCGCCACGAACTACCGCCGCTCGGTGATCTCATTTGGATGGCTTAGCACTATTAAACCTGACCGATTTTCCCCATTAAAATGAATAGATTC
>JBEBKE010000394.1:0-1763 GCA_040079555.1 Sphingorhabdus sp. | reverse complement strand
ATTGACGCTTGCCAATCTGCTGTCGCAGCGCACCGGCCTGACCAAAAATGCCTTTGACGAGAAACTGGAGGCCAATGAACGCCCCGATGCGCTGCGCGCGGGCCTTGCCGCCGCGCCGCTGCAATGCCAACCCGGCACGTGCCACACCTATCAGAATATCGCCTTTGATGCCGCCAGCGAAATCCTGGGCGAGGCGGCGCAGATGCCCTTTGCCGATACGGTGCAGAGCCGCTTTTTCCGCCCACTCGGCATGGCGAGCGCAAGCTATGGCATGGCCGGACTGACTGGCGCGAACGATTGGGCGCGGCCACATCACCAGATGGAGGTGCGCGCTGTGAAAGAAGCCTATTGGCGCGTCCCCGCCGCTGCCGGGGTGAACAGCAACATCGTCGATTTCGCCAAATGGATGCAAGCTGTGATGGGCGTGCGGCCTGATATATTGCCCGCCCCCGTGCTGGCAACGGCAACTGCCCCGCGCGTTGTGACGCCGCGTTTGTATAGCGGTGATTTGGCCAAGGCACTGTCCGATGCGCAATACGGCCTTGGCTGGCGCAGCTTTACTTATGACGGTCACCGGCTCGCGGGGCATTCGGGCGCAGTCGCGGGCTATCGCGCGACAATGATTTTTGAACCCGCAACCCGCACGGGCGTAGTGGCGATGTGGAACAGCAACTGGGGCATCCCGTTCCGCATTCCGTTCGCGGTGCTGGATAGCTATCACAAACGGCCCGGTTCGATGTGGCTCGACCTTAAAGATGTGCCGTTGCCCGCTGGCGAAGCGCCGATCACCGAATGACCATGAGGAAGAACCGATGACCTATACTCTGATCACCGCAAACCGGAATTACAGCAGTTGGAGCCTGCGGCCTTGGATGCTGATGAAGGGGCTTGGTATCGCGTTTGATGACCGGTTGGAACCCTTTACCAAGCCGCAAAACTATGATGAATTCCGTGCATTCTCGCCGACCGGCCAAGTGCCAGTGCTGCTGCATGAAGACCGCACAATTTACGACTCGATGGGGATCGCATTGTATCTGGGCGACCGGCACGACGGCGTTTGGCCGACCGAACCCGATGCGCGGCAATGGGCGCAATGCGCGGCGAGCGAGATGCACAGCGGCTTTTCGGCACTGCGCAATGATTGCACGATGAATGTTGGCGTGCGGGTAAAGCCAAAGCCGATGTCCGCCGCGCTGACCGCCAATGTCGCGCGCATCCGCGAATTGTGGGCCGAGGGGCTGGCAAGATTTGGTGGGCCGTATCTGGCGGGCGCAGAATTCAGCGCCGTCGATGCGTTCTTCGCGCCTGTCGCATTTCGCGTGCGGACTTATGGGTTGGATGTGGGGCCAAAAGACAAAGGGGGCGCCCAAGCATGGGTCGATCACATCCTATCGCACCCCGCAATGCGGGCATGGGAGGCCGAGGCGCTACAAGAAAGCTGGCGCGAGGAAGGGCATGAGGAAGAACTGCGCGCGTGCGGTGAGGTGACAGCGGATTATCGGGCGGGGTGACGTCGCCGCTAGGCTGCCCTCAATCTGGTTGCATTGATATCAACCTGAATGAACTGCGGCTTGCTCTGGGCCGCTCCGGTATCCGCCAACATCGGATATTTTCCTGGTGGCAAGGCAGAAAGCGGCATCCCCGCAGCGGCCAATGCATAAGGGGACACGCGGTGCCGCGTGCACAAAGTGCCGGAGCCATCGGCGACGAGCGGGGTTTCAAATTCGACACCAATCATCGAATCGTCCGACCGGATTACCGTA
>JBEBKE010000393.1:0-1764 GCA_040079555.1 Sphingorhabdus sp. | reverse complement strand
CCCGGTCGCGATGCACCGTTTGACCTGTTGTTGACCCGCGCGGTCATCGACTTGAAACCGGTGCGGTGGGAAGTGAAAGACAAGATCGGCGTCATCACCATCACCGGTTTTTCCGAAGAAACCGGCGAAGATGTGGCGTCAGCGATCAAAGGTATCGACAAGCAATTGGGCGCTAAGCCATTGGGCTATATCGTCGATCTGCGTTCGAACCCCGGCGGCATATTGGACGAAGCGGTTAAAGTCTCGGACGCGTTTCTGACCAAAGGCGAGATCGTTTCCGAACGCGGCCGTAACAAGGTTGTCGTCAATCGCTGGTTCGCTGAAAAAACCTTCCCCGGCGATTTGGCGGGCGGAAAGCCGGTTATCGTTCTGGTTGATGCAGGCTCTGCCTCGGCGTCTGAAATCGTCGCTGGCGCGCTTCAGGATCAGCACCGTGCGCTGATTATGGGTGAGCGCAGTTTCGGCAAAGGTTCGGTGCAAAATGTGCTGCCCTTGTCGCGCGATACGGGCCTGCGACTGACAATCGCCCGCTATCATTTGCCATCGGGCCGTTCGGTGCAAGAAGGCGGAATTAAGCCTGACATCAACGTACCGCAAATTTCCGACCCCGATTACAAAAAGCGCAATACGATGCGCGAATCTGATCTGCGCCGTCATTTGGTCAATGACCTGGCGGTCGAGGACAAAGAGCTGGAAAGCGACATCGCTGAAGATCCGCGCTTTGCAATGACCACAGAGCAGCTTGAAGCCAAAGGCATCAAGGATTTCCAGCTGCATTACGCGATGGAAACACTGGAGCGTTTGGGCGGAAAAGCCATGAAATTGGCGGATGGGACTGCAAAGCCTAGCGTCCGCAATTAAAGCCTGATAATCCGCGCGGTATGACGAAATTCAAACGCGGGCATTGGCTGTCGTTCCTTGTCCCCGCCGGGCTTTTGCTGGGCGCATATGGCTCGCAATATATCGGCGGACTGGTCCCATGCGAGATGTGCTGGTGGCAACGTTGGCCGCATTTTGCGGCTGTGCCGTTGGCCGGGTTGGCGTTCGTTATCAGCAACCCCGGATTGAAACGTGTGCTCGTCGCGCTTGCGGCATTTGCAATTCTGACGAGCGGCGCAATTGGCGGCTATCACGCAGGCGTGGAATATGGCTGGTGGGAGGGGCTGAGCAAATGCTCTGGCGTTCCCACGGGATCAGGCGCGGATGTGATGCGGCAAATCTTGGAGGCGCCCACGATCCGGTGTGACGTTTCGCCATGGACTCTGTTCGGCATTTCGCTTGCAGGCTTCAACTTCCTCTTGTCGACTGGCGCTGCGATCGCCATTTTGGGGCTGATAGCACGGGACAAATCGGCATGATGGGTATTGATAAAGCAAAGCAGCTGAAAAGCATGATCCGCGTCAATCAAGCGGGCGAATTTGGTGCGAAGCGGATTTATGCCGGGCAGCTGGCTATCATGGGCGACCGTCATCCCGCAGCGCGGAGCATCAGCCATATGGCGGAGCAGGAACAGCGGCATTTGGACGCGTTTGACCGGATTATGGCGGAACGCGGCGTCCGCCCAACGGCGCTGCATCCGTTTTGGAACGTCGCTGGCTATGCTCTGGGCGCGGCAACAGCGGTTCTGGGGCCAGAGGCGGCAATGGCTTGCACTGTCGCGGTCGAAACCGAAATCGACCTGCATTATTCCGAACAGCTGGAGGAATTGGGCGATAGCGAGCCGGAATTGTCCGCCTTAATCGCAGAGTTTCGTGCCGAAGAGCT
>JBEBKE010000392.1:0-1767 GCA_040079555.1 Sphingorhabdus sp. | reverse complement strand
GGTTCGGGCAAGACGCTCGCGGCGTTTTTGGCGGTCATCGACCAACTGGTCAAACAAGGCCTGGCATCGTCGTTGCCCGACCAAACCCAAGTATTGTATGTCTCGCCGCTAAAAGCATTATCCAACGACATCAATAAAAACCTTGAACAGCCGTTGACTGGCATTGGCATGGCGTTGCTGGAGTCCGCCTTGCCCGGCATCACCATCCGGGCACAAACACGGACAGGCGACACCAGCCAAATCGAACGCAGGGCGATGCTTAAGTTTCCGCCCCATATCCTGGTCACCACGCCGGAATCGTTTTTCATCCTGCTGACCTCCGTATCCGGCCGTGACATGCTCAAAACCGTCCGCACCGTGATCGTCGATGAAATCCATGCCTTAGCCGGCAACAAACGCGGTGCCCATCTCATGTTGTCGTTGGAAAGGCTCGAGCAATTGACTGAACGATCACCGGTACGTATCGGCTTGTCTGCAACCCAAAAACCGCTGGCAACCATCGCCCATTACTTGACCGGTAACCGTGAGGTGCCCTGCACAGTTATTGACACTGGCCATGTCCGTCAGCGCGATTTGCAGGTTGAAGTCACCAGTTCACCGCTGGAAGCCATTATGGCCAATGAAGTGTGGGCGGAAATATACGACCGTTTGGAACTGCTCATAAATGAACATCACACGACCCTGATTTTCGTGAACACAAGGCGGCTGGCGGAACGGGTCGCAGCCGCACTGGCCAGCCGGATAGGCGATGATGCCGTGACCGCCCATCACGGCAGCCTTGCCAAAGAACACCGGCTTTCAGCAGAACACCGCCTGAAACAGGGGCAACTAAAAGCCTTGGTGGCAACCGCATCACTGGAACTCGGCATTGATATCGGCGATGTCGACCTAGTCTGTCAACTGGGTTCGCCCCATTCCATTGCCGCTTTTTTGCAGCGCGTCGGCCGTTCCGGGCATAGCCTCGGCAGCATCCCCAAAGGCCGGTTATTCCCCTTGTCCCGTAACGATTTGTTGGAATGCACGGCACTGCTGGTGGCTATCGCCAAAGGCCAGCTCGACAGCATCAATATCCCCGACGGCCCGCTAGATGTCCTTTCCCAACAAATCGTTGCCGAAGTGGCTTGCAGGGAATGGGGTGAACTGGAACTGTTCCACGCCCTGACCAAAGCCTGGCAATATCGATCGTTAACTTTGGCGCAGTATACCGCCGTCGTTAAAATGCTGGCCGATGGCTATCACACACGACGCGGCCGGCGCAGCGCCTATTTGCACCGTGATATCGTCAACGGCATGTTGCGCCCCCGAAAAGCCGCCCGCTTGACCGCCATCATGAACGGCGGCGCCATCCCTGACCAATTTGACTATGATGTCATATTACAGCCAGAGGGACTGTTTATCGGCACTTTAAACGAAGACTTTGCCTTCGACAGCATGCCGGGCGATATCTTTCAACTCGGCAATACCTCCTACCGCATGCTCAAAATCGACCAAGGCAAAGTATTTGTCGAAGATGCCCATGGCCACCCCCCCAACATCCCTTTTTGGTTCGGCGAAGCGCCTGGGCGTAGCCATGAGCTGTCGGTTGCGGTATCGGACTTGAACGCTACGATGGATCGCCTGTTGGATATCGACGAGACGGCGGCCCGGCAGTTTATCTCCAATGACCTGACGTTGCCCCCCGCCGCCGCCGAGCAGTTATACCACTACTTGGCCACCGCTAAAGCCGCACTGACGGCACTCCCGACTTTCGGGAACATTATTTTTGAA
>JBEBKE010000391.1:0-1770 GCA_040079555.1 Sphingorhabdus sp. | reverse complement strand
GCTGATCAGCTGGTCGCCGAAACGCTGTCTGCCAAAAACGCATAAGCATTATCGAACGTCAGTGGCCGGGCGAAGAAATAGCCTTGTGCATTCGTACAGCCCAATCCTTTAAGCGCGTTCGATATTTCCGCCGTTTCAACACCCTCTGCGGTTGTTTTCATGCCCAATGCGCTGGCCAGCGACAGGATCGTACTGACAATCGCGTGGTTATCGCGGTTCGTATGCATATCGGTCACAAAGCTGCGGTCGATTTTCAACACATCAATCGGCAGTTTTTGCAGATATGCCAGATTGGAATAACCAGTTCCGAAATCATCCATCGCCAGATTTGTGTCGAGCGATTTTAGCGATTCCAAAATCCTGCGCGCGCCATCGGGATCATCGACAAAGGCGCTTTCGGTTAGTTCCAGCGTCAGTCGGTTGCCAGAAATATTCGCGCCCCTAATCGCGTGTTCAACTGCGGCGGCAACATCGTCACGTTGCAACTGCACCACCGACAGGTTCACCGAAATGCGGAACGGCAATTCCCGTCCCGCCTTATGATCCCATTGCGCCACCGTCTGCGCAGCGCGATCCAGCGCCCAGCGGCCTAGCGGCACAATCAGCCCGCTTTCCTCAGCAACCGGGATGAAATCGAGCGGCGAAATCCAGCCATGCTCAGGATGATCCCACCGCGCCAGTGCTTCAAAGCCGCTGAGCTCGCCAGTCTCCAAATCGATCAATGGCTGATAATGCAGGTCGAGCGCGCCGGACGCAATTGCGCGGCGCAGATCGGTTTCCATCGCAAAACGGTTGGTCGCACGCTGCAAATTGTCGTTGGAAAATAGCTCAAGCCGCTGCGTCTTTTTCGCCCGCTTCATCGCGATCTGCGCATGGCGCAACGTGTCCATCGGATCGTCGCGACCGACGACACCGACAGCCGCAGCAGTTGCGCATTCTACCTGAATTTCAAGGTTAGACAGCTTGCATGGATCAGCAAAGGCCTGAGACACGCGATGCGCAATCGATTCAATTGCCGTCTCGGACTCCATTCGGGCAAATAATGCGAATTCATTGCCATTCAGCCGCGCCAACTGCTCAGCGCCACGAAGCCGGGAGTTTAGCCGATGGGCGATGGTGATGATCAACTCGTCACCAGCAATAACGCCGACGGATTCGTTGATCCGGCTAAACCGCGCCAGATCAAAGATGATCATGGCATATTGGCTGCCGCGATCCGAATTGGCAATCAGCTCCTCAACGCGATCTTCGAATCCCGACCGATTGAGGAAACCGGTCAGGCTGTCGTTCATCATTTCGCGGCGTAAATTGGTGCGGCTTATTGCCTCTGCAGTTCGATTAACTAACGACACCAGATACAGTTCGCGGTCCGATCCAAAACGCGCAATGCTGATTTCTAACTCGCAGCGGTTAATCCGGTCGGTCGATTGCCAAGCCGCAAAATGCGTGTCGACGCCGTTTTCGACCATCGCCATGATGCAATCGGCAAAGTCGCCTATCTCTAAGTCATTGGGGCCACTGGCGCTTTGCAGCAAATCATCAAAATGGCGGTTAGAGGCAAGCTTGATCGGTCGGCCATGCTGCAAACGAAAAATGGCTCCGGCAATCGGCAGCGTTGACAACCAAATATGATCATCCCCGACAGACGCCAACGCTGCGCGCGAAACCAGCCGCGCCGAAAGGCTGGCGGGTTCCGCTTGCAAGAATTCTGAATGAGCGACCGCGTTCATGGTGTCGTCGATACGCAGAGACGGTAAAATTTTGTCACAC
>JBEBKE010000390.1:0-1774 GCA_040079555.1 Sphingorhabdus sp. | reverse complement strand
CGTCCAAATGCTGAAATCTTCACCAAGCTATCCTCCATCCAGTACCTGTGCGGCGGATATGATTCCCACCGTCACTTAAACGTTGCATAATCAAAATTGAGAGCGTTCACAAGATTGAAAATGAACGTTCACAATTTGCAGAATTGGGTTATCCGCGTATACAGCGGGTAAGAGGAAAGTGTTTATGGCAATCAATCATATCGTCATTGTGGGGGGCGGAACCGCAGGCTGGATGGCGGCGGCTGCTTTATCCAAATTGCGCGACGGGCGTCCTGTGGCGATTACGCTGGTCGAATCCGAGCAAATCGGGACGGTGGGCGTGGGCGAGGCGACAATCCCGCCCTTTCTGGATTTCAACCGGCTGCTCGATATCGACGAACGCGAAATGCTCGCTGAGGTTGGCGGCAGCTTTAAACTCGGCATCCAGTTCGTGAATTGGGGAAAGCTAGGCGATAGCTATATCCATCCCTTTGGCAATTATGGGTATCAGATGGAGGGTGTCTCGTTTCATCACATCTGGCACCGCTTTCAGCAATCAGGCGATAAGCGACCTATTCAGGCGTTCAATATGGAGACGATGGCGGCGTATTTCGGCCGCTTTGCCCGGACAGAGGATTATCAGCGCGACGACTTGCCGCCTATCAACTACGCTTATCATCTGGATGCTGGGCGTTACGCTCGGTATTTGCGGAAATATGCAGAGGCACGCGGTGTTGTGCGCAAGGAAGGCAAAGTTACGGATGTCACGGTTGATAGCGAAACCGGCTTCGTCACTGCGATCACGACCGAGGACGGCGGCGTTGTTAACGGTGATCTGTTCATCGATTGCTCCGGCTTTCGCGGGCTGTTGATCGAGCAGACGCTGAAAACCGGCTACGAAGACTGGACGCATTACCTGCCGTGTGATCGCGCCGTCGCATTACCGTGTATGCGAGAGGATGGCAGCGGGCCTCTGCCCTATACCAGAGCGACCGCGCATAAAGCCGGTTGGCAATGGCAAGTTCCTTTACAGCACCGCAACGGCAATGGTCATGTCTATTGCAGCAGCTTTATGGAAGACCAAGAGGCGCTCGATATCCTGCTCGGCAATATCGCCGGAAAGCCCGGCGCAGAACCCAATTATCTGCGGTTCGTAACGGGTAGGCGCAAGAAATTCTGGAACAAAAATGTGGTGGCGCTTGGATTGGCCAGCGGATTTATGGAGCCGCTGGAATCAACCTCGATCCACTTGGTTAACACCGGCATCAATAAACTGATCGCGGTGCTGTCGTTGGACGGTATCACTCAAACGCAGGAGAGTGCTTTCAACCGCTTCACGGGCAAGGAATACGCCCGCATCCGCGACTTCTTGATTCTCCATTATAACACCACCACGCGTAACGACAGCCCGTTTTGGGATTATTGCCGGACGATGGCCGTGCCTGATAGCCTGACCGAAAAAGTTGAACTGTTCCGCCAAAATGGCCAGATCTTCCGCGAAGATGATGAGCTGTTTACGGAGACGAGCTGGGCCGCCGTCATGATGGGGCAGGGCATTCGGATGGGCGGACACAATGTGATGGCCGACGGTTTGAAAGACGCGGCAACGCAAAAAGAGCTCGACGCGATTGAACAATCGATCCGCTATGTCGTGCAACACATGCCATCGCATCACGAATATCTGCAGCGTTATTGCCCCGCACCCTCGTGAGGCAGCGCTTGTTGGTCTATGCCGGTCGCGCTGGGAAAATGGTGCCGCTTATAGGATTCGAACCTACGACCCCATCATTACGAA
>JBEBKE010000389.1:0-1777 GCA_040079555.1 Sphingorhabdus sp. | reverse complement strand
CATCGCGCAACGCATCCCGCTCGCTGACCTTTACGTTTTCATAGCCAACGCCGCCCACAACGGCGAGCGTTTGTGTGACCGGAACGACCACATCGACGCGGCCATACATATCCTCAAAACGGGAATCGAGCTGGCTGGCGTCTTCACGATTATAGCCAGCGCTTGCGGTCCAGGCGAATGGCAACGTGCCTGCCTGCATCCCGACCGAGACGTTCGCCGCATGGCTGACGCTATCGTCAAAGATATCGAGCGGCTGTTGCCCCGGTGGCAATGCGCCGCGGGCTTCCTCGGAAATTTTGGTGTAGCCAACACGGTAGCCTGCATTGACGCCAAGCTCGCCCGCTTGGGCGGTAAAGCTGGGTCCGGCATAGACCGAATAGACCTGCGTTACATTATCAGAAAATGGCTGAAAGCTGCCACGATTGGGGCCGCGTGCGTCAAGGCTGGACCGTGTCGCAAGCGCGCCTGCCTCAATGCTGAGATTGCGCGTGAGTGCCACCGAACCGCGCGCAAGTCCGCTGACTGAGTCTTGGCTTTCAACCTGATCGTCATAGCCGATGACGCGTTCATAACGCAGGCTAACTTGGCCCTCGGCACGGCGTGTCGAGATCGCCGCATCGATGCCCGCCGCAACGGTGGTATAGGTCAAGATATCGCGGCCACCATCCAGATCGGCAAAGGCGACTTGCTGCACCTCAATATAGGGCGTGACTTCAAGCCGTGGCTTTTCGCGCGACGTCCGTTGTGGTGCTTCGTCAGAGACAGCAGCGCCTGATGTTTCAGCATCGTCCATAGGGGCCCAGTCGGACGCGATTTGCTGCGCAAATGCTGTGCTAGGCAAACAAGCCAACGCGATACCGGCCAATAACGCCGTTTTCAGGGGGAGGGTATTTCGGTTGTGCATCATCATGCTCCATATCCGTAGTAATTGCCGAACTTGCGTCCGGTGGGGGAGAATTTGGTTCGGTTGAGCATCAATTGAATATGCTCACAGCCGCTCAACAGGCTGAGTGCATCGCGCAGGGCGCTGTCCGTAGTGACATCGGCATGGACGACCATCACAGTCTGCCCAACCTGCAACGCCAGCACCGATGCAGGCGACGCGGCCAATGCTGGCGGCGAATCAAAGATGATAATCCGCGCCGGATCATGCGCCGTCAGCTGATCAAGCACAGCGGCGGCGCGCGATGCGGCCAGATATTCGGTGTCCTGATTGGTCTGCGCGCCTGCGGGCAAGATCGACAGGTTGGGGATGTCGGTTGCGATTACATAATCCTCAACATCAACCGAAGGATCGGCAAGCGCGTCCATTAGGCCGGGGCTGCTGGCGATACCAAGCCGCGCCAATACGCTGGGTTTGGCGAAATCGGCATCGACCAACAGGACGCGATTGTCTTTCTCCGACGCCATCGACAGCGCCAGATTGATCGCGCAGAAAGTTTTGCCTTCATTGGGATGTGCCGAACAGATCAAGATGCGTTCGCCGCGATCGACCGGATCAAGGCCTTTGCCGCCGCGCGCGGCGAGCAAAAGCTGACGCTTCACGATTCGGAATTCTTCGGACAGGCCCGTGACCGGACCATCGGGGTCAATCATATTGGCAGCGACGAGGCGCGCGCGGTCAATCTGTGCGAACCGACCGCTTTGTGATGCTGGAGCGGGCGGTGCAGCGGCCGTGCGAAAGCTGGTGGGAGCAACGGGCGCAATTGGGGCTGGCGCTGCGGGAACTGGCAATGGCTGTGCAACAACTACGGGAGCCACGGGAGCAGGATCAGCG
>JBEBKE010000388.1:0-1786 GCA_040079555.1 Sphingorhabdus sp. | reverse complement strand
CTGGCTGGCCGGACCAAATAACCCGCTCGCCGGGCAAAAGCCGCCCAACGAAAATGTCCTGTTGCATTTACTGATCCTTGCCCAAGCATCCCATTCAACTTTAGCCTAACAGCGCCGTTGCACGTCCGCTATGGGGAAAGGCCAATATGCTCGGGGACGACTGCAATGTTGTCGTTTCCCGAAAGGCCGGTGCGGCTGGAATGTTGGGGTTACCGGACATTCAATCCGACATAGACTCAACAATATTCGCCAACATGAAGTCTCCACCACAGGACCCTGTGATGCACCAGACCCCGGAAAGGCCTTCAAGCGCCGTTGGCGGGAACTGTTGGTGGTCTCGCCGGACAGATTTTGCTAGATGTCGCGAGGCGCCTCGGATTGGACGCTCATGTTCTAGCAATTCAGTCCACCTCTGCACGGCCTCGCCAACATCCATGGCAAGGACTTGGGACACGTAAGTCCCACCACGAAAATCGCACACGATCGTGTAAATGCACTGGGCCATGATCTTGACTAACTTAGGCACAACACGACCGCAATGTGGTGGTGTTTGAAAGGGTCCCCTCGGCTGGAAGGTTGGGGAAGGTAGACATTGCTTCCTGCTGCGTCAGAATTATGATCAGACCATGTCCAAGGCTAAGACGCGCATCATGTATATCGAGGACAAATCCGAGGGGCTGAATGGCCCCGCGCGGATAGGTAGGGTCACATTCTCGAAGTCGGGCCGCTCAGTCCACTACCAGGGGCGCACATTTCAAAAGATTGGTAGCGGCTACAAATACAATCACATTGCCGAAGACAACGGGGATCAGTTCTGGATCTCAGGCCCCCGCAAGGATGGCAACGATCGCCTCTATCCTGAAAGTTCGCGCCCGGTGGAGATCGATGACGACGTCAAGGATGAGTATTGGCGCAGCATTCGGGGAATGGTCTGATCGAACGACCGCAACGTCGCCGTGCCCGGAAGGGCCCGCTCGGCTCGAATGTTGGGGAAAATTGACCCGTAAACCGTCAACGTCGAGCGCATCCGGTTGGGGGAACAGTTAGCCGTTCTTTTTCGAGTTCTTTTTTCTGTTTCGCACACCGAAGGCGTCGCCGCCTCCCAGCGCTACTTGCATTTGCAGCCACCATCGCCAAGCGCAAAAACTAGTCCAAAGTCCGAAGGTGACCCATGCAGCGGCGTTGATAGCTTCATTTTCAAGCCATAATGCCACGAGAAACAGAATTGGAACTGGCAAGCCAATGCGACGGAAATTGCTTCCAGCCCAAGAGCGATCGACCCAGTCCCGTAAAGCGATGTAAGGTCTCACTCGTCGCCCTCCCCAATCACTGTGGATGGCAGAGAGGAACAACGACAGCAATGTTGTCGTGTCCGGAATGCCCGGTCATGCTGAACACCGGCACATTGCTGACATTTCGATCAGCGCGGAATTGCAGAATTTTCCTGCAGCCAAACACCCCACCATTCGTCATTGCGAGCGAAGCGTGGGGATGGCGAACGGCGGCGGGAAATACAGCCCCCTAAGCCCTGAGCAACATCGGCAGATCGCCGGACATCCCCCGTGCTTCGTCCATGAAGAACTTCTTGAGCAGCGGCGTGCGCTGAACCGCGGCCATGCCCAGACGGCGCGCGGCGCTGGGCAATTTGCCGGGCAGGCCGAACAGGCGGACGATGGCGTCGGTGGTCGCCATCACGGTGAAATTGTCGAGACTGCGCCAGCGTTCATAGCGCGCCAGCACCTGGGCATCGCCGGGATCGAGGCCGAGCCGCATCCCGTCGGCCAGG
>JBEBKE010000387.1:0-1786 GCA_040079555.1 Sphingorhabdus sp. | reverse complement strand
TGGGTTCAGGTCAAATCCGTGGGCATCGTTGGCGTCTATTCCGCCGTGGTCACCTTGATTATCGGCTATATGGTCTCGATGGTCCTGCCGATGCGTGTCAGCGAAGATCAGGAACGCGATGGTTTGGATATCGCCAGCCATGGCGAACGCGCATGGGATCTCGATTAATCTGCGTTTAGCTTAGCACTAACGTCAGCGAGCGGAACAGCGCGCGATCAAGCGGTTCGTCAAAGCGGCAGCCGAGTTCGCCGCCTTCGGACCAGATCGTTGATGCGGCAACCGGGCTTTCGCCGGCGAAGCGCAACCACAATCGGTCGGCTATTTTGTAATCGGCATCGACGGCCAAGCGGCAGCCGTAAATCGACAGATCGATGAGTGCAGCCTCCACCGGATGCCGTCCATGGCCGCGCACCGTGGCGCGCTTGATGAGCACCGGATGGCGCGCAAGCGTGCGCTGATCCAACCGTGCTGGTGCGACTTTGCGATAGGCAGATGCGGCTAAGCTCAATGTCCAATCCCTCGATGGCTGGAGATTAGCGAAGGAGCGTCAACAAAGCGTAAATGTAAATTAATCGCCCGTCAAAATCCGGTCTACCAGCTGCTTCACCGTCGGCACAAAGCCGTTTGAGTAAAACGGATCGCGGCCAAATTCATACGCCTTGTGCCCAGCAAACATCAGATGCTCGTCGATCGGCGCGCCATGCGCGATGTTCTGCAACGCCTTTTGGATGCAGAAGCTGCGCGGGTCCGCCAGGCGTCCAGTCGAATTATTGTCATGATCTTTCCACGACGAAAATCCGCAATGCGAAAGGCAACCCATGCAGTCTGTCTGATCCTTGCGGATGACATCGCGCTCGGCAGGTTCAACATAGACCAACGTGCTGTCGGGCGTTTTCAGTGCTGCGGTGAATCCGCGTGCATCCCATTCGCGGGCGCGTTGCAAATCATGCGGTGTCACCCACATATTTTTGGCTTTTACGCCGACATCCAGCTGCGATGTGTGGTCGCCCGCTTGTTCGGTCGAGAACGGAATCTGCCGGTCCGACCGCGCCTGCAATTGCCGCAAGAACGGGTTGATGACTGCGCTCGAATAGAAACCCGTCGGCGAAAATTTGTGCAGCAGAACCCCGCCCTCGGGTATCTTGGTCAACGCGTCTTTCCACCCTTGCGGGATTGGGCTTTCCTGCGTCAGCAAAGGCCGCGTTCCGAATTGAAAGGCTATTTGCCCCAGTTCTGGATTGTCGATCCAGTTTTCCCACTCGCGCAGATACCAGACACCGCCTGCCATGATGATCGGCAGCTCGTCAGGGATGCCCAGCTCACGCATCACATCGCGCACAGCCTTTACGCGGGGATAGGGATCTTCGGGCTTAGTGGGATCTTCGGCATTGGACAGGCCGTTATGCCCGCCTGCAAGCCACGGATCTTCATAAACCACTGCGCCCAGCCATTCGGGAACCTTGTGATAGGCGCGTTTCCACAAAGCACGGAACGCGCGAGCAGAACTGATGATCGGCAGATAATAGACGCCATATTGCGCCGCGATTTCCGACAGCTTGTACGGCATACCGGCACCGCAAGTGACGCCCTTAATCATGCCTTTAGTCTGTTCAAGGATGCCGTGCAAAATCGGCTGCGCGCCGCCCATTTCCCATAGGACGTTGATATTGATAGCACCGTTGCCGCCTGCAATATCATGCGCGCGTTCCACCTGTGCGATACCGCCGCGAATGCCGTATTCGACCAGTTCCTGATGCCGTTCGGCGCGGGTTTTACCGGTGAAAAC
>JBEBKE010000386.1:0-1792 GCA_040079555.1 Sphingorhabdus sp. | reverse complement strand
CCGCGAAAAGACACTCTACATCTACAACATCTGCGACCATGAAGAATGCTATGCCGAGACGGGCAACCAAGCCGTCAGCTACACCACCGGCGTGCCCGCCATGATTGGTGCGGCGATGGTGGTAACAGCCCAATGGAGCGGCGCTGGCGTGTGGAATATCGAACAGTTCGATCCTGATCCGTTTATGGAGATGCTGAACCAGCATGGTCTGCCGTGGCAGGTGAAGGAATTGGATGGACCTTTGGATTTTTAGACTTTTTGGTACTCGTATTGATCCTCTCCATTTTTGCGAAGCACAAATGGGGAGGTGGCAGCCGCATAGCGGCTGACGGAGGGGTTACTTGCCGCGCAAAAAGCAAAATCGAAACATATCAAGAGCCCGCACTCTGCGTCAGCAAATGTCGCTGCCTGAAATTTTGCTCTGGAACCTGCTGCGAAAAGCACCTGATGGCGTAGTTTTCCGACGCCAACATTCCTTTGACGAATTTGTCGTCGTCGATTTCTATTGCGCTAAAGCGAAGCTGTGTATCGAGATTGACGGAATCGTCCACGATATGGGCAATCAACCGACGCAAGACGAGGATCGCAATGCGTTTCTTGCGGGATTGGGAATGGAAGTGATGCACATCCCCGCAGCGGAGGTTCTGAAATCCCCTTTGAACGTAGCTGATGCACTGGTGCGCTATTGCAAGCGCTAGAAACCCCTCCGTCAGCGCTTCGCGCTGCCACCTCCCCATTTGTGCTTCGCAAAAATGGGGAGGAACGTTAGAGAGTAATCATGGAAACCAAAGCAGGCGATCCCGGCGCATTTGCGCATTTTGACCTAAAACGCGTCCCCTCACCCGCCTTTGTTGTGGATGAGCCAGCAGTGCGGCGCAATTTGAGCATCCTTGCCGATGTGAAAGAGCGGTCGGGCGCGAAGATTTTGTGCGCGATGAAGGCGTTTTCGATGTGGTCGTTGGCGTCTGTTATCGGCGAATATCTTGATGGCGTGTGCAGTTCTGGGCTGTGGGAATCGCGGTTAGCGCGGGACCATTATTCGGGCGAAATTGCGACCTATTGCGCAGGTTATAAGGCGGCGGACATGGCGGAGATTGTGAGCATATCCGATCACATCATATTCAATTCCCCCGGTCAGCATGAACGTTTTGCCGAACATTTGAACGACAGCGTCGATGTCGGCCTGCGCATCAATCCCGAGCATGCCGAGGGGGAGGTTGACAAATACGACCCTTGCTCGCCGCATTCGCGTTTGGGTTTTCCCGTCAGCCAGTTGAAAGCTGAACATCTACACGGTGTGTCGGGCCTACACTTCCACAGCCTGTGCGAACAGGATTTCGAGCCGCTCAAACGCACATGGGAAGGCTTAAAACCCCAAATTGCTCCCTATTTCGGCCAGCTGAAATGGCTTAATTTTGGTGGTGGCCATCATATCACTCGCGCCGATTACCAGCGCGATGATCTGATCGCACTCATCAAACAGGTCCGCGCTGAAACTGGACTTGATGTCTATCTTGAACCCGGCGAAGCCATTGCGCTCGATGCAGGCATATTGGTCGGCGAAATCCTCGATGTGTTCGACAATGGCATGCCCATAGGCATCACAGACATCAGCGCGACGTGCCACATGCCCGACGTAATAGAAGCGCCCTACCGCCCTGCTATGCTGGGTGAGCGCACAGGTGGCCCAGCGATGCGTCTGGGCGGCCCCAGCTGCCTAGCGGGCGACATCATCGGCGACTACCGCCTGCCCGTTACCGCAGAACCCGGAACGCGCTTCGCCTTCCTCGAT
>JBEBKE010000385.1:0-1801 GCA_040079555.1 Sphingorhabdus sp. | reverse complement strand
TGGCGAAAAAAGCTGGCGACACCACAAGCCAGACAATCGATAAAAACCCATTGGTCATTCTGGCTGGTGGATTGGCGATTGGCGCTATCGCTGCATTGCTTATTCCTTCGACAAAAAAGGAGCAAAAAGCCTTTGGCAAAGTTGGCAAAAAAATCAACAAAACAGCCAAGCGCGCGGTCGATGCGGCAAAATCAGCGGGCAAGGACAAGGTCGATAGCCTGGGCCTAAACCAAGACTCTTTGCGCGATCAGTTTCGCGACCTTGTCAACAAGGCCAGCGAGGCTGTAAAGGCCGCCGGGAAAGCGGCTGCTGATGAGGCAGCGAAGCGCGACTAAACTTTATTTACCGGGGCGTACAATGGCATCACCTAAACTTCATCTGGTCTTTGGCGGTCGCGTTAAGGACCCACAAACGCTTGATTTCTGCGAACTTGATAAGCTCGACATCGTCGGAATCTTTCCTGACTTTGCCGAGGCAGAGGAAGCTTGGCGCAGTTCCGCTCAGCGGACTGTTGACGATGCCGAGATGAAATATGTTGTCGTGCATTTGCACAAGTTGTTGGAACCTGACGCCTAAGCGTTCCGATATCGATACCGTAGCAGCGGCCATGTGAGCAACAATCCGGCAGCAAAGCCGCCGATATGCGCCCAGATCGCGATGGTCACACCGATGCTCGGCCCAACAAAGCCAAGCATCAGGTTGAGTGCAATCCAACCGACCAGTAGTTTTAGAGCATGAGCCCACTTGCCGGGGATGGGCCCTAATGGCTTTGGCCGCTCGCGCGGGAATAACGTCACATGCGCGGCAATCAACGCCGATATCGCGCCGCTCGCCCCCACGACGGGGACCATTGAATTAGGGTCGGCTGCAATCTGCGCAGCGGCGGCGGCAAAAATGCCGACTCCATACAGTATAGCGACATTGGACTGCCCCAGCACGCGCTCCAGATTCGGCGCAATCATCGCGAGCATCATCATGTTCAGCCCGACATGCAATATCCCGCCATGAAGGAAGGCCGAGCTGATGGGCGTTAGCCACACCGGGAGCAAAAAACCGACATCCTTAAATGCCGCAGCGTCATTCACAAATCGCGCGGGGAACAAAGCGCCCGCGACCATCACCGGTTGCCACAGCGACGGCACCAGCATCAGCAATGCGAGCAACAGATTGAGTGCCGCAATCGCTTTGACGAACGGACCAACATTCAGGCGGTTCATCGAAAATGCTCCACCGATTGGATCAAATAAATTCGATCTTTTTGACCAGATAGAACTTGTCGCCCGATGGCACAGTCACCTCAACCTCATCGTCGGTCTGGCGCCCGATGAGCGCACGGCCGAGGGGCGATTGATAGGAGATCATGCCGCGCTTTGCATCGGCTTCTGCTTCGCCAACGACCTGATAGGTGACCGGTTTGTCATCCTCGTCAAGCAATGTCACCGTCGCGCCGAATACAATCTTATCGCCGGACAGAGTCGTAGGATCGATAATCTGCGCACGGCTGATCTTGTCTTCGATATCGGCAATCGTCGCTTCAACCTGTCCTTGGCGTTCTTTGGCGGCATGATATTCGGCGTTTTCCGAAAGATCACCATGCGCACGCGCTTCTTCGATCGCATCGATGATCGTCGGACGCTCAATCCGAAGACGGCGCAGGTCGCCAGCCAGCTTTTCAAAACCCTCGGCCAACATGGGCATTTTATCGAAACTTGCCATCTTTCACTTACGTCCTTCGTAGTAAAAATATCTCGCAGGCTGGAGAACCAGCCCGTCGTTCGTCAGCAATGCGGGGAGTGCTGTT
>JBEBKE010000384.1:0-1802 GCA_040079555.1 Sphingorhabdus sp. | reverse complement strand
CCGTCCGATATCGAGAACACGGAACCGTGAAGGCTCAAGCTGCCATCTGCCTCTTTTTCGCGGACGCACGGGAAGCTGCGTAAGTTTTTCAGGCTGACTTTTACTGCCGCCATTTCCATGGCGCGTTCGGCAACTTCACCGGCTTTCCCATATCGGCTTTCGATGTCCGCTTGGGCATCGTCAAGCAGACTGATCCAGTCAGCGACAAATCCGCCTTCGCCGCGTACCATCCCTTTCATTTCTTGGGTAAGGGCTGCTTTGCAACCGCCGCAGAGGCCGTGGCCCATGACGACAATTTCCTCAACTTTTAAGAACTGGACCGCAAATTCCAAAGCAGCCGATACCCCGTGCAAACCTGGCGTGGTTTCAAATGGCGGGACAAGCGCGGCGACGTTGCGCACGACGAAAATTTCACCCGGCCGTGTGTCAAATATCTGAGTAGGATCGACGCGGCTGTCGGAGCAAGCGATGACCATCACCCTTGGGCTCTGGCCTTCGCCCAATTCGGACCAGCGCTCCCGCTCTTCGCCCCATTCATCGGTGCGGAAACGGGCATAGCCACCTAGCATGTCTGAAAATAACGTCATGGCGTCCTCATACCGGAGAAATTGGGGGTGGCAACACCGCGCTTTAATCCCTATTTGCGCGTGCATGAACAAGCCCATCCCGCATCCCCTAGAGCCGCGTGAACGCAAACCTGACTGGATCAGAGTGAAGGCGCCAACCAGCGCCGGTTACCACGAAACCCGCAAGCTAATGCGCGATTTGAAACTGAACACGGTTTGCGAAGAGGCTGCTTGCCCGAATATCGGCGAATGCTGGACGAAAAAGCACGCGACCGTCATGATCCTTGGCGATGTTTGCACGCGCGCCTGCGCGTTTTGCAACGTGAAAACCGGGATGCCGCGTGCGGTCGATCCGTTGGAGCCTGAACATACCGCAATAGCCGCCGCCAAAATGGGGCTGGAGCATATCGTTATCACTTCGGTTGATCGCGACGATTTGCCCGATGGCGGCGCGAGCCAGTTTGTGAAGGTGATCGAGGCGTTGCGCCGAAATACGCCGAATACGACGATTGAAATCCTGACGCCTGATTTCCGCAATAAATCGCAGGCCGCAGTTGAGACAATTATTGCGGCTCGACCTGATGTTTATAACCACAATCTGGAAACTGTGCCTCGGCTGTATCCCACGATCCGTCCCGGTGCGCGCTATTATGCGTCGCTACGCTTGCTGGAATCGGTCAAGCGCCATGACCCATCAATCTTTACCAAATCCGGTGTCATGCTCGGGCTAGGCGAAGAACGGATGGAAGTGCATCAGGTAATGGACGACATGCGCAGCGCCGACATCGATTTCCTGACGATGGGTCAGTATTTGCAGCCGACGCCAAAGCACACAAAGGTGATGGAGTTTGTAACGCCGGCGGCGTTTGATGCTTATGCAGCCATAGCCCGCGCCAAGGGCTTTTTGCTTGTTGCGGCGACGCCGCTAACGCGGTCTAGCTATCACGCGGGCGACGACTTCGCCAAAATGCGCTCTGCGCGTGAGGCTCAGCTGGCCAAGGCCGTCTAAGAGTCAGTAGGGACAGACAAGGTGGCGCATCATCACGAACGCAAGGCTTTGCCATTCACTGCCGAGCAGATGTACGACTTGGTTGTCGATGTGCGCCATTATCCAGAGTTTTTACCATGGGTCGCCGCTGCGCGGATACGCTCTGATAGCGATGGCGAATTGCTCGCTGATCTGGTTGTTGGGTTCAAAGCGCTAAAGGAAACTTTTAGCTCGCGGGTTCTGAAAAC
>JBEBKE010000383.1:0-1806 GCA_040079555.1 Sphingorhabdus sp. | reverse complement strand
GCCGCGCAATATCAAGTGGGCCTGATTTGGATCAGGCAAAATGAACGGCAGATGAGCCGAAGGATAATCAATGACCGCGCCTAACGTAATTCCCGAATTCAGCCATGTCGTGCCGCTCTCTGAAATCGGGGGGAAAGCGGTTGTGCGCAATCTGCCGGCCAATGATGCCGAGCGCGCCGCATTGGCGAAACGATTTGGGCTGATTGCGCTTGATAGCCTGTCAGCGGAAATTGCGTTGTCGAGCGACGACATCGGTCTGATCGCGACCGGCACGCTGACCGCCGACGTGGTGCAACCATGTGTCGTGTCGGGTGCTTTGGTTCCGGATCATATCACCGAGACTTACGCGATCCGGTTTTTGCCTGAACCGACATTCGAACCCGATGCAGACGTTGAATTGGACGCGGAGGATTTTGAAACGATGTTTCATGATGGCCGCGGTATCGATCTGGGCGAGGCGGTGGCGCAGACTTTGGGGCTGGCGCTTAATCCTTTCCCGCGTAGCCCCGATGCTGAAACGGTTTTGGAGCAAGCCGGTGCCTCGGACGGTTTAGCAACCGGGCCGTTCGCGGCGCTTGCAGCGCTTCGCAAAGGCACGGAGTGAATGTTCGACATCTGGCTGCGCCAGCGGATTGATCCGGCGCTGAACCGGATTGGCGGGGGAATTGCGCAAATCGGGATATCGGCAAACACTGTGACGGCGTTAGGCGCAGCCGTCGGCGTTGCTGCCGCTGCGTTTCTCGCGCAGGGGCTTTATTTGGCTGCGCTGGCGTTAGTCGCCGCCAATCGCATACTGGATGGCCTGGACGGCGCCATTGCACGTCATTCACAGCCGACTGAATGGGGTGGTTATCTCGATAGTATAGCCGATTATGTGTTCTACATCGCGGTGCCATTGGGCTTTGCATCGGCCAATCCCGATAATGTCTGGCCCGCATTGTTATTGGTTAGCAGCTTCACGCTTACCGCTGTCAGCTTTCTGGCGCTGGCCGCGATCTTGGCAAGGCGGGATCTGGGCCACGCGCAGAAATCGTTCACCTACACCACTGGCTTTATGGAAGGCGGGGAGACGATAGCGGCGTTTATTCTGATGTGTTTGTTTCCAAGCCAATTTCCATTGCTCGCCATTGTCTTTGCGGGATTATGCTTAGCTACAGTGGGCCAGCGGCTGTGGCTGGCTCACCGTTTGCTGTCATAACGACCGACTAAGCCAGCTGACGCATTCGGCGGTATATCCACCACACCAAAGCCACAAATACACCGATGCCGCCCCACATCGCGATGGGTTCAAAGCTATCGCCGACGACTGCGAGTGGCGCATCGCTGCCCGATCCGGCGACGATACCGGCGTAGAGAACGCCAAATAGGCTCTCGCCTACTATCAGGCCGGTAGCGCCAAGGATGCCCATGCGCTTTGCGGTTTCCGGATCAGGGCGTGTCTCCGCCCATTTGTCATAGAAATGGCCAAGCACGGCGCCGACGACGATCATGAATGTCAGCGCCATTGGCAGATAGACTCCCATGCCGACGCCCAATGGCGGCAGCCGCATCTTGCCCGCTTTACCAAGGACTTCATCAATCACGACCACCACAACGCCGATCATCGCGCCGAGTCCTAGCAACGGCCAATCAAGATCGCCGCCCAGCACGCCTTTGCCCAGCGCAGAAATCAGCATTGCTTGCGGTGCAGCCAGCGCATTTGCTCCTGCACCCGGTGCGCCTGCAAAGCCGAACGCGTTGTTCAGCAAATCCAGCACCGGCGGAATCGCAAGGCTGCCAAAAATGACGCCGATGATCAAAGCAACC
>JBEBKE010000382.1:0-1809 GCA_040079555.1 Sphingorhabdus sp. | reverse complement strand
CCCGCTGCCCTTTCGGCACTGAGCGAAACAGGACTAACAAGCGTGGACCGCGCAATCATCGACAAGGCGAAGGTGATTCTATTAGGAGCCATCGAAACCGAAACGCGAACACCAATGGCCCATAAAGAGAGCGTAGACCTTATGCGGATCGGCAGTGCGGCTGTGGATGCCGCGCCAGACGGGATTTCGTTGGTTGGTGCAAAGATTGAAACCGCACGCGCATTTGGGTTCTTGTCTGCAAAAGCAATGTTAGACCCCGATAGCGGCGCGTTTGAGGAGGGGCTGAAACAGCAGCTTGAAACACAGGCAACGATACCTGCATTGTTTTGGATATCGACCGATGGCAATGACAGGACGCACCAGATTGATGCTGGACGGCGTTATATGCGCGCGAACCTTTTGGCGACGTCCTTAGGCATTGCCATGCACCCGATGAGTCAATCGTTGCAAGAATACCGGGAAATGGAGATGGCTTATAAAGACATCCACGCCTTGCTACAGGGCGATAAGGGTGGACGAATCCAAATGCTGGCGCGTATTGGATATAGCGACACGAACGTCCCGCCGACGCCGCGTTGGCCCATGGAGAAACATCTGATCTAATGTCCAACAACCCGCCGTTGTTTAACTTTTTTCTGGAAATTTCGATTATGGACCAGCTGGTAGGAACGATGCTTGAGCGCGTTTTGCCAGACGGCATTACCCGTGCACAATTCGGCATATTGAACCACTTCGTACGGCTGGAGATTGACC
The DNA here is from genome assembly GCA_040079555.1 of Sphingorhabdus sp. Taxonomy (GTDB): domain Bacteria; phylum Pseudomonadota; class Alphaproteobacteria; order Sphingomonadales; family Sphingomonadaceae; genus Sphingorhabdus_B. The sequence continues at coordinate 1,056 of JBEBKE010000382.1, read as the reverse complement.
AAAAATCTCCCGGCGAACTTGCGAGCACTTTTCAAGTTACGCGCAGCACGATGACGAGCACGCTTGGCCGAATGCAGCGCAACGGGCTGGTGACGATCGACACAGATCCTGCCGATGGCCGCGGAAAAATTGTGCGCTTGACCAGCCAAGGCAAAAAGTTGCGCGAAGACTGCGTGTTAGCCATCAAACCGATGATTGCACATATGGCACCCAAATTCCCGCTGGATCGCATGCCATCAGCAATGATGGTTCTGCGCGAGGTGCGCGACATCCTGGATGCAAATCGCGCGGAAAGCTCCGCTAGTGATCGTAAGAGCTAGGATGTTTGAAAAATGTACCGGTGCACATTTGCAGCGCGGTTGGTGCGGCTTGTTAATGTACCCGACAGAGTCACAAAACTACGACAAATACATGTAGAGTTTTGGACTTTAGGGGAGTTTGAAATGCGTGCCATTTTTGCAGCAAAGCGCTTGATTGCGAGCAGTGTATTGCTCAGCGTGTCTATGCTGGCTGTGCCCGCGCATGCCGACCGGACCGGCGGGCTGTGGATGATATTAGGAGATGGCGGAAACTTCGAAGCCGGCACCACACCCAATCGGGTTATGCACTTTGCATATGCAGCAGATATCCGTGATCGCTCAGACCAGAATGCCAAAATCGCTGAGATCACGCGAGATGCTAATCCAAAAACGATCGATGCTCGGTTGAAGGCAATGGAAATAGCGGAAATGGATGTGGTCGAGATTTTCGAGCACCCGCAAGCGCCCGGCTTCAAGATGGTCACGATGCAGTTTCAGTGCACCAAAAAACTCTACAGAGTGGCAAAAACGGAATGGAAAGAGCGCAACAGCCTACATCGTTTCAGTGGCGAGACCGAATGGCAACAATATGTGCCAACGGATTGGCAAAGCAGAGCGTATTTGGTCGCGTGCTTTCCAGAGTTATGGACGCCAATGGCAAAAGCCGAGATGCAAGAAATGGGTCGAACGAAAGCGGCCTCCAAACAGGATCAATTGCGCGAGTACGGCGTGGGTCTGATTGGTGCTTGGACCAAGG
>JBEBKE010000381.1:0-1816 GCA_040079555.1 Sphingorhabdus sp. | reverse complement strand
GACGATGCCGTCGCCTTTATCGAGGATCTTGAGGAGGACGAGCAACAGGCCGTTTTGGCCGAGCTTGACCCCGAGGATCGCGCAGCAATCGAGGATGCGCTTTCCTATCCCGATGAATCCGCCGGACGGATTATGCAGCGGGAACTGGTTGCAGCGCCAGAGCATATGAGCGTCGGGCAGCTGATCGACTTTTTGCGCGACAATCCCGATTTGACGACCGAATTTTGGGAAATTTTCATCGTCGATCCGCAGCATCGTCCCATCGGAACGTGCCAGCTAAGCTGGATATTGCGGACGCCGCGCAACATTTCTTTGTCCGATGTGATGAAGCGGAACCAAACGTTGATTCCGGTCGATATGGACCAAGAAGAAGTCGCGCTTCGTTTCCAAAAATACGCATTGATCTCTGCGGCTGTCGTTGATGATGCCGGGCGGTTGGTCGGGGTGATTACGGCGGATGACATCGTCCACATTATTCAGGAAGAATCGGGCGAGGATATCCTGTTGCTGTCTGGTGCGGGCGAGGGCGATATTAACGAGCCGATTGCCGATAGTTACAAAGCGCGCGTCCGCTGGCTGATCGCCAATCTGGGCACCGCGATGGTCGCCAGTTTTATCATCGCGCAATTTGGTGCGGCGATTGAAACAATGGTAGCGCTTGCCATCTTGATGCCGATTGTGGCCTCGATTGGCGGCAATGCAGGCACGCAAACTTTGGCGGTCACGGTGCGCGCGCTCGCCACCAACCAGCTGACGCAATCGAATACGATGCGGTCGATCTGGCGCGAAGTGCGTGTGGCGATGTTGATTGGGGCGACAGTCGCGGTGATTGCGGGGCTGGGCGCTTGGGGTGTGTTTGGCAATCCAATGTTGGGCGGCGTCATTGCCTGTGCGATCTTGTTCAACATTATCATCGCCGGGCTGTCGGGTGTCGCGATCCCGATATTCCTCGACCGGCTGGATCAGGACCCTGCGGTATCAAGCTCGATTTTTGTGACGATGATCACCGATTCGATGGGCTTTCTCATCTTTCTTGGGCTTGCGGTGTTTTCCGGTCTTGTGGGCTGAAACTGTTCACTTCACCACACCGCTAGTGCTGAGCCTGTCGAAGCACGTCCAGCAGTAAAGCGCCGTTGACCTTTGGTCAGCTTCGCTTACGGCAGGCTCAGGGCTACAGTTAAAGTTCGATATTTATGCCACTCAACATGACCCGTATCGCCTTTGGCGCTGAAAGCGCCGACCATCTGCGACAGCGGCTGGAGGTGAACGCGGTCGGCGGCGAAGTGCGGCTGACGACGCGCTATTTGCCCAAACGCCATGCTGAAATGGCGGGCGGATCGCTGTACTGGATACTCAAACACGCCCTGATTGCGCGCACGCCGTTAATTGGCTTTATGGACAACAATGAAGGCCGGACTTGGATTCGGTTGCGACCAGAACTCATTGCCGTCCGCGCTCTGCCCAAACGCGCGCATCAGGGGTGGCGCTATCTGGAAGAAGCCAATGCACCGCCCGATTTAAGCGCTGGTGAAACCAACGCCAGCGACCATATGCCGCCAAAGCTGCTCAGCAAGCTAATCGGCATGGGATTGGTGTGATTGCGCGGACGTTAGCGATTGGATAAGGCGTTGCCGTTATCGGGGGTATTATGAGCAACACAGTCACGTTAGAACGACCATCGCAACACGAGCCAGAGGTCGCAAAGCTATTCCCCGGCATTTTGCCAAGCATTGGCTGGGTCGCGGCATTTTTGCTGCTTCAGGTCGTGGCTGGTGTGGCGGCTTTGGGCTACGCACTCGCGATGGACGGCGGCGCG
>JBEBKE010000380.1:0-1819 GCA_040079555.1 Sphingorhabdus sp. | reverse complement strand
TCCGCGAATAACTTTTGACGTGAACTCACCGGGGACTTTTACTGCAATCCCCTCGGCCAGCGTATCGCCTTCGCATGGCATTTGCTTATTATTCAGCAACGCGTACATGCTGGGGTATAATTCCGCCTGCACACCGACCAAGCCGATATCGGGTTTCAAGCCGCGCGCTGCTGTGCCCATGCCAGACAACAAACCGCCGCCGCCTATCGGCACGACGAGCATATCAAGCTCTGGCACAGCCTCTAGCATTTCCAGCGCCACGGTGCCCTGTCCTGCCGCAACATGCGGATCGTCAAACGGGTGAACAAAGGTCAGCCCCAGTTCCTTCTCCAGCAATCGAGCATGTTTATAGGCGTCGTCGAACTTCTCGCCCTCTAGCACCACTTTGCCGCCAACCGCCTCTGTCTGCATCACTTTGATCGTTGGCGTGGTTTTGGGCATCACGATGGTCACTGGAGCGCCAAGCCGCGTGCCGTGATAGCTCAACCCCTGCGCATGGTTGCCTGCCGACGCCGCAATAACGCCGCGTTTCAGCACCTCTGGTGGCAGTTGCAACAACGCGTTGAGCGCGCCGCGTTCCTTATAAGCGGCGGTAAACTGTAGGTTTTCAAACTTCAGATAGATGTTAGCCCCTGTCAGCTGCGACAAAGTCTGGCTGTGCAGCGTCGGGGTGGCGACAATTGCGTCGCGGATGCGGTCGTGCGCCGCGCGGACATCGTTAAGGGTCAGGAGCTCGCTGGGGTTTTGATCGGACATGCGCATGGCCCCTAACGCATCTGGCTATTCAATAAAACAAACATTAGAACAGACCCATGAGTAGAATAGCTTTTATCGGTCTGGGTGTGATGGGCGGCCCAATTGCCCGTCATCTTGGTGCAGCTGGACACGCAATGACGGTGTTTAACCGTTCACGCCACAAAACAGAGGCTTGGGTAGCAGCGCATGGCGGCAGGCTAGCAAGCTCGCCCGCCGAAGCCGCCAAGGATGCGGATATTGTTATTAGCTGCGTTGGCACCGATGACGATCTGGCCAGCGTGACGTTGGGCCGCGACGGGGCGTTCGCGGCAATGACCAAAGGCGCTTTGTTCATCGACCATACCACGGTTTCCGCCCGCATCGCCCGGCAATTGGGTGTGGAAGCACGCGGGCGCGGGTTGCTGTGCGTTGATGGCCCGATGACCGGCGGGCAGGCGGGCGCTGAAAACGGTACGCTGGCGATCATGTGCGGCGGGACGGTGGAATCGGTTGAGGCTGCGCGTCCTGTAATGGCGGCTTACGCCAAGCGCGTTGTTCATGTTGGCGGCCCCGGCGATGGGCAGACCGCCAAAATGGCAAACCAGATTTGCATCGCCGGGGTTTTGCAAGGCCTGTCCGAAGCCATGCACTTTGCGCAATGCGCCGAGCTTGACCTCGATAAAGTGTTCGACGCAATTTCCGGCGGGGCGGCGCAAAGCTGGCAGATGGACAATCGCTGGGCGACAATGGCCAAAGGCGAGTTTGATTTCGGCTTTGCTGTCGATTGGATGCGCAAAGATTTGGGCCTTGCCGTGGACGAAGCCCGCGCCAATGGCGCCAGCATTCCGATTGCCGCAATGACTGATCAATTTTTCTCCGACGTTCAGCATATGGGCGGCGGTCGGCAGGATACGAGTGCGCTGGTGCGGAGGTTGCCAAAACGATGAAAAACCTAGGCTTACTCGGCGCAATGATGCTGGCGGGCTGCGCTACTCCCGCTTTCGCCGACGGCCTGATCGAGAACGTCAACGGCATCACGCTGGATAAAGATGGCAAAGTCGTCCGCTTTTCCGGGCTGCTAATT
>JBEBKE010000379.1:0-1845 GCA_040079555.1 Sphingorhabdus sp. | reverse complement strand
CACGCCCACAAATTCTAGGCGTTCGGCAATCGCGGTCGCCAATTCCCGCGCGGCACCTTGCTGGCTTTCAATCAACGGTCCGGCGGGCAGGCTGCACCGCGCCAATATCCCGCTTTCATGCCGGTTGCGCGAGCAATCCCAATAGCGGACATCGCCTTTGGTGTTGCGAACCAGAATGACCGAAAATTCCGCATCAAACGCGATCATCTTTTCGGCAATCGCGGGCTGACGGCCCATATCGTGCCACGCTTGTGACAGTTCCTGTGGTCCGTTGACCCGCGCTTGGCCCTTGCCGTCATAGCCCATGCGGATGGTTTTCAGGATCGCGGGATAGCCGACCTTGTCGAGTGCCGATGCGGCCTCTTGGCGCTCGCCCGCAATCTCGAATGGCGCGGTGACGCCGCCCAGCCGTGCCGCAAACAGTTTTTCCTCAACGCGGTCCTGTGCGATTTCCAGCGCATTAATGCCGGGCCGGATCGGGACGATATCGACGATAGTCCGCAACGGCGCGACGGGCACGTTTTCGAACTCATAGGTCACAACGTCGCAACTTTCGGCAAAGGTGCGCAACGCGGTGGTATCGAAATAGGGTTTGCACGTGAAATCTGCTGCAACCTCGGCAGCCACCGAGTCTTCCTCTGGTGCATAAATGTGGCAGCGATAGCCAAGCTGTGCCGCCGCAATCGCCATCATCCGGCCCAGTTGCCCGCCGCCCAATATGCCGATGGTTGATCCGGGGGGAAGCGGCTTCATTCGGGTGTCTCACCAACGCTGTCAGTTTGCTTAGCGCGCCAGGCGTCTAACCGCTCGGCGAGCGCGGGATCGTTGTTAGCGAGCATCGCAGCGGCCAGCAAAGCCGCGTTCGCCGCCCCTGCTTTGCCGATAGCCAATGTGCCAACCGGAATCCCCGCAGGCATCTGCACAATCGACAATAGGCTATCCATGCCGTCCAGAGCTTTAGATTGCACCGGCACGCCCAGCACCGGCAGCCGCGTCATCGCCGCAACCATTCCGGGCAGATGCGCTGCCCCGCCTGCGCCTGCGATAATGCAGTGCAGGCCCCGATCCACCGCTGATTTTGCGTAGTCATATAGCCGGTCTGGCGTGCGGTGCGCCGACACCACTTTGCATTCATGCGGCACGCCCAACGCGGCTAATATCGCCGACGCTTCGCGCATGGTTTCCCAGTCAGAGCGGCTGCCCATGATGATTCCCACAACGGGTGATGCTTCGCTCAATTTCCTGGCCCCTGCGCTGACGGAAACAAGATTGGTCTCTAGCGAGGCGATGCGCGCGGTGCAATCGTCGATCTTGCACTCTTCCTGACGTGTAAACAGTTGCAATTTGCGTGCAAATCCGTTTGATAGATAAACATAAACCGGCAACCGGGTCTCTGTTAGAAACTCCGGGGCCAGTATGTCGCAAGTTACAGTCAAAAGGGCACCGGTCATCGGGTCTGAAAACGCATCATTGCTTGAACGTGAAAATGCCCGGCTGCGGATGCGTATCGCCGAACTGGAACGGTTGGTTTCAACCGATACGCTGACGCCGTTATTCAACCGCCGCCATTTTATTGAAACGCTGGACCGTTGGTGCTGGCGCGCACATCGCTATGGCGGCACTTATGGCTTGCTGTTTTGCGATGTCGACCAGTTGAAAGCGGTAAACGATATTCAGGGGCATGCAATCGGTGACGACGTGTTGCGCGGAGTGGCCAAATCACTGCTGGGTGCAGTTCGCAAATCGGACATCGTCTCGCGCATCGGCGGCGATGAATTCACGGTGCTGCTCGATAGCATCTCTACTGAACAGCTTGCAGAAAAAACCGAATCGATGCGCGCGTTG
>JBEBKE010000378.1:0-1854 GCA_040079555.1 Sphingorhabdus sp. | reverse complement strand
CCGCCCGGTGATGCTACACCGCGCCATCTTTGGCAGCTATGAACGCTTTATCGGCATCTTGATCGAACATTATGCCGGTCGTTTCCCCATGTGGCTGGCCCCGGTGCAGGCCGTGGTCGCAACGATTACGTCAGAGGCCGATGGCTATGGCAGCGAAGTAGCGGCCAGACTGAAAGCCGCAGGCATCCGTGTTGAATCCGATCTGCGTAACGAGAAGATCAACTATAAAGTCCGCGAACATTCGCTGGCCAAAGTTCCGCATCTGCTCGTCGTCGGCAAACGCGAAGCCGAAGAAGGCAAAGTCGCCATCCGTTCTTTGGGCTCCGAAGGGCAACGCATCATGACCGTCGATGAAGCACTGGCGATGTTGTTGGCCGAGGCCACGCCGCCGGATTTGCGGGGTTGATCGAGGCCGCAGCCAAACCCAGAAGGCGTTGGCCGCGCTGGCTCGCCGTGCTGGCAATGCTAGTGCTGATCGGTGTTTGCGTCCTTGCCAAAGGCTATTGGAATGCGACTCGCGGCCCGGTGATCCGGACGGCATCTTTGTCGGTGAAGAACTGGCCTGCCGGAGAACCGCCGCTCAAAATCCTGCTGCTTTCCGACATCCATGTCGCTGGACCCGATATGCCGCCCGAACGGCTTGAGCGGCTGGTTCTCAGTTTCAATAAACTAAAACCCGATTTGGTTCTCATCGCGGGAGATTTAGTTAGCGAGAAGCGGCTGGCGACGCATATCTATACGGCGGCAGAGGTTGTCCGACCTCTGGGAAAACTGAAAGCCCCGCTCGGTGTCATTGTTGCACCCGGAAATCACGATCATTGGTTCGCGCCTGCCGCTCTCAGGACGGAGCTTGAAGCGCAAGGTCTAACGGTGCTTCAAAACGAAGCCGTCAGCCGTGGTCCTTTGATTATCGGCGGTGTGGATGATGACTTCACAGGACATGCCGATGTAGCGGCCACTTATAACGCGATGGCAGGCTTGTCCGCATTGCCCCGCATATTGTTGACGCACAGCCCGGACATTGTGCCAAACTTACCGTCACCAGTCGTCGCTGTGTTTGCCGGGCATACCCATTGCGGACAGATCGTCCTGCCGTTGATCGGAGCCATCAGCTATGTTTCGCGGTTTGGTGACCGCTTTGCCTGCGGCCGGATCGATGATGACGGGCAAACGGTTGTGGTTGGCGCGGGCCTTGGCACCAGCATACTACCGCTGCGTTATGGCGCGATGCCCGATGCGTGGCTGGTAACGCTCATGCCATGAGTTGGACCATGTCGCTCGGCGGATTTGACCCCGCAACCTTTGCCATCGCCCTCTCGCTCGTGTTCGGCGCGTCCATAGTGCGGGGGCTGACGGGTTTTGGTATGGCCATCATCCTTGTGCCTTTGCTCAGCCTGATCGTGGAGCCGGTGCAGGCGGTGGTGATTTCGATTTTGTTGCAACTGCTCGCAGGGCCGATTGGCTTGAAGCGGATATTGGCTGACGGGGAACGCGAGACGGCGATTCCCATAGCCATCGCGGCCATGCTCGCGACGCCGTTCGGCGTGTGGTTGCTCTCGGTCACGCCTGCCGATGTGGCGCGGGTGTCAATTGCGATGCTGGCGATTGCAGCTTTTGGTTTGATGTTTGTGCCCGCTAAGGAAGCGGCTGTGCCCGGCCGCAAGGAAACATGGGCCACGGGGCTTGCCGCGGGTGTGCTGACCGGCTTTGCCTCAATGCCAGGGCCGCCGGTGGTGCCCTATTACATGCGCCGCAAACTGCCGCCTGCGGTGGCGCGTGGTTCGATGCTGATGGTGTTTTTTGCCACCGCGATTGCGGGCAGCATCGCCTCATTTGCGATAGGCACGGCTGACC
>JBEBKE010000377.1:0-1868 GCA_040079555.1 Sphingorhabdus sp. | reverse complement strand
ATTGCCTGCGCCTGCACCGCTATAAAAATCGTCAGACAATGCCTCTACGATTTTCCATTGCGCTTCATTGGTGTCCTGCGCTTCGTCGATCAGGATGTGATCGATCTTTCGATCAAGCTTGTACCGCACCCATTCCGCCATCCCGCCTTTTGACAATAAGTCGGCAGCGCGTGAAATCAGATCATCAAAATCAACCAACCCTCGCGCATGCTTCAATTCGCGATATTGCGCAGCATAGACCTTTCCTGTCAGCAACGCTGGCGCCAAGCGTTCGGCATATTCGGCAGTGTTGCGGAATGTTTTAAGACTTATCAACCAGTCGCTGGCTTCGATCGCTAGGACTGCATATTCGGAATCTAACGGCGTATAGCCCCTAGAGCTGACAAGCGGATCGCCATCGACCTTCGTGAAACAACCAAGTATATCGGCGAAGCGCTCAACACGTTGATTGCTATCGAGATTAAGCCAATTCCGAATTATACACGCGCGCTTACAGCCCCGGCTATCCGCTTTCCCTTTGCCCCAGACGTCATTCATATCTGCCAGCTGCGACAACATCTGCCGGTCAATGACCGCATCATCACAGCGCCGCACCATTTCATCCGCCGCTGTCCCCTCAAATTCCAAGCCCATAATCCGGCGTGCCAAGACCAGCGCGCCTTTATCATCGGGGACCAGTCGTTCCAACGCATCACCCTGAGCGACGCAGCGGCGCAGATAGTGGCGCACGCCGTCTTCGCCCAACAACAGCGACATATCTTGCAGATTGGTGATGACCCAGTCGCGACCATCGCGGTCAGCCGCTTGCACCAGTTCAGACAAAGCGTCGCTGTGCAGTTCTGCCACTGCCCGATCATCTATCGGTTCAAACCCCGGCAGCAATCCTGCCTCTTCGGGGAATGACGAAAGCAGTGACTGGCAAAAGCTGTGGATCGTCATGATCTGCAGGCCACCGCCCGGCGCATCCAATACTTGGGCAAACAGCTTGCGCGCCCGCGCTTTGCCGTCAGGCGAAATGTCCGCACCAATCGCCTGCAGATCCGCCCCGAGATCGCCGCCTTTTGCCTGCACCCAATAGGCAAGGCGGTGGTTGATACGGTCCGCCATTTCGGCAGCGGCGGCTTTCGTAAACGTTAGGCAAAGCAGGTTTTCAGGCCGCACTCCGGGTTCCAGCAACAACCGAATAACCCGCGCACTCAGCACCTGCGTTTTGCCCGACCCAGCAGAGGCGCTAAGCCACACATCGCGGTCAGGAACGACCGCCGCCACTTGCGCGTCGGTCATCGGCGGCAGCGGCTTTTGTGGTGAATTACTCATCGACTGTATCCTGCCGACCGTACCATTCGTTCAGCCGCATCAGTTGGTTATAATCGTCATATGGCGCATGTTCGGGGTGAAGCTTCGCCGTGAAGGGCGCATCGCCGATGATCCAATCCTCAATCGCTTCACGGGCAAATTTGATAGCTTCGGGAATAAAATCTGCCAGCATCCCGTTTTTCTCAGTGGCAGGTGAACTGATATAGCCAAGACTTTTTTGCGTGTTTTTGCCGAGGCTCCAATATTCAAACCCTTGCGCTTTGCCGCTGGCGTTTTTCATATTGCCCGCCTCTGCCATCGCGCCAAGTAGGCCGAGTTGGATTTTGAAACCGGCTTTCACTGCTTTGCCAGACGGCGGCTTGCCACTTTTGTAATCGACAATAACCAAACCGCCATTGGCATGACGATCAACACGGTCTGCACGGCCATTCAGTTCCACCCCCGCAACTGATAAAGTGCCTTTGCTTTCCGTAGCAATGATGCTCCGCCCCGCATCGCGCATCGTCACCGTTTCCTGGGCAATCCAAGACAAAGCCTGCTTCACGCGCGGC
>JBEBKE010000376.1:0-1876 GCA_040079555.1 Sphingorhabdus sp. | reverse complement strand
TCCGGCGCCCAAGTCGGCCAGCGCGGTAGTCAGTTCACCCGCCGTCTTGCAGCCAATCTTCGTCTGCCCGACCAACCGCACAGGTCCCGTATCCAGCCCTGCCTCCATCTGCATAATGCAAACGCCAGTCTCCGTATCGCCAGCCAATATCGCCCGCTGAACCGGCGCTGCGCCGCGCCATCTGGGCAGCAGCGATCCGTGCACATTCAAACAGCCATGCGTCGGCGCATCCAAAATTACTTGCGGCAGGATCAGTCCATAGGCTGCAACCACAGCAACATCCGCATTCAACGCCGCAAACTCGGCTTGCGCCTCTGCATTCCTCAGCGAAGTCGGCGTGCGGACCGTCAGCCCCAATTCCTCGGCGCGCATTTGCACCGAAGAGGGTGTCAGCTTCTTCCCCCGATTGGCCGGACGTGGGGGCTGGGAATAGACCGCACACACATCATGCCCCGCCGCCACCAACGCGTTCAGTGTCGGTACCGCAAAATCCGGGGTTCCCATGAATATCAGGCGCATCTTGGCTCCAAACTATCGACCGTAGCCCTGAGCCTGTCGAAGGGCGCTTCAATGCATGGCGCTACCCTTGGAGGCGTGCTTCGACAGGCTCAGCACTAACGGTTTCTTCTTCTAACTTGTGAAGGATGCCGATAAGGCCGAAGTCATGGCATCGCAAGAAATAGACGCGCTGGCGCAGGCATTATCGCGGCTTCCAGGATTGGGGCCGCGTTCGGCGCGGCGTGTGGTGCTGCATTTGATGAAAAAGCGCGAGACGGTGTTGCAGCCATTGCTCCGTGCGCTGGAACAGGTTGAGGATCGGCTGAAAAATTGCGAGACCTGCGGCAATATCGATACCACTAACCCCTGCGGTGTCTGTGCCGACCCGCGCCGCGATACGCGGGCATTGTGCGTGGTCGAGGATGTGTCCGACCTGTGGGCGCTCGATCGGTCGCGGTTGTTCCCCGGCAAATATCATGTGCTGGGCGGAAAATTGTCGGCGCTTGACGGTGTGCGGCCCGAAGACCTCAATATTGATCGCCTGATCGCGCGTGTGGCGCGGGGCGGCATTGACGAAGTTGTGCTGGCGATGAACGCGACGCTAGAGGGGCAAACCACTGCGCATTATCTGGCCGAACGGCTGGAAAACTTTCCGATTCGCCTGACGCAATTGGCGCATGGCGTGCCTGTGGGGGGCGAGCTGGATTATCTGGATGAAGGCACACTGGCGCAGGCATTAAGGGCGCGGCGACCTGTGGGATAGACCTCCCCTCTCCAGTGGGAGAGGGTTGCGAAAGCTTGGCAGCGTGCTGCCTAGCTGTAGCTGGGTGAGGGGTTGTGCCCCCTAGATAACCCACAACCCCTCACCAACTCCGCCTAATTCGCGCTGCTTATAAGGCTTCATATCCTCTCCCACTGGAGAGGGGGAGTTGACCAGCGTCCGACCAATCCCTATTTGCTCTCTATGGCTATACTCCCAATTCTTGAAGTGCCGGACGCTCGGCTGAAAGTTGTTTCAACACCTGTCACCCTGTTTGATGACGGGCTGAAACAGCTTGTCGCCGATATGTTTGAAACCATGTACGATGCGCCGGGCATTGGCCTTGCCGCGATACAGGTTGGTGTGCCGAAACGCGTTCTGGTGATCGACCTGCAGGAACCAGTGGCGCACGACCATGAACATGGCGAACATTGTAACCACGACCATGAAGTCGTCCGCAACCCACGTGTTTTCATCAATCCCGAAATCCTTGATCCGTCGGACACGTGGGCGGTGTACAGCGAAGGTTGCTTGTCCGTTCCCGATCAATATGCCGAGGTAGAACGCCCCGCGACGATCCGCGCCCGCTGGCACGATTTGGATGGAAAGCTGCGCGAA
>JBEBKE010000375.1:0-1901 GCA_040079555.1 Sphingorhabdus sp. | reverse complement strand
CGAGCACAGCATCGGGCGAGAGCATCGCCAGTTCCAGCGTTTTCGCAAAACGTTGGGCGAGCAGCGCGGCTTCATCGCGAGTGAAATAAGTCTCGTTGCAATCGAAGTGCACCGCGACGCCACCGTTCGCACGGACATCCCATACGGTGACCATCAATGGCGTTGTTTCGGACTCATGACTGACATACGTCAGCTCGAGTCCGCGCCCCTCGATTTCCAGCGCGCTGTCGGCCTTGAGATAACTGAACCCGACATCGCCCAGCAAGGCATGGCCACCGGCCCGGCCCAGGTCGCGCAGCAAGTCACCATGCGGATAGCGCTGATGACGAAAATGCGCCTTTTGACTGCTCGCAACCTGGCGCACCAGGTCCGAAAAGCGCGAGCCGGTGACCTGATTCAACGGCAACGGACTGACGCTCGAAAACGCACCGATGAGCTGCTTCTGTGCGGCGCCGCGGCGGTTATGCACCGCGACACTCATCAGCACGTCCGGCTGTCGGTACATCAATCCAAGACAGGCCCCGAGCGCCCCCAGCAGCACCGCATGCGGCCCCACCCCCAAATGCGAAGCGAGCTGCTCGACGCGTGCAAATGTGTCGGACGACACCTGCTGCGTGAAACGGAAACTGCGCGTCGGTGCATCGCTGGCACTGACTGCGTAAAACGGTTGAAACAAACGCTCCGGCAGCGTTGCACACTGCTGCGCCCAATAAACCTGATCGCGCCGGTATTTTTCGGTTCCCAGATAGGCGTGCTGCTCGGCCGCAACACTCATGCAGCTCAGCACCTGGGCCGATGCATCGCCGTTGTAGTACCGCGCCAGTGCCTGCGCCCAGTTGGCGAAGCCCCAACCATCCACCGCCAGATGGTGCGCAATACCCACATACCAATATTCGGAATCGCTCAACCGTATGAGCGCCGCCTTGAACATCTCCGTGTTCTCAAACGCCAGCGGCGTGGCGAAGAGCCGGCGAATCCAGACCTCGGCCGCCATTGAGGGGTGCGACTCAGACGACAGATCCACTTGTTGCAGCACTGTCGTGCGCTCATGCACGACACATTGCGCCACATCGTCGTCGGCACAAATCACCCGGATGCCGAACGCGTCATGCTCCATCACCAGGTCGCGGTGCGCCTTGGCAAGGCGTGCCACATCGACAGGACCCAGCTTCAGATAACCACCTACGTTGTAACAGGGGCTTTCCGGATGCCGAATCTGATCGAAATAAATGTCTCTTTGATGTGGACTCAGCTGAGCAAGTTGACTGACTCCCTTCATGGCATTCCCTTGCACATCAGCAACGAAAAAACACCGGTGGCTGTGACGCTTATCACAACCACTCGAACACACGAAGAAGCAGACACTACACGTACTTGGGATACGTTTCTTCGGAGACGCGACTTGAAACAGCCGTCCCCCTTTAGTCTAGCCCGGAAGCAGCACTCGCAGCGCGCTAACGTAGCCAATCATCCTGTTTGAACCCTTGTTTGATTCACTGAATTAACATTTTCCCTAGACTTTACGCAAAACTTACGAGGGCCGTCAATTCGGAAGCACAACACTAACACCGCCCTGAAAACAAAGGTGATTCCTGACCTGTCCGGACCAAAGCAGATCTCAGTTCCTGGGCCGAATTCTGCTTCAATAGCCCGAAAATCAGGGGTTTGAGGTCTTCGCCTCGATGGTTGTAACGGTAGCAAACTTCGCCCAGGTACAGATGGAAGTATTGCCGGGGCACGCCCCGTACGCATACAACCAGTTCTTGGCGTAGCTCCAGAAGCCCTCGATGCCGTTGATGTAGTCGCGCCCGACCGGCCGCCCCTTCTCATTGCGGATCATCACGTGCTCGCCCCACAGCTTCAAGGTCGCGTACGCCTGCTACTGGTCAGTGTAGTACAGC
>JBEBKE010000374.1:0-1904 GCA_040079555.1 Sphingorhabdus sp. | reverse complement strand
TGGCGGAACTGCCCGGCGCGACCTAGGAGAACATCCCTGAGGCGATAATTTCTTTCCATGGGAGCTGTCCCTGCCCGTGTTACGTTGGAAACGACGGGACACGGTGCATATGGCGCCCACCTGACGTAATGGCGTCAGAGGATATTCCGGGATACGACCCATGGTGGTTCCGCCACTTTATTTGAGGGCCAGCGGGCATGTCCGAACGAACCAAGTCCGATTTGCGCGCTTTTTACCGCAAGGCCCGCGCCGACTTTGCAGAAAGCCTATCGGATCGCGAACGTCAGATCGCGTTTAGCACGGCGCCTGCAGCGCTATCTGTACATTTCAATTCGGGAGCCACCGTTTCGGCCTACATACCTGTAGGATCAGAAGCTGATCCGCGCACTTTGCTAGAAATTGCCTACGCAGCAGGCTGCAAAACCGCTTTGCCCTTTGTGACCAGTCGCGCTTCGCCCATGCAGTTCCTGAGATGGTCGCCGGGCGATCCTCTGTGCGATGGGCCGTTTGGCCTTATGCAGCCGTCCAGCGATGCCGAACTTTGCACACCTGACGTCATTTTGACGCCGTTGGTCGCATTTGACCGCAACCTGATGCGGCTCGGTCAAGGTGCTGGGCATTACGATAGGGCTTTAAGCTTACTCGACACCGCGTTCATTGTTGGTATCGCATGGTCCGCGCAAGAAGCGCCGCTGCTACCCGCAGACCCTTGGGACATTCCACTCAACGCCGTACTCACTGAAAAAGCCTGGATTTCAAGATGAAAAATGAAAATGCCCCTGTCGAACGCCCGACAATCCGGAAACCTGCAGGCGTTTTTGTCATCCTGTGCATGATCGGAGTTTTAGCTTGGGCATTCGGCACGTTTGCGGGCGAACTAGGTCGGCTGCACGCCTTAATACAGGCTGTGATTTACTTAGTCGCGGGCGTCGTGTGGATCGCCCCGTTGAAACCATTATTGCGCTGGATGGAAACCGGCAAATGGCGCGAGTGACGGGACTTGAACCCGCGACCTCCGGCGTGACAGGCCGGCGCTCTAACCAACTGAGCTACACCCGCTTATTGCGGTGACGGCGCTACTATAAGCGCCGCTTCACCCTGTCAACGCTTCATTCCGACTTTCCAAAATTTCTGTTGAAAATGGCGACACGGATGAAGCCAAGATTGCGCTGCCGTAAGCATGAGTGATTGAATTCCGTTAACGGCAAACGTCGACGTTACAATCTCTTACATCCAACCAAGCAATAATAGTTATATTTTTCAATTGTTTATTCTGGTTAAGGCGTTTGAGACGTTTTAACGAAATTTTGACAGTGTTTTGCGATAACGCTGATCATGAAAACACGAAACCACCAACCGACACTTGCTCCATCGTTCAAAGCGGGCGTCCGTAAGCTCGCTTTTTGCAGTACTGCAATGCTTGCGGTATTTGCATCAAGCAACGCCTATGCTGCTGGAACGCTGGCGGGCACAGACATCACCAACATTGCGACTGCGTCTTATGAAAGCGGCGGCAGCACTGTTGATATCGATTCCAACGCAGTTGTTATCAAAGTTGACGAGCTTTTGGATGTAACTGCTGTCAGCAGTGATCCCGGCGACGTCATCACGACCAACGGTGCAACGAACGTTGCTTCGACATTCCGGGTAACGAATACCGGCAACGGCTCTGAAGCACTGCGGTTGACGCCAAATGTTGCAGGCGGTGGCGATGACTTCGATCCGGCGCTTGTCCAGGTCGTGCTCGATACCAATGGCAATGGCGTTTACGATCCCGGCGTTGATACCGTTTACGTAGCTGGCACAAACGATCCGGTTTTGGCACCAGACCAAAGCCTGACCGTATTTGTGTTGACTAACGTTCCGGCAAGTCAGGTCGACGGCGATCGTGCGCAAGTCGGCTT
>JBEBKE010000373.1:0-1905 GCA_040079555.1 Sphingorhabdus sp. | reverse complement strand
GACGCGGGCAATGTTCACAAGTTTGAGCGCCGTTCCGCGAACTGATCCGGTTTAATATTATCCGCAAACTAAGTTGCAATTGACAATGTAAATCGATTGAAGCACCCTCCCCGAGACCAAAAATCGGGGAGGGTCTTTTTATGGGAAATTCAATTTTAGCGCCTGCTGCGGTGCTAGTCGCATGGTCTCTGATCATGCTGTTATGGCTGGCGGGCACGCGCTTTCCGGCTATTTTCAAATCCGGCATGGATTTAAAGGCGTCGCCCCCAGGCGGCAGAGGCGCTGATCTTGAGAGTATCTTGCCCGCCAATGTGAACTGGAAATCGCACAATTACACGCATTTGATGGAACAACCGACGATTTTCTATGCGGCGGTTCTGATCCTTGCGGTGGCCAATGCGTCCACACCGATGCTGGTGAATTTCGCTTGGGGTTACACCATCCTGCGGATCATCCATTCGCTGTATCAAGCGACGATCAACGTCGTGATGGTTCGCTTTGCGATCTTCGTGCTGGCGACGATCTGCTTGCTGGTTTTGGCGGTTCATGCCGTTCTTGCGACAATTTAAGGGGACAATTCAATGATCAAAGCTGAGATTCTACAACCGGTCGCGGTGCTTGCCGCGTGGACAATGATTATGTGGATATGGATGTACGCCACGCGTATCCCAGCGATCAACAAACTGCCGCAAGACGGCACGCCCGGTGCCGATGTGGGCTGGACCAGCGCAAAGCTAGAGACGCTTTTAGATTCAAAAATCCAGTGGAAAGCCCATAACTACAATCACTTACACGAAGCGCCGACGGTATTCTATGCCGTCGCGTTGTTACTGGCAATGATTGGCCAAGGCGACGGAATGAACGCGACGATTGCATGGGTGTATGTCGGCTTGCGCATCGCGCACAGTCTTTGGCAGTCACTGGTGAATAAAGTCATGGGACGCTTTGCGTTGTTCGCGTTTTCCAGCCTCGCGCTGATCGCATTGGTGCTCCACGCCGTCATGGCCGTATTTCACGGCTAGCGACCTAGTGGCGGATAAATTCGCCAACAAGTTCGACATGGGTTGACCAGCGGAACTGGCCGACGGGCCAGATCCGCTGCAACCTGTATCCGCCATCCACCAATTGCTTCGCATCGCGTGCAAAGCTGCCGGGATTGCAGCTGACAAATGCAATACGCGGGACTTGCGAAGCGGCAAGCTGTTGCACCTGATCGCGTGACCCTGCCCTTGGTGGATCAAGGATGACCGCGTCAAAACGGTTAAGTTCCTGCGGTGATAAGGGGCGGCGAAAGAGATCGCGATGTTCGGTAAAAACCGTCCGCCCGCTAAAGCCTGCCGCATTTTTCAACGCCAACAGCGCCTTTAACTCGCCCTCGGCAGCGTAAACTTTGCGATTTTCTCCGACAGCAAAGGTGAACGTGCCCAGCCCACAGAAAAGATCGGCCACACGCTTCGCATCGCCGATAATATCTGTAACCGCAGCGATTAACGCCGCCTCTCCATCGTCTGTGGCCTGAACAAAGGCATAAGGCGGATAGCCGACGGGAACGCCACCGAGCGTCACAGTGACCGGCTCCGGTTCCCAATGTGGCGTGGGGCCATAGCCGTCATCGAGTGACAGGCGCGCAAGACGGTTTGCGCGGGCAAAATCGGTTAGCGCCTCATGCGCGTCCAATCCCTCGATCACCAGATTTTCGATCAACACGTCCACGCCCTGATCGACCAACGCCAGTTTGACCTGAACGTTGCGTTTTTGCGCGACACGGGGGCTGAGGAAAGCACGCAGCGGATCAAGTAATGCGAACAAGGCTGGTGCCATGACGTCACACTGCGTTAAGTCGATGATACGATGGCTTTTTTCTGTGCTAAACCCCAGTTGAAAATGCCGCCCCGCCCATGCCGA
>JBEBKE010000372.1:0-1908 GCA_040079555.1 Sphingorhabdus sp. | reverse complement strand
CAGTCAGAGGCGCTGGCAGACGCACTGCGCAAAGCGGGAACGAAGACGCAACTGAATGCGTTTGAAGGCAAGGGCTTGAAGGGTCATGCGGACATTAACCGCAAGCTTGGCGATCCGAGCTATCCGGCGACGCCTGTGTTGGATGCGTGGTTGAAGGGCGTTTTTGGAATTTGACGGTTGCTTTATCAATTAATCGTCACCCCCGCGAAGGCGGGGGGCCATCACCGACGGCTGAAATTTTAACAATCGGTGATGGATTCCCGCCTTCGCGGGAATGACGAAGTTAAAATTTAGAGTCACCAACCCTAAACTGGCTCCGCCCGCCCGTTACTCAACACATGCGTGCAGATTTGCGCCTCGGCGCTGTCATCTTCGGTCAGCTGCGCAACTGCAACCCAACCTTCGGCGCGGAATGTCGCAGCTTTGTTCGGCAATGTACCAAGCGGCAAAAACAACCGGCGGCGTTCGCCTTGGGCAAGGCCTGCGTCGATCAACGGGTCGATATAGGCGGAAAAGCCAACCGCGGGTTCTTTGCCAATCCGGTAACTGCCGCCGCGCCCGATTTCGCCAGAGGCTTGGCCCGAAAACAGCGAAAATCCAAACCAGCTTTGATATTCAAAACCATGGCGCTCGGTCGGGTCGAGCGTCAAACGAACGTCAGCAGGTAGCGACGCGGCAATCGCCTCAATCGCATCCAGCCGGTCCTTCAGTTTCCCGTCGGCATCGAAAGTGCGCATCCGCTCCAACGCATCGGGCAGCGGTCCTGCGGCAGCAATCAACGGCGCAAAGGCGGCTGGCACTGCGCCCGCGTCCTTGGCATCGAGCGCCGCTTTTAATACGGCAAGGTCGCCCTTTGGTTGCAACGCATCGATCAAATCCGGCATCGTGAGGTCAACGGTAATGTCTTTGACACCCGCTGCTTTCAGCCCCTCAATCGCAACCATCAACACTTCGGAAGCGGCGGCAACGCTATCTAGCCCGATCAGCTCAGCGCCAACCTGCATCATTTCACGTTCGGGGCGCAGCTGCGTGGCGCGTAGCTTCACCACGGGCCCACCATAGGAAAGCCGCACGGGTCGTGGGTGGTGGCCGATACGCGTTGAGGCAATCCGCCCGACCTGCCCCGTAATATCGCTGCGCACCGCCATTGTCTCACCCGAAACCGGATCGACAAAGCGCAGCAAATCCCGCGCCGACGTACCAAGACTGCCTGTCAGGCTCGCCTCATATTCGGCTAAAGGCGCTTGCACGCGTTCATAGCCATAGCTTGCAGCAGTGTCGAGAATCGCCCGTACCAGCCGCGCCGAGGCATCTGCCTCTGGCGGCAGGCGGTCACGAAATCCGGTGGGGAGAAGGCTGATGGTCATCTAAAATTTTCCGGTCTGCACAGGGACTGTCCCCTTGGGGACTGTCCCACTTCGAGGTCAAGCAAATCCTGAAATAGGGACAGTCCCCAAGGGGACAGTCCCCGTGCATTCAAAACCGCAACGCCATCGCGCGCTTTACGCCCGGCAGGCTGTGGATCGCCTCCAATGTTTCGGCAGGCACAGGCGTATCAACCGACAGCAACACAACCGCAACGCCGCCGGCCTCTTGCCGTCCCAGATGGAATGTGCCGATGTTGATGTTCGCCTCACCCAAAGTCGAACCCAGACGGCCGATAAAACCAGGCGCATCTTGGTTGACAATATACAGCATATTGCCTTCAAGATCAGCTTCAACCTTGACGCCGAACAGTTCGACCAAACGCGGTGTACCGTGGTTGAATAAGGTGCCAGCGACCGAGCGTTCACCCACGTCAGTCTTCACCGAAACGCGCAACAACGTTTGATAGTCACCGTCGCGTTCATGCCGCACTTCGCGCACTTCGAGGCCGCGTTCTTTGGCAAGATAGGGCGCGTTGACCAT
>JBEBKE010000371.1:0-1908 GCA_040079555.1 Sphingorhabdus sp. | reverse complement strand
CGTTTTTTGGCGGCGGCAAATGTGCTTTCAACCGCTTCACCAAATCGAACGCCTTCACGGGCTTCTTGGCCAAAGGCTTGAACAATTTTGATCGCGCCAAGTGCTTCTGAAATGATCGTGCCGACGCCCGCGACATTATCCTGGCTGGTACGCGACGCCTTTTCTAGCCGCCGACCCAGAAACACGATGGGCAACACGACGATGGGGATGCCGAGCAACAGCCAAATCGTCAGGCTGGGCGCTAGGCTGAACAGCAAGATCACCCCGCCGATACCGATAAAGATATTCCGCAACGCGACCGAGACAGTCGTGCCGACGATCTGCTCGATAATTGCTGTGTCGGCTGTCATCCGGCTGGCGATTTCGGCTGGCCGGTTTTCTTCAAAAAAGCGGGGGGCGAGTCGTAGCAAATTGCTTTGCACCGCGACGCGGATGTCCCCAACGACCCGCTCGCCGAGCCAGCTGACAAAGTAAAACCGGAACGCGGTTGAAATGCCGATGATGACAACGATGCCGAGCAACAGATAGAAATAGCGTGCGGGGTCGCCGCCATTTTTGACGAAGCCTTCGTCGATAATCAGCTTTAGTCCCGCAGGAATGGCAAGAGTAGATCCGGCTGCGGCAATCAGGGCCACTAATGCCGCCGCAATCTGCCGTGGGTAACGGGATGCGAAATGCCCGATCATCCGCAGGCTGCCGAAATTGGCTTTGTGCTTTGGCTCCACAGTTGTGGCTGATTCAGTCGTTGCTACGGGCAGGGCTTCGGAAATGTCATTGATCATTCGCTTCGCCTAGCATCGCGCCGATGGGGTAACAATGCAACACATGGCGCTGCCGGATTTTTTCTATGGTGCAATGCACAATAAACGCTTATGCCGTGGCCAAAGCGGCGCCATTTATGCGGTGCGGCGCACAGATATAGGGATCGCAGATGCTGTACACCGGACATGATATCCAGCGGAATATGCTGGCGGGCGCGGGCAAAATTGCGCAATTACAGGCCGATTGGCTAAAGAATTTTTCCGGACCGTTTTCGATGGGCGGCCTCACCTCGATTGCAGGCTCGGCACTCGATGTATTCGCGCACAGCGTGCAGCCGCGCGGAAAGCCTGCGTTCGGGCTGAACTTTGTCGATATTGATGGCAAGCATTTGCCGGTCGCAGAGCAAGATGTTGCACGTAAACCCTTTGGCCAGTTAAAGCACTTCACGTATGACGGCAGCGAAACCAAGCCGCGCCTTTTGATTATCGCTCCGATGTCGGGCCACTACGCCACCTTGCTGCGCGGAACGGTTGAGCGGATGCTGGTCAGCCATGACGTGTATATCACCGACTGGAAAGACGCCCGCGATGTGCCGTTGACCGGCGGCGGTTTCGACCTTGAATCCTACATGGATTACATCATCGAGTGGTTGGAATTCATCGGCCCTGATGCCGGGGGCCGCGGCGCGCATATGCTTGCGGTTTGCCAGCCCTCAGTCCCGGCCTATGCCGCAGCGGCGGTGATGAGCGCGAACGATCATCCGCTTCGCCCGCGCACGCTGACCATGATGGGCGGCCCCATCGATACGCGTGAAGCGCCAACGGCCGTCAACGACACCGCGACGCAGCGTCCGCATGAATGGTTCATCCAAAATGTCATCGCCACCGTGCCGCGTTATTACAAAGGCGCTGGTCGCCGCGTTTATCCGGGCTTTTTGCAGCTGTCGGGCTTTATGACAATGAACCTTGGCAACCATATGGTCAGCCATTGGTCGATGTTTCAGGATTTGGTCAAAGGCGACGGCGAAGGCGCGGATGCGACCAAAGCGTTTTACGATGAATATCGCGCGGTGTGCGACATGACGGCAGAGTTTTACCTGCAAACCATCGATGTTGTATTCCAACGGCATTTGCTACCCAAGGGTGA
>JBEBKE010000370.1:0-1928 GCA_040079555.1 Sphingorhabdus sp. | reverse complement strand
CAATGAATTTGCCGGGATTTTCAACGAATTGGGTGTCGAGGTGACCTTGGTCACGCGCGGCGACAAAATGTTGCGCAGCTACGATCAGGAAATTGTCGATAAATTGGTCGGCATAACGCGCGAAAAAGGCATCGACCTGCGTTTCAACTTCCCTTTCAAATCGATTACCAAGCAAGCCGATGGCAGCCTGTCGGTGGATGGCGGCGACCAAGGCTTGATAGAAACCGATATTGTGCTCTTCGCCATCGGACGCGTCCCGAAAACGGCGGATATGGGTTTGGAAACCGTCGGCGTCGCACTAGACAAAGATGGCGCTGTCATCGTCGATGAATATAACCGTACCAACGTTCCCGGTATCTATGCTGTGGGCGATGTCACGAACCGCGTGCAATTGACGCCTGTCGCCATCCGCGAGGGCCATGCCTTTGCCGACACAGTGTTTGGCAACAATCCGCGCACCATCGATTACGCGACGATCCCGACTGCAGTATTCAGCAATCCGCCGATTGCGGGCGTTGGTATGACCGAGGAAGAAGCGCGAGCGACGCTCTCTGACGTCAAAGTCTATAAAAGCGATTTCCGCGCGATGAAAAACGTGTTGGCCGGACGCAACGAACGTGCGCTCTATAAAATGGTCGTCGATGCTGCGACTGGCAAGGTGGTCGGTCTTCACCTGATCGGCCCGGACAGCGGCGAAATTCTGCAAGCCGCGGCGATTGCTGTGAAGGCTGGACTCACTAAACAGGCGTTTGACGACACCATGGCATTGCACCCCAGCATGGCTGAAGAATTGGTGTTGATGAAATAATCAGGGAAAGACAGTTGCCACGTCGCCCGATTTCCACTGCGGATAGCGGTGCATGATGCTGGCGAAGAGTTCCGATGATAGATGTTCGCGTAGCCACAGGTGGAGATGGAGCAAGGGCTGCGTATAGAACCAAGCCTGGTCAGTTGCGGCAAATTGGCGGATGAAGGGAAAGATCGCGAGGTCGGTTATTCCGCGTGTTTCGCCTGATAGAAACGAGATTTCGCTCAATCGCGTATTCAGCTGGCGCAAAATAACCAAGCCTTTATCACGGTGCTGTGCTCCACTTTCCAGTCCGGAACGATGCGGGTATTTGTAACGATCAAGCGCTGCTTTGAACGGCCCGTCGTTTTGCACGATTAAGTCCTGAGCATCGCCCGCCAACCAGCCTTCGGGATCATTCTGCCCCAAAGCCCAGCGCATGATGTCTAGGCTTTCGTCGATCACAACGCCGTTTGGTAACACCAAAACCGGCACAGTCGCCTTTGCCGATGCTTCGATCAGTTCAGTCGGCTTATCGCGTAACACCACTTCACGCAGTTCGACTTGCACGCCGCTGACCGCAATCGCCAGCCTTGCCCGCATCGCATAGGGGCAGCGGCGAAAGCTGTAGAGGATGGGTAGGTCAGCCATTCTTACCCCAATCCGTTCGTGTCGAGCGAAGTCGAGACACCCGTTTGTAAAGCATGACGGAGTGATATCTCGACTTCGCTCGATAAGAACGGGATAGCGAGTTCAGCCGTCAGTGCGATGATTAACACCAATATGCTGCTGCCCACGTTTCTTGGCGAGCGCGATTTGCTTTTGCCGTTCGGCAAAGCGGGCACGGTCGTCGTCGCTGCGCTCGTCAAAACAAGCGGGGCACGATACGCCCTCGACGAACCGTGGTGACGCTTTGTCATCCTGTGAAATCGGCCTTCGGCATGCATGGCACAGCTCCATTTCGCCGAGTTCTAGCCCGTGGCGCACTGACACGCGTTCATCGAAGACAAAGCACTCGCCCTGCCATTTGCTCTCGGCCACTGGCACCGTTTCCAAATAGCGGAGGATCCCGCCCTCCAAATGATAAACGTCGTCTATCCCTTCAGCTTTCAGGAACGCTGTTGATTTCTCGCATCGGATG
>JBEBKE010000369.1:0-1934 GCA_040079555.1 Sphingorhabdus sp. | reverse complement strand
ACCGAACGGAGACAGTCATGAAGAAGCACATATACAACACGCTCCTCTTTTGCATAATATTTGCGGGACTCTTTTTAATTGGCAGCCGCTTACAGCAAACGCCTGACCTTTATGACGCGCTGCCGTACTCGGAATTTATCGAGAAAGTCAAAAACAACCAGGTCAACCGCGTTGAAATCAGCGGCCAAAACATCGTCCTGAACACCACCGACGGGCAACGTTTTGAAACCTTCAACCCCAATGACCCGCACCTGATAGACGACCTGCTCACTGCCAAAGTCGAAATCAAAACCATAGCACCGCCCAAACGTTCGATGATGATGGACATTTTCATCTCATGGTTCCCGATGTTACTGCTCATCGTCGTGTGGATCATCTACATGCGCCGGGCGCAACAAAACGGCGGTGCGGGTGCCAACAACTTCGGCAAAAGCAAGGCCAAAATGCTGACCGAAGATAAAATGACCGTTAAATTTGTCGACGTTGCAGGTTGCGAAGAAGCCAAAGAAGAAGTAAAAGAACTCGTGGACTTCCTAAGGGCACCGCAAAAATTCACCAAACTGGGCGGTAAAATGCCCCGCGGCATCCTGATGACCGGCCCCCCAGGCACCGGTAAAACCCTACTGGCCAGAGCCATAGCCGGTGAAGCCGGGGTTAAATTCTTCAGCATCTCCGGTTCTGATTTCGTCGAAATGTTCGTCGGCGTGGGTGCCTCCCGGGTGCGTGACATGTTTGTACAAGCCAAAGAACATGCCCCCTGTATCGTCTTCATCGACGAAATTGACGCCGTAGGCCGTCAACGCGGCGGAGCCGGCATGGGCGGTGGTAACGACGAACGCGAACAAACCCTTAACCAACTCCTGGTTGAAATGGACGGCTTTGATGGCGACCAGGGTGTCATCATCATCGCCGCCACCAACCGTGCCGACGTCCTCGACAAAGCCCTGCTCCGGCCGGGCCGTTTCGACCGCCAGGTCACCGTTGGTTTGCCCGATGTGCGTGGCCGCGAACAAATACTCAACGTACACATCAAAAAAGTGCCCGCTGCGCCAGACATCGTCCTGCACGACATCGCCCGCGGCACCCCCGGTTTTTCCGGCGCAGATCTAGCCAACGTCATCAACGAAGCGGCGCTTTTTGCCGCCCGGGGCGACCAAGCCGAAGTCACCATGCGCGACCTGGAAAAAGCCAAGGACAAAATCCTCATGGGTGCAGAAAAACGCACCATGGTCATGACCGAAGAAGACAAACTGCTGACCGCCTACCATGAAGCCGGGCACTGTATCGTCGGCCAAAAATCTGCCGAACATGACCCAGTGTACAAAGTCAGCATCATGCCAAGGGGCAGGGCCCTGGGCGTCACCATGTTCCTGCCCGAACGTGACCTCTACAGTGCCAGCAAACGCAAACTCGAAAGCCAAATAGCCGGATTGTTTGGGGGGCGCATCGCAGAACTCATGATCTTCGGCGCAGACCGGGTCACCACCGGTGCCTCCAACGACATCGAACGCGCCACCGAACTGGCACGCAATATGGTTACCCGTTGGGGCTTCTCAGAAAAACTCGGGCCCCTGGTGTACGGCGAAGAAGGGGGGCAACCCTTCATGGGGCAACCCGGTGCCCAAGGCGGGGCTGTTTCGATCAACGTCTCGCACATGATAGATGACGAAATTCGTGCACTGATCGACCGAAACTACGGACGTGCCGAAAAAATCCTCACTGAAAACATTGCAGTACTGCACAAAATGGCGGAAGCGCTAATGAAATGGGAAACCATCGACCGCTCGCAAATTGACGACCTGATGGCCGGCAGGGAGCCAAAAGCCTTGCCCGACTACATCAATGCCAGCGATGAAAACCCGCCAAAACCCGATAATAAAGGGCAGGACATGGGCAATAAGCCCGATCTCAAAAAACCTGCCGGACAGCTTTGA
>JBEBKE010000368.1:0-1935 GCA_040079555.1 Sphingorhabdus sp. | reverse complement strand
TCTGTCGCAGTCAGCGTTTCGGTCGACATCGTCGATGCTCCTGTAGTTCGTAATTCGCCCTTAACATGGAGCGCAAGTGTGTTGATTTCAAGCGAATCCCGCTGCGGTGTATTATTATTTTAATACACCTCGTTTTCCCCTCAGTCCCCTATCCCAATTTTCGTCACCCCCGCGAAGGCGGGGGTCCATCACCGACACTCTAAATTTCAACAACGGGTGATGGATTCCCGCCTTCGCGGGAATGACGAAGTTTGGGAAGTAGACATCATTTCCCCAACTCGCCCTCCACCAACGGCCCCAGCTTTTCCACCACCTTCGTCACACCCTTTGCATTGGGGTGGATGCCGTCGTCGAGCATTAGCGTTTTGTCCGTTACCACACCGTCGAGGAAAAACGGCAGCAACGGCGCATCATATTGTTTCGCCAGCGCAGGGAAAATGGGGTTAAACGCATCCGCATAATCCGCCCCCAAATTGGGTGCAGCGAGCATCCCGGTCAGCACAACGTCAATGCCGCGCTTGTCCAGTTCAGCGACCATCGCCGCGATATTCGCCCGTGTTTCGGTAGGCTTAATTCCTCGCAACATATCATTGCCGCCAAGGCCGAGTACGACAACGTCTGGCTTGCGCTCCAGATTATCGAGCACGAACGTCAGCCGCGCTTTGCCAGCGGCGCTGGTATCACCCGATACCCCTGCCCCGTGAACGCGGGCGTTAATGCCTTTTGCTTTTAAAGCGGCCTGCAATTGCGGCGCAAGCCCCTCGTTGGGGCCAAGCCGGTAGCCTGCGTAAAGGCTGTCACCAAAGGCCACCACCAGCTTGTCATAAGCGACCACTTGTTCGGTCTTGGCGGCGTTCTGCTGAGCGTCCGCTACAGGCGAAGCCCCGCATGCGCTTAGCCCTTGGATTAGCAGCAATGCTGCACCATATGAGATCAAACTTCTCAAGATTAAGGTTCCTTCCTTGCACGCTCCCACAGGCAGTAACGCGGATATGGCTATTCGCGCAGCAAATGTCACCCTCACCCTTGGCTCCGATGACGCGGCGGTTGATATTTTGCGCGGCGTTGACCTGAATGTCCCATATGGCACCAGCGTTGCGTTGCTAGGACCATCGGGCTCGGGTAAAAGTTCGCTGATGGCGGTGCTGGCGGGGTTGGAACGGGCGAGCGGCGGTTCGGTCGAGGTCGACGGTCTGAACTTTACGAAATTGGACGAAGACGCGTTGGCACGCGCACGGCGCGGGCGGATTGGCATTGTGTTGCAGGCGTTCCATTTGCTGCCGACGATGACCGCGCTGGAAAATGTGGCGGTGCCGATGGAATTGGCCGGGATCGATGATCCATTCGGCCGCGCGGCACAGGAGCTGGAGGCTGTCGGCCTTGGCCACCGGCTGACGCATTATCCATCGCAACTGTCGGGCGGCGAACAGCAACGCGTGGCAATTGCACGGGCTATGGCGGCGGCACCCAAAATTATCTTTGCCGATGAGCCAACGGGCAATTTGGACGGCGCAACGGGCGGCTCGATCATCGACCTGTTGTTTGAACGGCGCGCTGCACTTGGCGCGACGCTGTTGATTATCACCCACGACCCAGAATTGGCACGCACATGCGACCGCGTAATCGCGATGCAAGATGGCTTGGTTGTCGAGGCATGAATCTGGCGGCAATCTGGCGCATTGCCCGGCGTGACCTGTCGGCGCGCATTCGTGGCCTGCGTTTGCTCGCCATTTGTCTGTTTCTGGGTGTTGCGACTTTGGCCGCAATTGGCAGCCTGACGTCTGGCATTGCCGACGAATTGTCACGGCGCGGGCAAAGCATATTGGGGGGCGATATTCAGATCAGCATTGCCCAGCGCGAAGCTACCGAGGCCGAGCTGGCGGCATTCCGCAAGGCTGGAAAGTTATCCCAAACGGTGCGGATGCGCGCGATGGC
>JBEBKE010000367.1:0-1941 GCA_040079555.1 Sphingorhabdus sp. | reverse complement strand
GCTGCGACAATGTCTGCCGTCAGTGTAATCAGCATTTCGTTATTTTCTTCGTTTTCCATTGTCATTGTTTCCCCTTGACCTGGAATGTTGTGCGACCCTTCAACACGCCAACGTGGCGCATCGATCCGTGCGCAATATATACGCAAATATAGCACGTCAATTGGACGGAGTAAGAAAAAGAAAAAACTAATGAATTACAAAGCCAGTGCCATCGTCACAGAATCGCGTTGATCGCCGTGCCTAGATTTGTAGTAATTTGATCGCCTGCCGACAGGTTCGAAACCCATGTCAGAATAAAAGGAATAGGCGCTATTGCCGTCTCTTACTTCAAGAAAAATGACTGAGCGTTTCAAATCGGTACAGATGCTTTGTAGATGCGTGATCAGTTTTTGTCCAACGCCGCTACGGCGCGCTGACTTTAACACGCCGATGAGCAGCAATTCTTCTTCGTCAACGACGCCGCGACTTAACGCGAAGCCAGCTATTTCGGTGCCCGATTTTGCGATCAGCAACTGTCCGCCAGGCATCGACAAAGTGGAGAGGCATTGTGCGGCGGTCCACGCTTCGCCAAAATCGGGGTCGAACGCATCATTCATAACCGGCATGATGGTCGGCACATCCATCCCGCTGCCCACGATGATTTCGATCACGGCGTGTTTCCGCCGGGCAATTTGGCATCAGGGCCGCGCACGTAAAACGGGCTTGGGGGCAGGGATGTTATTGCGCAGATCGCTGGCCAGAACTGCGCATTAGGTAGCAAATCGATAGCTTCACCAGAGCCGCGCGTCGTGATCAGACGCTCCGCCATGTCACCCGCGACGCGCTCCGCCATACTGGTCTTTGCTGCGTCGGCGGGAGATAGAGATCGTGCATCCCCAATCGCCACCCCATCGCTGCCAAAGGACTGGAAATAATATTCGCCATGGCCGCCGGTCACGGCAACATCGACGTCGATCGCCGCTCCGTTCCTTGCCATCGCGGCAACCAGATCTAGGCTGCAATAACCATGACATTCCGCGCCCCAGGCCAATGCCAGCGCACGCGCGGCGGACACACCAACTCGGATGCCGGTAAAGCTGCCGGGGCCGACATCGACATATATGCTATCGGCCCGGCCTTTATCAGGCAGCTCGGCAATCATCGGCACCAACCGTTCGGCATGGCCGCGACCGATGTCTTCATGGATCGCAGCCAAACACTCGTCGCCCTCAAACAAGGCAACCGAACAAGCGCGCGTCGCGGTATCTATAATCAGCCGTCTCATAGGGACGGATTGCTAGACGATCAGACGATCTTGTTAAAGCGGTCAAATCCGGGACGCGGGCTGCGTTCAAAAATGCTGGCTGGGTCGCCATAGCCGATGGTCGAGATGAAATTCGATTTCACCTTTGTCTCTGCAAAGAACGCCGCATCGACACCGGCGTTGTTGAAACCGGACATGGCTCCAGTATCAAGCCCCAAAGCGCGCGCGGCAAGGATGAAGTATGCGCCCTGCAAGCTGCTGTTGCGGAACGCAGCCGCCTCGATCATCGCATCATTCCCGACAAACCAACTACGCGCATCAGCGTGGGGGAACAGCTCGGGCAGCTGTTCGTAAAATTCCATGTCCATGCCGATAATTGCAGTGGCGGGTGCCGACAGGATTTTTGTCGCGTTGGCGGGCATCGAAAGCGCCGCCAGCTTTTCCTTCGATTCTTGGCTAACGCACCAGATGATCCGTGCTGGCAGGCAATTGGCCGAGGTTGGGCCATATTTCATCAGCTCCCAAACAGCTTCAAGTTGTTCATTCGACACGGGCGTATCGAGATAGCCGTTATAGGTCCGCGCGGTGCGGAACAGTTGATCGAGTGCGGCATCGTTAAGCGGCGTGTTAATGGGCATAAAATCGTTTCCTGTAGTTGGGAGCGGTAAGTGTTAGGCAGCCCGGACTTCGGTGACTTC
>JBEBKE010000366.1:0-1941 GCA_040079555.1 Sphingorhabdus sp. | reverse complement strand
TACAAGTCTGCAATGGCTTTAACGACGGCTGGCACTTTCAAGTCAGGTGCGACCGCGATGACGCAGCCGCCAAAGCCGCCACCGGTCATCCTCGCGCCGCCCTCCCCAGCAAGCGGCGCGACCATGATTGCTGCAAGTTCGTCGACCGCAGGAACTGTGATTTCAAAATCATCGCGCATCGAGGCGTGCGATTGCGCCATCAGTTCGCCGAGGCGTTCCAGATTGCCGCGTTTCAGTGCGGATGCAGCGGCCTCGGTCCTGTCATTTTCGGTAACAACATGACGAGCGCGGCGATAGCTGACATCGTCGAGATCAGCCTTGCCTGCTACGAGTTGCGCGACAGAAAGATCACGCAGCGCTGCAACGCCATAATGCCGCGCGGCGGTCTCGCATTGCGCGCGCCGGTCGTTATATTCGCCGCCAGCATGGGCATGGCGCACACCCGAATGCGCGATGATAATCGACACGCCATCGGGGATAGAAACGGGCGTGCAATTAAGCGATCGGCAATCGATCAACAGCGCATGGCCGGCTTCGCCGCGCGTCGAAATCAGTTGATCCATGATCCCGCATGCGCAGCCGACAAAATCGTTTTCGGCGCGCTGGGCCAACTTTGCCATATGCGTCGGCTCGACCCTGTGTCCAGCAAATCCGGCCAGCGCATTGCCTACAGCGACTTCCAGCGATGCCGACGACGACAGGCCCGAACCTAAAGGGACATCGCCGGCAATCGCCATATTGGCCGCGACCAGATTGACGCCGTCGTCGAGCAAAACCTTTGCCACCCCGCGCACGTAATTGGCCCATTCCGCTTCGGAATGCGTGACAGGATCAGAAAGCATAAAGCTGTCGCGGTGTTCGCCAAAGTCCGCGGCGACGGCAGTTATCTGTCCATCACTGGCAGGACCGATGGCTACCACCGTTTCGCGGTCGATGGCAGCGGGTAGAACGAAGCCATCGTTGTAATCGGTGTGCTCGCCGATCAGGTTCACCCGCCCCGGGGCGCGGTACAGCATCGCGGGTTCTTGCCCGAAATGTTTCAGATAGGCTGCGCGGGCGCGTTCTTGGGCGTTCATTATTCTATGCGTCTTTCACATCATGCAGCGACAGCGCGCAGCCGCTCTGCCGCTTGTTCAGGGGTCAAGTCGCGCTGCGCCTCGGTCATCATTTCATAACCAACCATGAATTTGCGGATCGCGGCAGAACGCAGCAACGGCGGATAGAAATGCGCGTGCAGCTGCCAGCCATCGTTCGTGCGCCCGTCAAACGGCGCAGGCTTTTGAGGGTGCACCGTAAACGGGGCTCCGTGCCAGCCCATCGAATAGGGAAAGCTTGTGTTGAACAGATTGTCATAGGTGCGGGTCAGCGCCTGTATGATGGCACCAAGCGTGTCACGCTGGTTGCTCGTCAACTCGGGCATTTGCTTTATGGCAAAACGTGGCAGCAAAAGCGCCTCGAAAGGCCAGCTTGCCCAAAAGGGAACGATCGCCACCCAGTCGGCGTTGCTGACGACAACGCGCTCCTGCAACTCCATTTCGCATTCGGCCACATCCAATAGCAATGCCCGACCATGTTCCGCAAAATAGCTGCGCTGGCGCTCATCCTCTCGCTCTACCTCATCGGGCAGATAGTTGACGGCCCAGACTTGACCGTGGGGATGCGGATTGGAACAGCCCATCATCGCGCCTTTATTTTCGAACAGCTGCACCCAGACGTGATCACGGCCCAATTCTTCGGTTTGCGCACACCAAGTGTCCACCACCCCGCGCATTGCGGTGGGAGACAGCCGTGGCAAAGTCGCGCTGTGATCGGGTGAGAAACAGATAACGCGGCTGGTGCCCTGTGCTGGCTGTGTTTCAAACAAAGGGTCGTGCAGTGCAGGCGGACAAGGGGTATCAGGCAGCAACGCCGGAAAATCATTGTCAAACACATAAGCGCCCG
>JBEBKE010000365.1:0-1943 GCA_040079555.1 Sphingorhabdus sp. | reverse complement strand
GCAAATGCTGGCGTTATTGTGCCGACAGATAATGCCGCAAGCGATGCTGAAAGCGACAGAATTAGACCTGTTTTAGATTTCGTCATGACCGACCCCATATTGTTTGATTGATAATTCCTGCAAAGGATTGCCATTGAACTGTCGCAATTTCCAGCGGCGCGGCGGTTGCGCCGCATTTTGCAGAGCTTCTGTGCCATTATTGCCACGCAAAGCTAGGGTGATATGCTGTAAATAACTGTGGATTGATGCAATCCGCGCTTTGCGCTGAGTCTGGGTATCGCTATCGGGGCGGTGATGGCTGACATTAAAGATACCGATATCCCCGCCGAAGATCCGTTTGACCAGATCGTCAATGCGCCGTTCGATGCAGCGATTTCAGAACGCTATTTGATCTACGCGATGTCCACAATTACAGCGCGGTCGTTGCCCGATCTGCGCGATGGGTTGAAACCGGTTCACCGCCGGTTGCTATGGGCGATGCGGCAGTTGAAGCTCGATCCCAGCCAAGGGTATAAAAAGTGCGCGCGTGTTGTCGGCGATGTTATTGGTAAATACCATCCGCATGGCGACCAATCAGTCTATGACGCGATGGTCCGCTTGGCGCAGACATTTTCGCTGCGTTATCCGTTGGTCGATGGCCAAGGGAATTTCGGTAATATCGACGGCGATAACGCCGCAGCCTATCGTTATACAGAGGCGCGGCTGACCAAGACCGCCATCGAGCTGATGAACGGGCTCGATGAAAACGCGACCGATTTTAAGCCGACCTATAATAATGAAGACGAAGAGCCAGAGGTTATGCCTGGGCTGTTCCCCAATTTATTGGCGAACGGCGCCAGCGGGATTGCGGTCGGGATGGCGACGAGCATTCCTTCGCACAACGCCGCGGAGGTCATTGACGCGGCGATGCTGCTGATCGACGAACCACAGGCGACACATCAACAGTTGATGCAGATCGTGCAGGGGCCGGATTTTGCCACGGGCGGTGTGCTGGTTGACAGTCGCGAAACGATCAGCGCAGCCTATGCAGTTGGACGCGGCTCGATGCGCGTACGTGCTCGCTTTCACGCGGCGGACTCTAAAGATGCTGCCGACCGTGACGCTGGCGTTGAGCGCCTGCCCAATGGCACGTGGCAGTTGGTTATCAGCGAAATTCCTTATCAGGTGCAAAAGGGCAAGTTGATTGAGCAGATCGCGCAGCTGATTGCCGATAAGAAATTGCCGATCCTCGACGATGTGCGCGACGAATCCGATTCAGATATTCGCATCGTGCTCGTTCCAAAAAGCCGGAATGTCGATCCGGAGGATTTGAAAAACGCACTGTATCGTCTGTCGGACCTTGAGACGCGCTTTAGCCTAAACATGAATGTGCTGGATGCGCACCGTGTGCCGAAAGTCATGGGGATTGGCGAAGTCCTGCGCGCTTGGCTGGCGCATCAGATCGAGGTTTTGATCCGCCGATCACAGCACCGGCTTGAAAAGATTGACGCACGGCTGGAACTGCTCGGCGGTTACATTATCGCGTACCTGAACCTTGACCGGATTATCGAGATTATCCGTACCGAGGACGAACCTAAGCCAGTGATGATGGCGGAGTTTGCCCTGAACGACCGGCAGGCCGAGGCGATCCTGAACATGCGGCTTCGGTCTTTGCGGCGGCTGGAAGAGATGGAGCTTCGGCGCGAGCTAGACCAGTTGAAGCTGGAACGCGAAGATTTGGTCAAGTTGATCGAAAGCCCCGCGCGGCAACGCACGCGGTTAAAGAAGGACCTGACAAAGCTGCGCGCGGGTTATGCCGAGGAAACGGCACTTGGTCGCAGGCGGACGTCGTTGATCGAAGCGGCCCCAGCGCGCGAAATTGCGCTGGAGGCGTTTATTGAACGGGAGCCAGTGACGGTGATCCTGTCGAAACGCGGCTGGATTAAAGCGATGAAGGGCCATGC
>JBEBKE010000364.1:0-1956 GCA_040079555.1 Sphingorhabdus sp. | reverse complement strand
GATAGGCGACGACACCACAAAATGGCTGACGACACTGGAGCTACAAATGCCAAAGATTGAAACGGCAAAGGTTGGCCGACCCGCAATCGAAACAACGTTCGACTAGCCCGATTATTCGGACGCCGATAACGGATCTTTGTGCAGCCATTCGGCATGGCGCGGTGCCGTTTTCGTTTTGTCCCAATCATTGAGCATCAATGGCGCGACGCGTTTCAGCTCGGCATATTGTTCGTCGGTGCCGATGTCGCAAGCCAGTTCCAGCCGGTGGCCGTTGGGATCAAAGAAATAGATGGATCGGAAAATCCCGTGAAAAGTCGGCCCGATTACATCGACGCCTTGCGCCACGATATGTGCTTTGGCAGCTTTCAACGTTTCAAAATCAGCGACTTTGAACGCCAGATGCTGCACCCATGCAGGCGTCTTTTCATCGCGGCCCATTTCGGGCTGATTGGGCAGTTCAAAAAACGCCAGCACATTGCCGCCGCCGCATTCCAAAAAGATGTGCATATAGGGGTCATACTCGCCCGTTGACGGCACATGGTCCTCGGCAAAGGCCGTTGTGTAAGTGAAGCCCAGCACCCGATCATACCACTCAACCGTCGCTTTTGCGTCTTTGCAGCGATAGGCGACATGGTGGATGCGGTCAGTTTTGAAAGGGACCGTCATGGCGCTGTCTCCAATACGCCGCGTTCAATCTGGTCGCGCTCGATGCTTTCGAACAGAGCTTTGAAATTGCCTTCGCCAAAGCCTTCATCGCCTCGGCGCTGAATGAATTCAAAGAACACCGGGCCTATCTCTGGTTGCGCGAAGATTTGTAGCAATAGTCGCGGGGTGCCGCCATCCGTCGTGCCGTCGAGCAAGATACCGCGCGCTTTCAACGCCTCGGTAGGTTCGCCATGGCCGGGTAAGCGAGCCTCTAGCATCGCATAATAGGTTTCGGGCGGTGAGGTCATGAATTTGACGCCGCGCGCTTTCAGATTGTCATAGCAACCAAGAAGGTCGTCGCAAATCAGGGCGATGTGTTGAATCCCCTCGCCATTATAGGCGCGCAGATATTCCTCAATCTGCCCACCACCCGCTTTCCCTTCTTCATTCAGCGGGATACGGATTTTGCCATCGGGCGCGGTCATCGCTTTCGAGGTCAGGCCGGTATATTCGCCCTTAATGTCGAAAAAGCGGATCTCGCGGAAGTTGAAAATCCGTTCGTACCAGCCCGCCCAATGCGCCATGCGGCCGCCGTAAACGTTGTGCGTCAGATGGTCGATTTTCTGGAAACCGGCGCCAACGGGGAAATGCTCAACGCCAGGTAGGTACTCAAAGTCGATGTCATAGATCGAAAGCGCATCGGGGTTATCAAGACCTGCATAGCGGTCCACCAGATAGATAAACGCGCCACCGATACCTTTGATCGCGGGGATGCGCAGTTCCATAACACCGGTCTTGCTTTCGACGGGTTCCGCGCCGCGCTGAATCGCCTCTGCATAGGCCGCCGCCGCATCCTTGACGCGGAACGCCATGCCGCAGGCCGAAGCGCCGTGTTCTTGCGCGAAATAGGCGGCGGGACTGCGTGGTTCGTAGTTGGCGATCAGGTTGATCTCCCCCTGCCGCCACAGATGCACGTCTTTGGACCGGTGCTGCGCGACGCGGGTAAAGCCCATGCAAGTGAAGACCGGTTCCAACACGCCCTTTTCAGGGGAAGTGAATTCGACGAATTCAAAGCCATCAAGGCCCAAAGGGTTATCGAACAAATCGGTCATAACAAAACGGGCTTTCGGCAAAACTGACAAAACTGACACCAACGCGCGAGTCGGCGGCGTTATGATTTAGTATCAAATGAAACTAGTTTTGCCAAGGTAACTAATCAAAATTTCCCTCAAGCGTCGCCGCTTGTGCGCGCAACCTGTCCATTATGCGCGCCAGCACAGCGACTTCTTCGGCATCAAGCGCCTTTTCAAG
>JBEBKE010000363.1:0-1962 GCA_040079555.1 Sphingorhabdus sp. | reverse complement strand
GGTCATCTCGTATCGGCTCATCCAACGCTCCCTTCCAGAAGCATTGAATCAAACTTAAACCGCTTTGGGAATCCCGTTTATGAGTTCACGGCCTAATTTTGAAGCGAGAGTTTCAACCCTTCCGTCACGCTTTTCAATAAACTCCAATGCCTTCTCGACCGTGTATTCATCGCCGTAACGCAAATGCCAACGGATCAGGTGGTCAGCGGTAACATATCCCCCGCACGCACCGCCTTTCTTAGTTACGTAGCTTCGGGGAACTGGAATATCTTTTATCTGCTTTATTTCGGTTGGCGATCCATTCCAGCCGTATGCAATCAATATGCAGACTTGGCCTTCTTCTTCATCGGGCGGACTAGGGGCCTGTGCTGCCACAGAAGTTGCCGCATGGCTCACAATCAGCAAAATTGCCAGCGCGATACTCAACTTCATGTTCGAACGCCCCTTTTTAAACCTTGACCTCGAGACAGAATATCGGATTTGAATTTCTAACATATCGCTAAGCTGGGATGCAACAGTTTTGGGCTCAAAGCGCGGGACCACGAAAACGGGTATGTCTGCTTTCGCTAATTCGACTGGCAAAACCCGCCAGTCCCCTCCCCCAACATCCCAGACCTCACCCAAAAAACCACTGTCCTACAGCACTTCCATTATGTTTTAATGCGCGGATGACACACGACTCGCCCAGCCACACCGAACCCGCCCCCGCCGATCCAGACCTTAAAAGTACGATCCTCGACTTCACGCCCGTCGTGCTTGAATGGTTGCGGGCGAACGGCCGGTCTCCGCTGACACAACGGCACTTCATCCATGTGTTGTCGGTGATGGGCAGCGTCGGGCGAGTGGCGATGGATGCGGCTGTCAACGGCGTCACTACACTGCGCGTGCTGCGTGGTGGTTCGGTTTCGGTGACCGACATCCCGTCAATCGCCCCGTTTCCGCACCTGTTAAGGTGTGACTTTAGTGCGACTTTCCAGCGATGATTGGCCTTTTTCTGCGCCTATCTCTGCTGATACCCGCGCTGCTGCTTTGCGCTTGCAGCTCTAGCCAAGCCGGGGAATCCGGCGCTACCGCGTCCAAACCCATCGTCAAAGCCGACGCAATATTGGTCGATAAAAGCGACCGGACGTTGATCCTGTATCGCGATGGCAAGGAAATCCATCGCTACACCGCTATCCGTTTTGGCGATCAACCGGTGGGGCATAAACAGTTTGAGGGCGATGAGAAAACGCCCGAGGGCCGCTACACCATCAACGGTCGAAACCCGAAAAGTGCGTATCATCTATCCTTGCGGATATCCTATCCCAATGCGGCGGATACAGCGTACGCGAAATCCAAGGGGAAATCTGCCGGTGGTGACATCTTCATCCATGGCCAGCCGAACGCTTGGCTTGGCCCGACATTAGCCAGCGATTGGACCGATGGCTGTATTGCCCTGTCGAACGAGGAAATCCGTTTGCTGTGGAAACAGGTGGACGACGGCACCGCGATTACGATCCAGCCTTGATTTAACTGCGCGATTAAATCATGAAGATCGCTGATGGAGGCGAATATGCAATTGGCGGATATTGGGATTAGCGAAGCGCAAAACGATTTGCTGGAGGTTGCCACCGGATTTTGCCGTGACCGATCACCAATGGCCCGCGTGCGTACGCTGATGACCAGCGATTCCGGATATGACGCCGCATGCTGGCGCGAAATGGCGGATCTCGGCTGGATGGCAATTGCGGTGCCAGAGGCGTTTGGCGGGGTTGGACTATCGCTGGCCGAAATCGTCCCGGTTGTCGAACAAATGGGCCGCAATATGCTAGCCTCGCCGTTTGTGCCCACCGCTCTGGCGGCGCAGATTATCGGCGCTGATGGCGATGAGGCGCAAAAAGCGGAATGGCTGCCAAAACTTGCATCGGGCGCGGTTGCGACGCTGGCGTTGGCAGAGGCGCATGGCGATTGGGAGCTTAGCCA
>JBEBKE010000362.1:0-1964 GCA_040079555.1 Sphingorhabdus sp. | reverse complement strand
ATGCACTGGCGTATCGCACGTTAATGCCGCTTGCCAACGACCCGCATAACCGCAGCGACGACAATCCGGCAATCGGTTTGCTAGCCGAGATCAAGCAAAAGGTCGAAGCAGAGGTTGCTGAAAAACAGGCTAGCGATGAAGCAACCACTGCGGAGGCACAGCCAGCAGATTAGGCGTTCAGCGGTTGTTCAATCGCATTGCCCCAGCCTCTCGTCTGCATTGAAGGAGGCGGACGGATGCGACAAATTCTGACACTAATGGCATTGGCATTGGCGGCACCGCTATCGGCGCAAAGTACCGGCAGCCCGCTGATCGATTATTCGGGGTTTAAAGACCTGACTGCGGAGGTGCAGCCTTATCGCTCCACGCGCCTCATCACGCTGGCCAATTTTCATGCGCGCGCTGCAAAGGGCGATGTCTTGGTCCTCGATGCGCGATCGGCGGCGGCATTTCAGCAAGGCCATTTGAAAGGCGCAGTGAACCTGCCTTTGCCCGATTTCACCGCAGATGCTTTGGCGGAGATTATCGGAGCCAATGAATCCCGAGAAATCCTGATCTATTGCAACAACAATTTCATCAACAACCGCAGTCCGGTGCGCACCAAAGCGCTACCACTGGCGCTGAACATTCAGACGTTCATCAACCTCTACGGCTATGGCTATAAAAATGTTTATGAACTGGGTGAGGCTGTCGACATGGATGATCCGTCGGTTGGTTGGGTAGGCGCGTAGCTCTCGCGGCACTACGACTGTCAGCTAAAGATCGTCGCCTTTAGCTCCTCGACGAATGCGGCGGCATCAGCGGTCTCAATATGAGTCATCTCCACAATATGCGCAATCGCCTGACGCGGTTGCCCCGCACGCAGCATGTTTTCAACGCGGCGCAGCAGCAATGCTGCCGCGATGTCCTGCGCGTCCTGGATGCCATGATCCACAGGCGCGCGTTGAATAGTGTTCCAGCTGTCCGATTTCATATGATCGCCCTGCTCCTCTTCGCCCGCGTTACCGGCAATATGTTGCGATATTGCAAACGGTCGGAAACGTAGCGGATTTGGTGGAATGCGGCGGCTGATGTATGCTGCTGCAATGCCCGCTGTAAAAGCCGCCAATCCACGAAATGTGTTTGCGCCCGAAGACTGGGCGGCGATCACCGCTGTCTCCAACTGGCGCGGGATTTGGTTGATTGTTAACGCTTGGCTGGTCGTTGCGATTGCTGCTTTTGGCGCGGCTTGGGCGTTCAGCGTTCACCCGCTTGCAGGAATGTTTGCAACCCCGATTGCAATGGCGATCATCGGCGGGCGGCAATTGGGGTTGTCGATCATCATGCACGACGGCGCGCATGGATTGCTTCATCCCAATCGCAAATGGAACAATTGGCTGGGCCAATGGCCATCAGGTGCCGCGACGGGCAGCGATCTGCATGCGTATCGCGCCTATCATTTGACCCATCACAAATACACGCAGCAGGCCGAAGACCCCGATCTTTCGCTATCGAAGCCGTTCCCAATCAGCCGGGCAAGCCTGCAACGCAAAGTGGTGCGCGATTTGACTGGGCAGACGTTTTTCAAACAACGTCGCTCGCAATTTGCGACGG
This sequence comes from Sphingorhabdus sp., assembly GCA_040079555.1. Lineage (GTDB taxonomy): Bacteria > Pseudomonadota > Alphaproteobacteria > Sphingomonadales > Sphingomonadaceae > Sphingorhabdus_B. Next base: position 371 of record JBEBKE010000362.1, on the reverse strand, counting down.
CTTGGCGCGGCATTCAAGCAATGCTGTCGGGCGAGACCGGCGACGGAGTTCGTGACACCAGCGCCGGACGCGCGCTGAACCTGCAAAGCCGCAGCGGTATCGATGCGCCGGTTGCTAATATCGAAGGAGCCAAAACAACCGCGCGCACCGTTGGCCGATTTTTGGCCATCCAACTCATCATTCTCGCCGTATCGCTCGCGCTTTGGGGATGGACGCCATTCCTATTATGGATCGCATCGCTGGCGACAACATTCCAACTCTTCCTGCGTATTCGCAACATCGCCGAACATGCGTGCACCACCACGGGCAGCGACGATCCGTTCACCCATGCCCGCACCACCTATGCCAATATGATCGAGCGCACCACTGTC
>JBEBKE010000361.1:0-1965 GCA_040079555.1 Sphingorhabdus sp. | reverse complement strand
GCTCTTGGGCCATTCCCCTAGCCTTAGTTCAAGGCAGCCTGAAAAACTCTAGGCCAATTTCCACCCACTGCGCGGCGCGCCTACGCGAATGGTGCGCACCACGGGTTGGCCGCGCGATGCGATGACAGCATCAATCCGCGGCATAGCGCGCAGCACAGAAAATCCGATAGCAGCACAGGCCGCGACCATCGCAGCAACGAACAAGATAGTGGACAACAACAGCATGGAAACCTCCAAAAACACGTGAATTGCCGTCGATGTTCACTATATGTTCCATGTTGTCAAGAGCAAAATTCACAATGTCCGGTTCGGGCAATGTCAGAGATGCGTTTGCGCGGGACATTCAAAAGAATTGAACCATTGGCGGCCCCAGCGCGACTTTGGTGCAGTGGTTCACACACAAGCCGCTGAACAATGACAGATCATTTTCAAAGGGAATTTTTATGCTCAAATTTATCGTCCCCGCAGCCATCGCTTTGCTGGCATCAACCCCGGCCTTGGCCGATGAAGGGCGTGTCGAAATCCGCGGCGGCTACACCTCGATCGTCAGCCTATCCGAGGCTGTGGTCGGCATTGCCGCTGGCTATGATGCGGACGTCGGCGGAAAAGCCTTTGTTGGCGGTGAAGTATCCGTCGATAACGTCCTCAACGGCGGCTTTGACGAAGTGTACGGCATCACCGGCCGCGCGGGCATTAAGGTATCCGACGACGCGCGCATCTTTGTCGCGGGCGGTCATTCATTCGGGAATGGCGATTCCTGGCATGCCGGGATCGGCGCAGAACATAATCTGGGCTCAAACGTCTATGCCAAGTTGGAGCACCGCCGCAACTTCACCAATTTCGGTTTTGATTTTGACACCACCGTGATTGGGTTTGGGATCAAGTTTTAACGCTAGCAAAACACCCTTAGTCAGCAGCGCGCGCCATTCGACCGAATGTGCGCGCGTTGTCATTTTGGTGTCCAATGACGTTAGGTCTGACAAAACTTTTTTGGCCTAATTGTTCCTGACGCTAAGCATTTTGATGAGACCGCCTAAACGTTTTGCTGATTGTTGCATTTCAATCCCGCTGCTTAATGACGTCATACAGTTAGGATATGCGCAGGAGGCAAATAGGGTGACACAGATAGGACAAGGATTTGGTGCCGCAGCTTTCACAGGCAATACTATCCCATTTGCCGGGAAGATAGTCGGAGACTTTGTCGCGCAGCTGACCGCCGGGATTATCGGCGAATTCACAAAAGCCTTTGGCGCAGGCCCCAATGCCTTTGGTCAGCTGCCCAGCCAATTGGACGTACGCGCCGGAATCGTCAAAGGCGGCTGTGTGATGCCGCGTCCGAAATGCCCCGGCCCGATCATCTGCCCAAAGCCAGCGGCGCAATGGACAGCCACGGTCGATGGCGCAAACACCGCAAAGATCAATCTGGGCGATGGCTATCGTTTGGAAATTGACGAGCGTAATAGCCAGATGACAATCATCAATGACAAGACTGGCGAAAAAACCCGCATTTGGGGCGATCCGCATGTCGAGATAGATGGCAAGCATGCCTATGATTTCTGGGGCACAACCACATTTACGCTGGAAAATGGCACCAAAATCACCATCAACACCGAACAATGGAATGGCAATCCCAACGCCTATGTCGCCAGCCAGGTTGTCATTACCAAAGGCGATAATGCGATTATCGTGGACGGTATCAGCCAGAATAAATTGGGCGACCTGTCGGTGAGTATGTCAAACAATGGCTATGCGGTCGATGCTGCGACCCGCGATGGCTATACGCTGCATGAAAATGAAACCGGCCGCGGCTGGCGAACCGAGGCGGGCAACATCGCGACCCAATGCGATTTAAACGCAACCGCGATCGGCCGCGAATATGGCCCGGGCAGCGAACTGCCAAGCCTTAGCGAGCTTGGCGAACAGCTGGGCAGCTTTTTGCTATTGGGTGCCTTTGCCAGCTTCTTA
>JBEBKE010000360.1:0-1976 GCA_040079555.1 Sphingorhabdus sp. | reverse complement strand
CCCAATGTGCCGCATTATATCGTCGCTTATTACGGCGCGATGCTGGCCGGGGCGACTGTGGTCAACTTTTCGCCGCTTTATACAGTCGACGAACTCGCGCACCAGGTTGCGGATAGCGGCACCAGAATATTGGTAACCGTATCGGCAGCTGCATTGCTGCCCAACGCGATCAAAGTGCTCGATCAATCCGATTTGGGTCAGCTGATCGTAGGCAGCGTAGCAGAGGCGTTACCGCGCCTGAAAAACTGGGCGTATCGACTGTTCAAAAAGGGCGAAATCGCCACTGTTCCAGCGGACAGCCGGATTACCAGCTTTGCTGATTTCATCGCCAATGACGGTGCGCCGACGCCCGTGGCGTGTGATCCTGAGATGGATGTCGCATTGCTGCAATATACAGGTGGCACCACCGGCACGCCAAAGGGTGCTATGCTGAGCCATCAAAACATCACTGCCAATGCACGCCAGATCAATGCGATTGATCCGCATAGCTTTGCGAACCAGCCCAACGCGCCGACTGATGACCGCATCTTGGGCGTGCTGCCGTTCTTTCATGTCTTTGCGAACGCGACCGTGCTTAACCGCACTGTCGATAATGGCGGAGAGATTGTGATGCTGCCGCGGTTCGAGGCGACAGCGGCGTTAAAGGCAGCGCATCGGACAAAAGTCACCGCGATCCCGGGCGTGCCGACAATGTATCAAGCGTTGCTGGATAATGCCGAATTGCCCGCCACCGATTTCTCCGCCTTGCGCGCCTGCATTTCCGGCGGCGCGCCATTGCCTGCCGAGCTAAAGGCGAAGTTTGAAGCGGTCAGCAAAGCGGTTCTGATCGAAGGCTATGGCTTGACCGAAAGCTCCGGCGTCATCAGCTGCAATCCCTATGAGGGCGAAAACCGTGTCGGCAGCATCGGCCAACCGGTTCCCGGTACGACGGTAAAGCTGGTCGATAAAGAAGACTCGACCAAGCCTGCGCCCGATGGCGAGCCCGGCGAATTGCTCTGCGCTGGACCGCAAATCATGCAAGGCTATTGGAAGCAACCAGACGCCACTGCCGATGTTTTTGTCGATGGTTTCCTGCGGACTGGCGATGTTGCAACGATTGATGCTGACGGCTTTATCTACATCGTCGACCGGCTGAAAGACATGATCGCCGTTGGCGGCTTCAAAGTTTTCCCCAGCCAGATTGAGGATATCCTGTACCGCCACCCAGCCGTCAAAGAGGCGTTGGTTATCGGGTTATTCGACAGCTATCTGGGCGAGCGGCCGGCCGCTTATGTGACCACCAGCGATCCGATTAGCGGCGCTGACCTGATGGCTTGGCTCAACCCGCAATTGGGCAAGCATGAACGCGTTTGCGATGTGGTTGTCCGTGATGCGCTGCCCAAAACTATGATCGGTAAACTCGACCGCAAAGCACTGCGTGCCGAGGTCGGTGCATGAGCTTGATAATGGAGAAGAAAATGCGCGTTGGAACTTTATTGGCCGCAACGGCAACGATCTTTTTGGCAAGCGCATCGCTGGCGCAAACTGAACAGCCCGCTGCCCCCTCGCCAAAATTAATCATCGCGATTTCAGTCGACCAATTGTCATCGGACATCTTCAACGAATATCGCTCTCGATATACCGGCGGGCTAAAGCGGCTGTCGGGTGGCGTCGTATTTCCATCGGGCTACCAAAGCCATGCCGCGACTGAAACTTGTCCAGGCCATTCGACCATCCTGACCGGCAGCCGCCCGTCGCGCACTGGCGTGATCGCCAATAGCTGGTTCGATCCCAATAATGGACGAACGGGCAAAGACGGCAAGACCGATTACGGCGTCTATTGTTCCGAAGATACGTCGGTCGCGGGGAGCAACAGTTCCAACTACACCGTGTCATCAAATTTGTTGAAAGTGCCAACATTGGGCGACAGGCTGCGCGCCACCAATCCATCGGCACAGGTCGTCGCGATATCGGGCAAAGACCGGGGCGCTGTGATG
>JBEBKE010000359.1:0-1979 GCA_040079555.1 Sphingorhabdus sp. | reverse complement strand
ACCCTAAAGCTTATGTCCTGTGCGATCACGCTTGGTGTCTAGGTAATGCGCGTTATGCGGATTGGCTGCGATCTTCAGCGGTAGTCGTTCAACTACGGTCACACCCTCTGCCTCCAACCCCGCTACTTTTTCAGGGTTGTTGGTCAACAACCGTACCCGATCCACCGACAACAACCGCAGCATCTGCGCCGCCACGCCGAAATCGCGAGCATCAACGGCAAAACCCAGCCGGATATTGGCATCTACCGTATCGAACCCCTGATCCTGCAACGCATAAGCCCGCAATTTGTTGACCAGACCTATCCCGCGCCCCTCTTGCCGCAAATACAGCAACACGCCCCAGCCTGCGCCTGCAATCTGGTGCAGCGCCTCGTGCAGCTGCGGGCCGCAATCGCATTTCAGGCTACCGAGCACATCGCCGGTCAAACACTCGCTGTGCAGCCGTACTACCGGCGTACTCCCATCGCGCTTTCCAACAACAAATGCGACATGATCGGCGGCATCGGCGGTGGAGCGATAGGCAACCAGTTCGGCGTCGCTACTTGCAGAAACGGGCAAACGCGCCCGTGCGGCAATCCACAACTGGCCTGCATCTTGAAACGCAGCGACATCAGCGGGCGAGACTTGCGCATCGGCCAACGCCGGATCAACGACCAGAAAAGCGGGAAGCAACCCCGCCTCTCGCGCCAATTCCATCGCGGCTTTCGCGGCCTCTGCATCAGCAAGTGCCTGCGCCGCAAACGGCCCTTTCATGGGATACCGCATGTCTAAAGCGGGATCAGCAATCGCCAGCGCCAGCTTTTCATCCAAATCCAGAGGGCGGTCTATCATGACCGGCAACGCAGTATCGGCAGCGGCGAACTGGTTCGCCAGTTTCAGCGTCGCCGCGCGGCTCGCCGACAGCAATATACCCGATGCCAGCGCCGCATCGGTGGCTGTCTCAATCGCAATCAGGCCAATCGTCGCGTTTTTTCCGTTAATCGCAACCGCCCAACCACGCCGCAGCGCGTCGATGGCTTTGGCCGCGCTTTTTGGGCCTGCATTTTTGGGCTCAGCCCCCGTCAAATGCGAAACTCCGTGACAATCGGGATATGGTCGGATGGCTTGCCCCAGTTGCGGACAGGCTTGTGCACCACATGGCTGACCGCCTTTTCCTGCATATCGGGCGTCACCCACATATGGTCGAGACGCCGCCCACGGTTTGACGTTTCCCAGTCTGCCGCGCGATAGCTCCACCATGTGAAAAGCTGTTCCTCTGGCGGAATAAACTGCCGGGCAATATCGACCCAATCAGCCGTCGCTTGCAATTTGGCCAACGCCTCAAGCTCGATCGGCGTGTGGCTCACCACATTGGCCAGCTGCTTATGACTCCACACATCGGTTTCCAGCGGCGCGACGTTGAAATCACCGGTCAGGATTGTAGGCATTTTCAGCGCAGTGCCCCATTCGGTCATCCGCCCAATAAAATCCAGTTTCTGCCGGAATTTGGAACCATCAGTAAAATCCGGGGCTTCGCCGCCTGCGGGGACGTACACGTTTTCCAGCCGGAAACTGCCTGCAACCTCGACACCAACGTGACGCGCCTCGCCATTGGCTTGCCAATCCTCGACCGACCGATTGTGCAAGGGCACTTTCGACACAATCGCAACGCCGTGGTGCATCGGCTGTCCGTTGAGCGCGATATGATTATAGCCAAGCTGCCGGAACGCGCCTTCGGGGAATTGTCCGTCGACGACCTTGGTTTCCTGCAAACACAATATGTCCGGCGCGTGGTCGCGCAAGAAGCGTTCGACAATTTCGATACGGAAACGAACGGAATTGATGTTCCATGATGCGATGCGAAGTGTGGTCGTCATGCGGGTTGGCTTAGGGATGCGGTCGTTTTCGTGCAACCGCTTTGCCAATATAGGCCACCAAAAAAGCAAAGCCCCCATCCCGGGGGCAATTGGGATGAGGGCCAAGCTTGCGTTCGTCACGCT
>JBEBKE010000358.1:0-1992 GCA_040079555.1 Sphingorhabdus sp. | reverse complement strand
AAAAAGGGATCGCCTGCGGGGAATTGCACCATCGTTTTCGTGCCGCGCAATTGCAGCAGGATATTGTGTTCGGGGTCAAAATGATACGGCGTGACCGCATCGGGCGATGAAACGAAAATATAGCCCTGCGGCCGCAACATCGCGCCGGTTTTTGCTTCGATCAGCGGTTGAAGTTCGCCCAATAAAGACAACAGCAATTCGCGATAGCTATCATCCTGCTCGATATTTTTCAGCACTGCCCAGCTGCGGCAGGTATCGACATTGCGGATCGTGTCGCCGATGGAAAGGCCGTTGGCAATGTCGCTGGTGGGATCCACACCGGTGGGCAGATCGCCCTTGTTATATTCTACCGACGCAAAGGGCAGCCGTTCGCTAAGCTTGGCGAGCGATTCCAGCGTCAACAACGCATGATCGCGCAGGCCATGTGAAAGCTTGTGCGGTGATTCCGGATAGTGGGCGGCAAAGTGGCTGCGCGCCTTCGCATCAAAAATTGTCGTCACGTCTTTGTCCTGCCTTTGAATTTTGCCTTCGCCGTTTCCGCTGCAAGCAACGCGGCAAAGGCTGCACGTTTCGCTTTGCCGCCGATGGCGACTGAGTAACGCCCCATGGCGCGTCTGCCCGACCACAGGCTATCGATCATCGGATGATCTTGTGCGGCGCAGCTATCGCAATAATCGATGCCATCACGTTCGAGCAAAGCCAGATTTTCGATCTGCAACAATACACCTGGTGAATAGCGGGCATAGTTCTCGTCGAACGCGGTCTTGAACGAAAATGCAGCCGGCGGGGTGAGGAAATTGACCAGCATCGCAATGGGCCGACCGTCAAGATAATGCGCGAGCAGTTCGAGCCTGTCCGCCTTCGCCGCTCCATGCAACGCATCGCGGAACAAAGCACGGGTTTCGTCGGCACAATCGAGAGCTGAGCCGTTTTCGCCCTTCCATCCTGCCCGTTCCAGCGCGAGGAAATCGGCAATCCAGCGGTCCAAATCGGCACTGCCGTCGCAACGCTCAAAGCTCAGCATACCTTCCTCGGCCAGCCGTTTATGCTGGCGGCGCAGCTCTTTACGTTTTTTACCGCGCACAGTTGCTTCCCAATAGGCATCGGGCGAAAGCCCGCGCTCAAGCAAAGCCCGTTCTTCGCGATGAACCAACGCGAAACGGCGCTTTTCGGTCTCGCATACGGCGTGCAGCGCCGTAGCCAGCGGCCCGGCGGTGGGAATCCCGGCAAGGTGCAGGAATACGCCACTGTCCGGCGATGTATCGAGGTAGCCAAAAAGCGCCGACCAGAATTGCTGTTCGGCGCCTTTGCGCACCAAAGGTGCGCCGAGAAACGCGTTATGATTAAGCCAGTTTTGGCTATGCGCGATCGGCAACCCTGCATAAATACGCTGCGTTACCAACGGCATGATGCCGACTAACGCGTTATCGCGGACAATAATGATGCGGATATCATCACTGCCCAGCGCATCCAGTGCGGCTTCCAAATACCATCGTTCGCCAAACGGGTTAGGTTCGCTGGCAAAAGCAGCCAGCGCATCCCATTCCGCCAACAACGCGGTATCAGCGCGCAATTCGGCAATCGTAAGCTCCGCTGCACGCGCAACCTCTGCAAGCGCGATATCGCGCTCTTTGGCCATAGCGGAGAGTGCAACGGGCGCATTCATGGACGAAACAAGCTTCGGATCATGGTGCGCGCTATAACGCAAAGTCACAAATTTTGCGTGAACATGCGCAAAAGAAAAGGGCCGCACATCATGACGATGGCGGCCCTTTGCGCGGGGCGACGTGAAAGCCGCCCTATAAGGTCAGATCGTTACGCTGCGCCGTGAGCGAGAGCCGCCAACAGCAACAACGCAACGATGTTGGTGATTTTGATCATCGGGTTAACCGCAGGGCCAGCCGTATCCTTGTACGGATCGCCAACGGTGTCGCCGGTTACAGCGGCCTTATGCGCCTCTGAACCTTTGCCGCCGTGGTTGCCGTCTTCGAT
>JBEBKE010000357.1:0-1995 GCA_040079555.1 Sphingorhabdus sp. | reverse complement strand
GGCGAAGCAGGCAGGTAAGGATCCCGATAGCGCCGAAGAATGAGATCAGCGCAAATGGCAATAATATCATCCAGTTCGCACGAAAATGTTCACCCTGCACCGCGATGATATCCGCGATGGTTTTTACGCCTTCGATATCGGGCTGACCAATAAAAAAGGCCGATGCCCAATTCGGAACGAGGATAAGCAATCCGGCGATCGCGATGATCGCCTCGCGGTGCTGGCGCAGCATTTCGGTGGTGTCGGCCCAAACCGCGTTATAGTCTAATGTCCTTGCCACGTGATGCTCCCTGAATATCGGGCCGTTGGTAGGGGGAGGATTGCATGCTGGCAAGCATCTGTAGATGCGGCTAAAGCACAGGCGATGATTGATCTTGCCGACATAGATTGGGAAATCGCAAATGGCCTTGTGGCCTATCCCGATGCGCTTACCCGCATGGATGCGCGACAAACAGCAATCCGTGATGGCGCACGCGAACTCATCTGGCTGCTCGAGCATCCGCCGCTGTACACTGGCGGCACCAGCGCCGATCCGGCTGAATTGCTCAGCCAGCAATTCCCCGTTTACGACACTGGCCGGGGCGGGCGCTATACCTATCACGGGCCGGGGCAACGTGTGGGCTATGTGATGCTCGATCTGGCAAAGCGCGGCAAGGATGTGCGCTGCTACGTCCATGCGCTCGAAGGATGGGTGATTGCTGCACTTGCCGAATTTGGCGTGGCAGCACGGCGGGCGGACGGACGCATCGGGATTTGGTGCGATAACCGTTTGGGGCAAGAGGCCAAAATCGGCGCGATTGGCGTTCGCATCCGTAAATGGGTGACGGCGCATGGCTTTGCGGTGAATGTCGTGCCCGACCTGTCGCATTTCGGCGGGATCGTGCCGTGCGGGATCGCTGAATTTCCGGTCACAAGCCTAACGGATCTGGGTATCACCGCCAGCCTTGTCGATTTTGACGCGGCTTTGCACCATACCGCCCCCGATTTCCTTTCCGCGCTTGCCAAAGCGGCTGAGAGTTGCGAGTTAGCGGCCACAAAATAGTCTGTCTGAAAGGCATAATATGCGCCGCGTTTTGATCTGTTCCCTTGCCCTATCCTTGGCCGCGTGTGGCGGATCGGGCGAAAGCACCGTCACCGAAACGCGGATGGACGATATCGACAGCCTGCAAGGCACGATCAGCGACGAAATGGTCAACACCGACGAACTGAACGAACAGGCGTTGGTTGAGGCTGCTCCTGCTGCGACTGCGAAGCCGAAAGCGAAACCGGAAGGTGATGCTAAGCCAGAGGCGAAAGCCGCCTCTGCTCCTGCGTCTGAAGCGCCCGCCGCAACCGGCGACGAGTAAGTCCGTGGCCGACATATTGGCAACGCCGCTAAAGCTGCCCTGCGGCGCAGTTTTGCCAAATCGCCTTGCGAAAGCCGCAATGACTGAGGGCATGGCTGACCCTCAGGGACGGGCAACGGCAGAGCTTGATCGCTTGTACGCTGTCTGGTCCGATGGCGGGGCAGGGATGTTGCTATCGGGCAATATCCAGATCGACGGCGATCATCTGGAGCGCCCCGGCAACATCATCATCGACCGCGAACCCGATGACGAAGCCAAACGTGCCTTGGCTCATCTAGCCGCGACTGCAACGCGCAATGGCAATCATTTCTGGGCGCAGATCAACCATGCCGGACGGCAAACGCAAAAGCCGGTGAATGCAACGCCAAAGGCACCGTCGGCAGTAAAGCTCGGCCTGCCCGGTGGTCAATTCGGGATGCCGGTTCCCTTGACTGATGATGAAATACTTAACCTGATCGGCCGGTTCGGAACGGCTGCGCGCGTGTGTAAAGAGGCGGGCTTTACCGGCGTGCAAATCCACGCAGCGCATGGATATTTGTTGTCGCAATTCCTCAGCCCGTTGGCCAATCGCCGCGAAGATCGCTGGGGCGGCAGTCTGGAAAATCGGGCGCGGATGTTGTTGTTCGTGGTCAATTCGGTACGCACCGTC
>JBEBKE010000356.1:0-2025 GCA_040079555.1 Sphingorhabdus sp. | reverse complement strand
CTCTGGCGCGCGGCGGCCGCTGGCATCGGGCGCGCCCAGCCGCATTTTTGAGACGTGCACGCGTTCTACGCTGTCGCTGCCGTCAAAGGATTTGGGGCCAGACAACCAGACGAACTCGACGCCCTCTTCCTCAGCATTCGCGACTTCGCGCTGTGATCCCGGCATGTTTTCGCGGTCGCGGCGGTAGAGGCATTTGACTGACTTCGCGCCTTGCCGCGTTGCCGTGCGGACGCAATCCATCGCAGTGTCGCCGCCGCCGATGACGACAACATTCTTGCCCGCTGCATTCAGCGTGCCATCGTCAAAAGCAGGCACCGCATCGCCAAAGCTTTTGCGGTTCGACGCGGTCAGATAGTCGAGTGCAGAATAAATGCCGTTCAGGCCAACGCCCGGCGTTTTGATGTCGCGGGCCTTGTAAACGCCTGTCGCGATCAACACGCTGTCATGCTTTGCGCGCAGCTCGTCGAGGCTGGCGTCGCGGCCCACTTCGAAATTGGCGTGGAACACAACGCCGCCCTCGGCCAGCCGGTCAATACGGCGCATGACGACGTCTTTTTCCAGTTTGAAACCGGGGATGCCGTAAGTTAGCAATCCGCCCATGCGGTCGTAGCGGTCATAGACGTGGACGTCATAGCCCGCGATGCGCAGCGCCTCTGCGGCGGTCAATCCGCCGGGGCCTGCGCCGATAATGCTTACCGACATGCCGCGTGGTTTGCCGACAGCGATTGGCTCAACCCAGCCCTCGGCCCATGCGGTGTCGGTGATGTATTTTTCGACACTGCCGATGGTGACCGCGCCATGGCCGGAAAATTCGATGACGCAATTGCCTTCGCACAGCCGGTCTTGCGGGCAGATGCGGCCGCAGATTTCGGGCATGCTGCTGGTCAAGTTCGAAAGCTCATAGGCTTCGCGTAACCGGCCCTCCGCCGTCAAGCGCAACCAATCGGGGATGTGGTTGCCCAAAGGACAATGCACAGAGCAATAAGGCACGCCGCATTGCGAGCAGCGTGAGGATTGTTCGACCGCTGCATCGGGCGCGTAGCGATTGGCGATTTCGTGAAAGTCCTCGGCGCGCAGTTTGGCTTCCCGCTTTTGCGGAAAGGCCTGTTTGGTGTCGACGAATTGGAGCATGCGTTCTTTTGCCATGCCGTCCCATAACCAAAACTGACGAAACTGACACCAAGAAAATGCAATTTAGGGAAGTTATACTGTCCTAAATTATCACATTTGCAGCTTCATAACGGCATCGCGCAATTATATTACGCGAATAAAGGACCGAAACGGATTTACTTTGCCCCAAGCCACACCAAGGCCGCAACCCCCGCGATGATTCGGTACCACGCGAAAGGCCCAAAGCCGTAACGCGTCACCACCGCCAAAAACGCCTTTACCACCGCCCATGCGACCAGGAACGACACGACAAAACCCACCCCGATCAAGCCAAAGTCGTCGGAAGTCAGCGACCCGCCATGTTTATACAGCTGATATGCTGTCGCCCCAGTCAGCGTCGGCACGGCCAAGAAAAAGCTGAACTCCGCCGCCGTCTTACGGTCCACGCCCATGGCCATCGCGCCCAAAATTGTCGCGCCGGACCGCGATACACCCGGGATCATCGCAAGGCACTGCACCGCGCCGATCATGGCGGATGTTTTCAGCGACACCGCCGCAACCCCGCCTGCCTCGACTGGCTTGGCAAAGCGTTCGACGATCAAAATTGCGACCCCGCCGATGATCAACGTCCACGCCACCAACCGCGCATTGCCCAGCATCGTTTCGATGATGTCGCCAAAGGCCAGCCCCAGCAACACCGCGGGGAAAAACGCGACCAGCAAGTTGCGCACGAAATGCAGCGCACCGCGATCAAGCCCGAACAGCCCCTTGGCGACATCCCAAAATGTCCGCCAGTACAACAGCACAATGGCAAGGATCGCGCCGGGCTGGATGGCGATGTTAAACACCTCCCACTGGCTCTGATCGAACCCCATCAGCTCGGTGGCTAGGATCAAATGCCCGGTGGAGGATACC
>JBEBKE010000355.1:0-2026 GCA_040079555.1 Sphingorhabdus sp. | reverse complement strand
CTGCGCAATTTTTTCGCGGCCTTTGGCAAATAGGGATGCGACATAGCTGCTGCCAGCATCGCCATTTTTCCGTTCGCGGATCACAGCCTGCAATCGGGCAAGGCGCGGATCAAGATTGGGGTCGAGGCTCATCCTTCACTTCCTTGTAACTTCAATACCATGCTGCGGTCTTCGTCAGGCACCAAGCCCTCAAGCACCCGCCAGAACCCCGTAATCGATTCTTGCCCTGCTGCTGCATAGGCCGACGACATGCCGTGGCGCAGTGCTTCAAACAATTGCGATTCAAACGCTATTCCCTCTGCCGTTAACCGCAACAGCTTTTGCCGCCGGTCATTGGTTCCAGCGCGGTTCTCGACCAACCCGCGCGCCGACAAATCGTTCAGCACACGGCCAAGCGACTGTTTGGTGATACCCAGAATTTTTAGCAACTCGCTGACGGTTAAATCAGGCTGCCGCGCAATGAAATAAAGCGCACGGTGGTGCGCGCGGCCCAATCCTTCCAGCGCCAGCCCTTCATCAATGCTGCGAGTCAGGCGTGTATAACCGAAATAGAGCAGTTCGACCCCGCGCCGGACCTCTTCTTCGCGCAGGAACAAGGGCGACGCGTGCGGCGATGCGGGAAATTGTGGTGCAACAGATGGGACAGCCATATTGACGTATCTTGGCGGCAGACATATCACACTGCAAGCATTTCCTGAATCGCACGCTTTGCGACATATTATTTCAAACCGGATATCATCATGACTGATCTAGCCACTCTGCCCATCGCACTCATCGCGCATCCTACTCAGGTCTCCGACGCGGATCGCACCGCGATGATCGCTGATCCCGGGTTCGGCAAAACCTTTACCGACCATATGGTGACGATCCGCTACACCGCCGGGCAAGGTTGGCACGATGCAACACTCGGTCCGCGACAGCCACTGACACTCGATCCGGCGACGGCAGTGCTGCATTATGCGCAAGAGATTTTTGAGGGGCTGAAAGCCTATAAGCTGTCCGACGGGAGCATGGCCCTCTTCCGTCCCGAGGCGAATGCAAAGCGGTTCAATGCCTCGGCGCGGCGGATGGCGATGCCTGAATTGCCGGAAGAACTGTTCGTTGAGGCGTGCAAGGCTTTGGTCGATATCGACAAAGGCTGGTTCCCCGATTTGGATGGTGGCTCGCTGTACCTGCGCCCATTCATGATCGCGACCGAGGCATTCCTTGGCGTGCGCCCCGCGAACGAATATCTGTTCATGGTGATCGCGGCGGCATCGGGCAATTATTTCAAGAGCGGCGCACCCGCAGTGTCTTTATGGGTCAGCGAGCATTACAATCGCGCTGGCCCCGGCGGCACGGGCGCTGCGAAATGCGGTGGCAACTATGCCGCAAGCCTTGTCCCAATTGCTGAGGCGATGAAGGCTGGTCACGATCAGGTCGTGTTTCTCGACGCCAAGGACCATCGCTGGATTGAAGAGCTGGGCGGCATGAACGTGTTTTTCGTGTTCGACGATGGCAGCATTCAAACACCGCCGATTTCCGACACCATCCTGCAAGGTGTCACGCGCGATTGCCTGATTGCCCTTTCCCGCGAAGAAGGCCTTACCGTTCGTGAAGAACCCTATGCCATCGACCAATGGCGTAGCGATGCGGAATCGGGTCGGCTGATCGAATCCTTTGCCTGCGGAACCGCCGCCGTTGTAACGCCAATCGGGAAAGTCAGCGCCCCGGGCTTTAGCTTTACCGTTGGTAGCGGCGGTCCCGGACAGCTGACGCAAAAGCTGAAATCGCGTTTGATCGAGATTCAGCGCGGAACAGCGCCTGACACTTTCGGCTGGGTCGATCGGATAGCTTAATAGACTTTGCGCTATACAAAGACCGTTAGTGCTGAGCCTGTCGAAGCACGTCCAGCCGATAAACGCCGTTCACCTACGGTGGCCTGCGTCTCGACAGGCCCAGGACTAACGGTGAAGTTTCGAATGGAATTATTAAACTCACATTTTCGTGTAAAACCGGCATTGCCTTCGCACATTCTCTCGCTATA
>JBEBKE010000354.1:0-2026 GCA_040079555.1 Sphingorhabdus sp. | reverse complement strand
GCCGAACCGCCGCTTGCGGTCAGCTTGCCGTTTGAGGTGTAGCCCATTTTGATCAACGCGCGGCCCGCATCGACAAAGTCGTTGAAGGTATTGGTCCGCTTGGTCAGCTTTCCATCCAGATACCATTGATAGCCCAGATCGTCGCCGCCGCGGATGTGCGCGATGGCATAGGCAAAGCCGCGATCGACCATCGACAGCCGGTTGGTCGAAAATCCGGGCGGGGTCGCATAGCCGTAAGCGCCATAGGCATAAAGGTGCAGCGGTTGGCTGCCGTCTTTTTTGAAACCCTTTTTGTACACAATCGACACCGGAACTTGCACGCCATCGCGAGCCGTTATCATCACCCGTTCAGTTTCATACAGGCTTTCGTTATAGCCACTGGGTATTTCCTGAACCTTCAGAATTTCGAAGTTTTTGGTTTCGACAGTGTAGTCAAACACCGTATCGGGCGTGACCATCGATTCATAATCGAGCCGTAATTTATCGACCGCATATTCGGGATTATCGCCAAGTCCTGCGACATAGGCAGACTCTGGAAACTTGATCGATTCCGCCGCATTCGGCGTCGCATAATTGCGCACTTCAACTTGATCCAAACCATCGATCCGCCCCTCGGTGACGAAGAAGTCTTTGAACAACGAAACGCTGGTCAGATAATGCCGATCAGACCCCGCGATCAGCGTTTTCCAATCACCCGGCGCTTTCAGGCTGGCGGTTGCAACGCGGAAATTGACGTGATCGTCGTTGGTTAGAATATAGAGCACACCATCGCGGATATCGACACTGTACTGCCGACCGACTTTACGCGGCGCGACGAGGATCGGCACTGCTGTTGGGTCATTCGCAGGGACCAGCCGCACTTCGCTGGTCACATTATCGCCGGTCGCGATGACGATCCAATCCTCTTGCACGGTAACGCCAACGCCCACGCCAAAGCCGATGTCCGCCTCTTTATACAGCAGCTTTGCCTGTGCCGGATCGTCGCCCAGCCGGTGATAGTAGGCATTGTCGGTGCGCCAGTTTTCATTGGCCAGACCGTACACAAGGCCTTTGCTGTCGTTGGTCCAAACGATGTTCGACAGCGTGCCGGGGATGACGTCGGTCAGCTCTGCGCCGGTCGAGAGATCACGCACATGCAGCTCAAACCGCTCCGAACCATTATCGTCATAGGCGTAAGCCAACAGCTTGCCATCGGGGCTGACTTCCGCGCCACCAAGGCGAAAATACTCTTTGCCATCGGCCAGCGCATTTTCGTCGAGGATCAGCTGGTCAGGGCCAGCTTCAACCCATCCATAAAGGCCGGGGTCTGGCTGCTCCTCTTCGTTGCGATAGGGAGCCGATTTCCGATAATGCTTCCGATACTGTCCGCCGGTCTCAAATGTCGACCAATAAACATAGTCGCCGTCCTTTTGCGGGACCGAGGAATCGTCCTCCTTCACCCGCCCCTTCATCTCTTGAAAGATCGTTTCGGTCAGCGCCGCCTGCGGTCCCATTTGCGCCTCGAAATACGCATTCTCTGCCTTCACATGATCGAGGATGTCGGTGTCATCAATCACCGGATAGCTTTGATCGCGCAGCCAGTGATAATCGTCGCTGATCGTCTCGCCGTGATAGGTTGCGGTATGCGGGCGCTTTTCGGCGACGGGAGGCTGAACTATTTTATCGGTCATATCGGCTTTCTGTGATGTCGGTTCGGTCGTGGCAAAGGCGGGCGCAGTGCTGATTGTCAAAGCAATCGCGGTGCTAAAATACAGGAACGGTTTCATGGGCGGAATTCCTCTCTATATAGGGATGGTATCTAGAAACAGGAATTGATCATGTCCACCTATGAAGCCCGCCTATCCGCATTGCGCGAACAGTTGAAAGCAGACCGTCTGGATGGCTTTGTCGTCCCGATTTGCGATGAACATATGAGCGAATATGTCGGCGAATATGCGCAGCGTCTGGGTTGGCTAACCGGCTTTGGCGGGTCGGCGGGATCGGCGGTTGTGCTGTCCGAGGAAGCCGCGATCTTCACCGATGGGCG
>JBEBKE010000353.1:0-2061 GCA_040079555.1 Sphingorhabdus sp. | reverse complement strand
TTTACTGGATATTAACCAAGATGACCGAAAAACGGCAGCAATAGCAACCTTTCATCCGCGGACCTTAATCGCGCAGCCTCAATTAAAGGCGCAAGCGTGGAAAGATTTGCAGATGCTGGCCAGGAAAGACTATTTGTGACCGTTTCATTTCGATCAGGAATTTCCGTTTTTGCCGTGGCAACATGCGTGTTCGCTGCCCCAGCCTTGGCGACGACGAGTGAAAATACACGGCAAGTCAGTGATTTAATAGCCTCCGCCCCCGCTACCCCCTCCGCCAAAGACAGCCAGCTTTTCAGTGCGATCTATTCCGCAATCGCTGGCAAAAACTGGGCTGAGGCAAGTCGGTTGATCGACAGCGCACCCAAAGGCGCAATGGCGGCAATGGCGCGCGCTGAGCTCTATCTTGCAGCCGGTAGCCCAAAGGTTGACGCCGCACAGTTGCAAGCACTCCTCAACGACGCCCCTTATCTGCCGCAAGCCGAACAGCTGGAAAAAATGGCGGTAAAGCGCGGCGCAAGCGACCTGCCCAGCCTTCCTGGCACGCAGCGTTTTGCCTATCGCGGCAGTGCGCCGAAGCGCGACCTGCCCGATAACATCAACGCCGCCGCCGCATTGCGCGCGCAAATTCAACAGCACATCAAAAACGACGATCCCATCAGCGCCGAAAGCGCGGTTGAGGCCGCATCGGGCAGCCTATCTGCCGACGCGCTGACCGAACTGCGCTACCGCGTCGCTTGGTCTTATTATATCGAGAATGACGACAGCAACGCCCGCCGTGTCGCCGCGACCGCAAAGGAAAGTGGCGGCGAATGGGGCGTGCAGGCCGATTGGGTCTATGCACTGGCGAGCTGGCGGCTGAAAGACCATGCCAATGCCTTTGCCGCGTTCGACGACGTCGCCCGCCGCGCTGGCAACGAAGAATTAAAGGCCGCCGCCTTGTTCTGGAGCGCACGCGCCGCAATGGCGGTGAAGCAACCACAGCAAATCCAATCCCGCCTGCAAAACGCCGCGGCGCATGCGGAGACATTCTACGGCCTGCTTGCGGGCGAAGCTTTGGGCATGGAAACGGTTGCGCATCGGTGGAAACGCCAAAACGACAAAGCCGACTGGAAAGCCCTATCGGGAACCGAAAATGTGCAAGCCGCGATCGGCCTTTCCGCTATTGGCAAAGATGATTTGGCCGACCAAACCATCCGGCATCAGGCAAAAATTGGCAATCCCGGTCAGCATGACGCGCTGGCCCGCATGGCAGGCAGCCTTGGTTTGCCCGCGACACAGTTGTGGATGGGGCATTATGGCCCGCGCGGACAAGAGGCCGAAATGCTCAGCCGCTATCCTTACCCCAACTGGACTCCAGCCAATGGCTGGCGCGTTGATCCCTCGCTAGCTTTTGCCCATGCGTTGCAGGAATCACAGTTTAGAACATCGGTGATCAGCCCAGCTGGCGCACGCGGTCTGATGCAAGTTCGCCCCGGTACCGCATCGGATATGGCGCGTAACAAAGGCATTACCTTTCGCGCGGCGGACCTCGACCGACCAGCAATGAACCTAGAATACGGCCAATCCTATATGGAAAAACTGCGCGATATGAACGCGACCGGTGGCTTGCTGCCAAAGGTTATCGCCGCATACAATGCTGGCCCTGCGCCCGTTATCCGCTGGAACACCGAAATCCGCGATCAGGGCGATCCGTTGCTGTTCATGGAATCAATCCCCTATTGGGAAACGCGTGGCTATGTCGCCATCATCCTGCGCAATTACTGGATTTACGAAGCGCAAAAGGGCAAAAACGGCGGCAGCATGTCGATATTGGCGCAATATCAATGGCCACGTTTCCCGCAAAATGGCGTAAGCACCGCTGTGCGTATGAACAGCGACAACCCCAACAGCGGAGGCAGCTTTGCCGCTCGATGAGACCAAAACCTTTAAACCAGTCAACATCGCTCTGTTGACGGTGTCTGATACGCGCACCGTTGCGGATGATACCAGCGGCGACATACTCGCGGAACGGATCACCGCCGCCGGCCACAAAATCATGGTCCGCGCCATCGAACGCGACGA
>JBEBKE010000352.1:0-2062 GCA_040079555.1 Sphingorhabdus sp. | reverse complement strand
CGGCACCGGCGGTGAAGCGATGGACACCGATTTTTCCGCCAACAATTATGAACGCGACGAAGGCGGTTTGGGTGGCGGTGGTGCCGACGGCATGCTGGGTATGAACAGCATCGCCACCAGCGGATCGGATTTTGGAGACGGCCCAGACTTTGACGCCTTTGCCGCGCCGGACATTTCCCTGCGCGAACATCTGATGCAGCAAGCGGGTTCCAGCGCATCGGGCAGGCAACTGTTGCTGGTTGAGCAATTGATCGAACAGATTGAGCCGTCGGGTTGGCTTGGCACCGACTTGATGGGGCTTGCCTATCGCCTTGGCGTTCCGACGCCAGAACTGGAGGAGGCACTTGGCATCCTGCAAAGTTTCGATCCCACCGGCGTTGGTGCGCGCGATCTGGCCGAGTGCATCGCGTTGCAAGCCAAAGAGGCGGACCGTTATGATCCCTGCATGGCTCGGCTGATCGACAATCTCGATCTTGTCGCGCGCGGCAGTTTCGATCACCTGAAACGCCTCTGCCGCGTCGATGATGAAGACCTGCATGACATGCTGACCGAGCTGCGGGGCTATGATCCAAAGCCGGGACTCAAATTTGACTCAGAGGACGCGGCAGTCGCAGTTACGCCCGATCTGTATGTGTCCGCACAAGGCAAAGGCTGGGGCATCGAACTGAATAGTGCCAATCTGCCGCGCTTGCTGGTCAATCGAACTTATTGTGCCGAAATGGGCGGTAAGGACGACAAGGCGGCGAATAGCTGGCTGAATGAGTGTCTCGCCGATGCCAATTGGCTGATCAAAGCGATGGATCAGCGCCAGCGGACGATCATGAAAGTCGCAACCGAGCTGGTAAAGCAGCAAGAAGGCTTTTTCCGCGAAGGCGTATCGCGGCTAAAGCCGCTGACTTTGCGGCAAGTCGCCGAAGCCATCGACATGCACGAATCCACCGTCAGCCGCGTGACGAGCAACAAATATCTGCACTGCAACCGCGGGCTGTTTGACCTGAAATACTTTTTCTCCAGCGGGGTCGGGTCGGCGGATGGCGACGGAGCATCGGCAGAGGCGGTGAAAGCTGCGATCAAGACCTTAATCGATGCCGAGGCGGCAGATGATATTTTGTCCGACGACACGCTGGTCGATCTGCTGAAAGCCAAAGGCTTCGATATTGCCCGCCGCACCGTTGCCAAATACCGCGAGGCGATGGGTATCGGGTCGAGTGTACAGCGGCGGCGGGCGAAGAAGATGGGGCGTTGAGAATTTTGCCAAAAACCCGCAGATTTCTGGGCAAGTTCACACTGAATACGCAGTTCTGATTTGGTGGAAAGTCACACTCAGGTCACACCTGAACGAGCATGTTTGTAAATCGTGAATAGTGCGAATTATGCTGATCATTAGATAATGATGAAGTGAAGTTAAACCGTTAGCCCTGAGCTTGTCGAAGGGTGTCAAGCAGTGCTGAGGGACGTGCTTCGACAGGCTCAGCACTAACGGTATGAATCGACCTAATGTCATCACCCTGAACATGAGACAGTGCACAACTGCTAAGATCGGATTACGTACTTTACGAGCCAGGATCGACAATTTCAAAGAGCAAAAAGAACAATAGCAGAACAAAATGGATTTGGGCGATTATCCCCTTCGCATAGGTAGTTGACTCTAAGACACTGGAAAGGCAAGTTCCTATTGAATAGGAGCTAATATGACAGTCGCCTCAGTAGCAGAGCAGGAATTGGTAAGCTTATACCTAGATTTGAAGCCTACAGAGGAAGTCGACTTAGAGGTTGCGGCGGAGGCCGCTATTAGATGGTCTAGAGCGTTAAAAGCGGCAGCGGCGGCAGTTAATCCAGAATATGAATATCGGGTGCAGTTGGTCGCCGCAGAGCCGGGATCAAAGCGATGGTTAGCAAAAATTGAGCGCTCTGCTATCAATCAAGCAGCCAAACAAGTTAAGGCGGGTTGGGACGAGGTTCCTCTAGGCCGTGGACTCATAATGGCGCAGCCGTAGCCTGATGCAAGCGAGTTTGACCATGGCGAGGAAGGACGAGCCGAGCTTGTCGTAACGGGTTGCTA
>JBEBKE010000351.1:0-2071 GCA_040079555.1 Sphingorhabdus sp. | reverse complement strand
TACCGGTTCAGTTTCCGCTTTATGGGTGGGACTTAAAGTGTGCCGATACTAAACTCGCGGATTCAATATAAATAACCACTTCGTCATTCCCGCGCAGGCGGGAATCCATCACCCGAGCTATCCGCCCGAAACAAGGGTCCGAGATAAATAAGCATTAGGTGATGGATTCCCGCCTGCGCGGGAATGACGAAGTGTAGTTTGGTGTGTTCGCCATAGCAGGAGCAAGCCGTTCGTATTAGGCGTTTAAGCAATCGAAGCCGCGTGAATATCCGAAATCGCGGCGCCCAATGACGCGTCAAATTCGGCATCGGTCATCTGGTGGCGCAGGTCTTCCAACAACGCACGGCTGAACGACGCGATAATGCCGGTATTCTTGGCAAGCTCAACGCAAGCCTCGGGCCGGTTGAAGCCGCCGGACAACGCCACCACGCGTAGCACGCGGGGGTGATTGACCAACGGATCGAAATGGCCACACTTCACTGGCAGGCTCAGCTTCAACATCACCTTGTCGGTGCCAGGCATGGCGTAGAGTGCTTTGGTCATTTCATCGAGCAGGATCGCATCGGCCTCAGCGCGCTCAGGGCTCTTGATATTGATTTCAGGCTCCAGCATTGGAACGAGTCCCCCGGCCAACACTTGCAGCCCGATTTCGATCTGCTGCTTAACAATGGCGGCAATGCCCTCGCGATTGGCAAGGTTAATTACCGAGCGTTCCTTGGTGCCAAACACGCCCAGCGCCTTTGACTTGGCCAGCAAGGCGTCCAGTTCCGGCATCGGTTTCATCAACTGAACGCCATTCGCTTCTTCTTCCAAGCCTTTGTCGATCTTGATGAATGGCACCACGCCCTTTTCGATCAACGCCGCAGGTGTGGGCTTGCCATCGACATGGCCGTCCATCGTGCGTTCAAACAGAATAGCGCCGATAACCTTGTTGCCGTGAAACGCGCTTGAACGAATAATCCGCGACCGCATGTCGTGGATCAGGCCAAACATTTCCTCGTCATCGCGCCACGCATTGTCAGACACGCCATAGCCAGCCAATGCCTTTGGCGTCGATCCACCGCTTTGGTCCAAAGCAGCGATAAAGCCCTGTCCAGCGGCGATTTTGGCGGTCATCTCGGCAATGTTCATCAGAGGCTCCTGGAGTAGTGCATACGTATGTCTCTGCGCGCCCTTAGCCGCGACATCGCCTGTCTGCAAGGCAATCAACCATTGCTATTTACGAAATTTGCAACGCCTTCACGCCGGGCAAGTCTTTGCCCTCCATCCATTCCAGGAACGCACCACCGGCGGTGGAGATGAAGGTGAAGTCTTGGGTTACACCAGCATGGGCCAGTGCCGCAACGGTATCGCCGCCGCCCGCGACCGAGACCAAAGACCCCTCTTTGGTCAGCGCGGCAGCGGTGCGGGCAAGTGCCACAGTCGCCGCATCAAACGGTTCTATCTCAAACGCGCCCATCGGCCCGTTCCACACCAAAGTCCGGCAGTTTTTCAACACGTCAGCCAAGGCTTCAACCGCAGCAGGGCCCACGTCGAGGATCATCTCGTCAGCGCCGACTTCATGGACATTCACCGTGCGAACCGGAGGATTGGCGCGGAATTCCTTCGCCACCACGACGTCATAAGGCAGATGTACAATGCAGCCTGCAGCATCAGCGGCGTCAAGTATGGCGTTCGCGGTACCGGCGAGATCATGCTCGCAAAGCGATTTACCCACATCCACACCGCGCGCGGCAAGGAAGGTGTTCGCCATGCCGCCACCGATAATCAGATGATCAACTTTGGTGACCAGATGGTTCAGCACATCTAGCTTTGACGATACTTTCGCACCGCCAACCACCGCAGCCACCGGATGTTCCGGCGCGCCAAGCGCAGCTTCCAGCGCTTTCAGCTCCGCTTCCATCGACCGACCGGCAAAACTCGGCAGCAAATGCGCAATCCCTTCGGTCGTGACATGCGCGCGGTGCGCGGCGGAGAAGGCGTCGTTGACGTACAGGTCGCCGTTGGCCGCAACCGCTTTCGCCATTTCCGGATCGTTTGCTTCTTCGCCGGGCCAAAACCGGCTATTTTC
>JBEBKE010000350.1:0-2081 GCA_040079555.1 Sphingorhabdus sp. | reverse complement strand
ATAGCTGCCGCGCACCACCGCTGCGCCATGTAGTGCCATCATCTCCATCGTCACCGCAACAGTATGCGGCAGTCCGTAAATCACCTGACCCAGCGAATCGCCGACCAGCAGCAAGTCGCAATGCGGGTCCATGATCTGGGCCATGCGCACGGTATAGGCGGTCAGCATGACAAGCGGTTCGCCGCCCTTGCGCTGCCGGATACGCGGTACAGTAAGGCGCTTCATCGGTGATGGTGTTGGATTGGCGCGGCTTGTGGAAACCGGCATCGTGAGCGTTTTTGGCGTCGTGGACATGGGCTGACGCCTAGCGACTAAACGAGCCGCGCAAAAGCAGGAACCGGTGAAAAGTCGATTATGTTTGACTCAATGTTAAATATAACTAACATTAAGTCCGAATCATATAACATGGAGTCTCAAAATGTCATTCCGCGAAAAAATTCATTGGGTTGCGCTGGTCGGGCTGGTTCTTGGCTTTGGCTGGTATTTCCTGTCCTTTCCTTGGGCCATCGCCAACACCCAGGCTGGCGTTTGGGCGGCGGTCGGGATGTTGATCCCGGTCACGATCATTTTCTTGATCCCGATGATCGCCGGGACCGCCTATTTCGCAATCCGCACACCCAAAGAAGCCAATCTGAAAGAGGATGAGCGGGAAAAGGTCATTCACCTGAAAGGCACCCATGCTGCCTATTATCCGTTGGTATTGGGTATCTGGGCCAATGTCTTCGCGCTGGTCAACGGGCTCAGCTTTGGCTGGTCAGTCAACATATTGATGGCGACGTTGGTTGTGGCAGAATTGATCCGCGTCGGCGCGCAGCTCTATTACTATCGCCGGGGGTATTGAGCGATGCCAAGCCTTCCGTTTAGCAACGAAATCCGGACATTGCGGTTCCTGTCGGGTGAAATGACCCAAGGCGATCTGGGGGACCGTGTCGGGGTCACGCGTCAGACGATCGCTGCGATTGAGCAAGGCAAATATTCGCCATCGCTGGAGGTCGCGTTCCGCATCGCGCGTGTGTTTGATAAGCCGTTAGAGGCTGTGTTCACTTGGACAGAGGTTGCTGGCTAACCCCAGCGAAAGCCAGTGCCGTAAAGGCACGGGGTCCGGTCACGGTGGCTGCTCCTCAGCGCCCACGACCGGACCTCCATTTTCGCTATTTCGGTGACAGCACCATCAACATTTGCCGGCCTTCAAGTCGGGGATAGGCTTCGACCTTTGCGGTCTCGTTCATATCCTCTGCCACGCGTTGCAACAGGATCATGCCCAATTGCTGGTGCGACATTTCGCGGCCACGGAAACGCAAAGTGACTTTCACCTTGTCGCCCTCCCCGATGAATTCGGTGATCTTTTTCATTTTGGTTTTGTAATCGTGATCGTCGATATTCGGACGCATTTTGATCTCTTTGATCTCTTGCGTCTTCTGGCTCTTACGGGCCAGATTCGCCTTTTTCTGCGCTTCGAATTTGAATTTTCCGACGTCCAGATATTTGCATACCGGCGGATCAGCATTGGGGGAGACTTCAACCAGGTCCAGCCCGACTTCGGCGGCCTGTGCTATCGCTTCTTTGGTATATAATACGCCGATATTTTCGCCGTCCTGATCGATCACCCGCACTTTTTCGCTGGTGATGTATTCGTTAAAGCGTGGGCCGCTTTTAATGGGTGGCGTCAGACTGCGGCGTGACGATGGGACAGCGATAGCAAATACTCCTAAATTGATGTTGCGCGGCGCTTAGCGCGATTCTGTTAACAATGCTAGGCTTTGGGTATTGCCGAACCTTTTTTGTGCGCGGGCGTTGCATTGCTGCCACGGGATTGGCCTAAGAGATCAACCGCACCACCGCCGCAATCCCTGCAATACCCAAGATTACGCCCACCAATGTCCTCCACACCGGCTCACTAACTTTGCCAAAGGCCATCTCGCCCAATCGCGTGCCGATATACAAGGCCGGATAGAACAACACCGACAACCACAACAGATGACGGTCAGCCGTGCCTATCGCAAATGAGGCGATGCTGCCCGCAATCGCGGTGGCAAAAAACACCATCAGCATCGAACCACGCGCCACCGCAGGCGGCAGTT
>JBEBKE010000349.1:0-2101 GCA_040079555.1 Sphingorhabdus sp. | reverse complement strand
GGTTTGCACTGCCTATTATGCCAATGGCGAAGCCTTTCCGTATGGCCTGACCGATCAAGTCGCGCACGGCATAACGCATATCGAGGGCACGACCGACCGGATATTCGGCG
The DNA here is from genome assembly GCA_040079555.1 of Sphingorhabdus sp. Taxonomy (GTDB): domain Bacteria; phylum Pseudomonadota; class Alphaproteobacteria; order Sphingomonadales; family Sphingomonadaceae; genus Sphingorhabdus_B. The sequence goes on along the minus strand of JBEBKE010000349.1, from coordinate 1,991 downwards.
ATCCGACCAACCCGCTGCTCGTCTCCGTCCGATCCGGCGCGCGCGTCTCTATGCCCGGCATGATGGACACTGTCCTGAACCTCGGCCTGAACGACCAAACGGTCGAGGGGCTTGCCGCGTCCTCTGGCGATGCGCGCTTTGCATGGGATAGCTATCGCCGTTTCATTCAAATGTATGCCGATGTGGTGCTGGGCCTGAACCATCACGCGTTTGAAGACGCATTGGAGATTGCCAAGGAGGATCGCGGCTATTTCCTCGACACCGAGCTGCAGGCAGACGACCTCATCGAGCTGGTGGCCGAATATAAAAATCTGGTCGAGGCCGAATGGGGCAAGCCGTTCCCGCAGGATGTGCATGAACAACTTTGGGGCGCAGTCGGCGCTGTCTTTTCCAGCTGGGAATCCGACCGCGCCAAAGTCTATCGCCGCCTGAACAACATCCCCGGTGACTGGGGCACTGCCGTCAATGTGCAGGCGATGGTGTTTGGCAATATGGGCGACACATCGGCTACGGGCGTTGCCTTCACCCGCGATCCGGCGACTGGCGAAAATGCCTATTATGGCGAGTACCTGATCAATGCGCAGGGCGAAGATGTTGTCGCAGGCATTCGCACGCCGCAATATCTGACCAAGATCGCGCGCGAAACCGCAGGCGCAAAACCGCTGAGCATGGAAGAAGCCATGCCCGATGCCTATGCCGATCTGGCGCGGGTGTTCGACATATTGGAACGCCATTACCGCGATATGCAGGATATCGAGTTCACGGTGGAGCGCGGGCAATTGTGGATGCTGCAAACGCGGTCTGGAAAACGCACCGCCAAAGCCGCGCTAAAAATCGCCGTTGATATGGCCGCCGAAGGCCTGATTACACAGGACGAAGCGGTATGCCGCGTTGACCCGATGGCGCTCGATCAATTGCTGCACCCAACGCTTGATCCGGATGCACCGCGCGATGTGCTGACCAAAGGGCTGCCTGCCTCTCCGGGGGCAGCATCGGGACAGATCGTGTTTGACGCCGACACCGCCGAACGCCGCAACGACATGGGCGAAAGCGTGATTTTGGTCCGCGTCGAAACGTCTCCCGAAGACATTCACGGCATGCACGCCGCCACCGGCATCTTGACCGCTCGCGGAGGAATGACAAGTCACGCCGCCGTTGTCGCACGCGGCATGGGGCGGCCATGCGTTTCGGGCGCAGGCAGCCTTTCCATCGATGCAGCCGCCCGCGTGCTGCGCGTATCGGGGCGTGAGTTTAAGGAAGGCGAGATCATTACCATCGACGGATCAACCGGCGAAGTGATGGCGGGTGCTGTGCCGACTTTGCAGCCCGAGCTGGTCGGCGATTTTGGCACGTTGATGGTCTGGGCCGATGCAGGTCGCCGCATGAAAGTGCGCGCCAATGCCGAAACCCCGCACGACGCCCAGGTTGCGCGCGATTTTGGCGCAGAGGGCATTGGGCTTTGCCGCACTGAACATATGTTCTTTGACGCGGCGCGGATTACCGCTGTGCGCCAGATGATCCTTGCCGACGATGAAAAAGGCCGCCGCGTTGCGCTCGACAAGTTGCTTCCCGAACAGCGCGCCGATTTCATTGGCATTTTCGAGGTGATGGCAGGCCTGCCTGTCACTATTCGCTTGCTCGACCCCCCGTTGCACGAATTCCTTCCGCATCAGGAAAGCGAATTTGCCGAAGTTGCGGCGGCAGCAGGCGTGGGCATCGAGGTACTAAAACAACGCGCTGCAGAGCTGCATGAGTTTAACCCCATGCTGGGCCATCGTGGTTGCCGGCTGGGTGTGACTTATCCGGAAATCTACGAAATGCAGGCGCGGGCAATTTTTGAAGCGGCGTGTTCGCTGGCCGTCGCGCCCGTCCCCGAAATCATGATCCCCCTTGTCGGCACACGCCGCGAGCTGGAACTGATGAAAGAAGTCGTCGATAATGCTGCTGAGGCGGTCTTTGCCGAACAGGGCAAGCGGATCGAATATCTGGTC
>JBEBKE010000348.1:0-2107 GCA_040079555.1 Sphingorhabdus sp. | reverse complement strand
CGCAGCCAATATTTGTGATATTCGGTGAAAAGAATAGGGAAAGTCGGCTTGGTCGGTACGGCGTCTTCGATCACCGTTACGCCTTCGGGTAACGCGAGTTTCAGCTCCAGCCGTGCACGGCGCATGTGCCAATCATGCGTGACGAGGCGCAGCGTTTTAATCTTGTTGCGCGACACCCAACGCGCAGTCTCCAACCCGTTTGATCGCGTATCGACCGCCCGAAAGCCAAGGTCGATGCAACAGGTAAATAGCTTTGTAGGACGCTTATATTCCGCCGCCAGCTCATTGGGCTTGACGTCCAGATCGACGCCGGAAATCAGCATTCGCCGCGCTTTGCCCTTTTCAAGCACCAACAGCCCGCGATCAATCCGCCCCGCACCGCCTGTCAACACAACGACTCCGTCGGTTTTCTCAAGCCCTGCGGGTTGCGGCAGGACCAAAGCGAACCATGCAAAGCCGAGCAGCCAGACGAGCAATAAGAAGGCGAAAATGCGTGTGATCATATAATCTTCTTTAGTGCTGACAGCACTGTCCAACGCGCGGTAAGCATAGCGAGTGCGGCAACACCGACGGGGATGATCGCCAACAACAACCAACCATAAAGCGGCATCCCTGCATCGGCAAGCAGCCCGGGCTCCAGCGCGGCGAAGCGGCTGCCAAGTAACCACAAGACCAGCACCGCAGCGCCCAGGCCGATCATTCCGCCGAACAACGCGTCCAATGCAACGCGGCGCTGAAACAGCCGTGCGGCTTGAACGTCAGTCGACCCCATCATGTGCATGATTTCTATCGTGGTCCGGTGCGTGTTCAGCGCACCGCGCACCGACAACACAACGGTAGCAGCGGTGGCGAGTAACAGCAACACCATCACGCTGAGCGCCAGCAGGAACAATGTCTGCATCAACGCCACAAACGGTGCCATCCAGCTGGCGTGCGAATCGATCCGAACCGACGGCGCAACACGGCGCAGATTTTGTTGCACCACTTTCAGGGCATTGGCCGATGGCGGGCCTTCAAAGCGCACGTCGATTAACGCCGGAACAGGTATATCGGCATCGTCTGCCGCGTCGCCCAGCCAAGGCTCGATCAGTTTTCGCGATTCCGCCTCTGGAACAGCTGTCACCGACAATATGCCGGGCGTGCGGCGCAGCTGGTCTGTCAGCGATTTCTGCTGTGCTGCGCGGGTCGCAGGATCGGGGGCGAGTATTTGCACCGTCGCTTCGCTACCCAAAGTGTCGCTGCCTTGGCTTGCGGCATTGCCCAAAGAAATAGCTGCGGCGGCGGCCAGCAAAGTCAGGAACAGCATGATCGCCATCACCCAGGACATTGTGCCCGAAAACCGCCCGTCTGGGATCAGCTTGCGGTCATGTGCCGGGATGGCAAAGGCAAAGGGCGCGACCATGTTCAGTTTTTCAGGATCAAAGGACGAGCAGGGTGTTTTAGCGATCCAGTCGGGTCGGATAGCCGCCCCTTTTCCAGCCGCATCATCTGTGCGCCTTCGATTTCTTGTAACAAATGGATATCGTGGGTGGCGACCACGACGGTCGTGCCCAGCCGGTTGAGAGCCGCGAACAGTTGCAGCAGCCGCACCGCCATTTCGGGGTCAACATTGCCTGTTGGTTCGTCCGCGACCAGAATTTCTGGGCGACCAATAACAGCGCGGGCGATGGCAACGCGTTGTTGCTCTCCGCCGGAAAGCGTCGCGGGCCGTGCCTCGGCGCGTTCGGATAGGCCAATCCACGATAGCATTTCGGTGACCGGCTCTTGGAGGTCCCGCTCGCTGATACCCGCGATCCGCAGTGGCAGCGCGATATTATCAAACGCGGTTAAATGCGGGACCAGCCGGAAATCTTGAAAGACAACGCCGATCCGCCGCCGAAAACCGGGTAGGCGGTCGCGGGTCATCGTCACCGTATCATTCCCGAACATGCGGATCGCCCCGCGGCTGGGGCGGAGCGATAGATATAGCAGCTTTAGCAAAGAGGTTTTGCCCGCGCCGGACGGGCCGGTTAAAAAGTAAAAGCTGCCGGGAAAAAGCGTGAAGCTGATATCGGTCAGAGTCTCTGAACCGGTGCCGTATCTGAGGCCCACATTATCAAATTCGGCA
>JBEBKE010000347.1:0-2123 GCA_040079555.1 Sphingorhabdus sp. | reverse complement strand
GAGGCGCATGCAACAGAAGCGTTGGCTGATCTGGGCGTTGTGCCAAAATCAGCGGCGGATGCGTTATGGGCGTGGTGGGCGACTAAGCCCGCGATTGATGTCGCCGCGATTGATGCGATTGAAGCGGTGACGAAACATGACGTGATCGCGTTCCTGACCTGGGTGTCCGAACAGGTTGGTGACGAAGCCCGCTTTATGCATCAGGGGATGACCAGCTCCGACGTGCTCGATACTTGCCTCGCTGTGCAACTGGCAGAAGCATCGGATCTGCTGCTGGCTGATCTCGATGCCTTGCTGGCGGCGATCAAGCGCCGCGCGTTTGAACACAAAATGACGCCATGCATCGGGCGCAGCCACGGCATCCATGCAGAGCCCGTCACCTTCGGCCTGAAAATGGCGGAAGCTTATGCCGAATTTTCCCGCTGCAAAGACCGGCTGATCGCGGCGCGCAAAGACATTGCGACCTGCGCGATTTCCGGCGCTGTCGGCACGTTCGCCAATATCGACCCAAAGGTTGAGGCGCATGTTGCCGCAAAGCTTGGCCTGTCTGTCGAACCCGTTTCGACGCAGGTCATCCCGCGCGATCGCCACGCGATGTTCTTTGCGACCCTTGGCGTAATCGCCTCCTCCATCGAACGCCTTGCCGTCGAAATTCGTCATCTTCAACGCACCGAAGTGCTGGAGGCGGAAGAGTATTTCTCACCGGGGCAAAAGGGTTCCTCCGCGATGCCGCACAAACGCAATCCGATTTTGACTGAGAACCTGACCGGCCTTGCCCGCATGGTGCGCAGTGCGGTTGTCCCTGCGCTAGAGAATGTAGCGTTGTGGCACGAACGCGATATTTCGCACTCTTCGGTTGAGCGTTATATTGGGCCTGATGCGACCATTACGCTCGATTTCGCACTTGGCCGCTTGACTGGCGTGATTGACAAGTTGCTCATCTATCCTGCGCGGATGCAAAAGAATTTGGACAAGATGGGGGGGCTAGTTCACTCGCAGCGTGTGCTGCTGGCGTTGACACAGGCGGGCGTCAGCCGCGAGGACAGCTATGTTCTGGTCCAGCGTAACGCGATGAAGGTTTGGGAATCGGACGGCGAATTGTCTTTGCTTGAATTGTTGAAGGCCGATGCGGATGTGACAGCAGCGCTGTCGCCGCAAGAGATCGAGGAGAAATTCGATCTTGGTTATCATCTGAAGCATGTTGATACGATTTTTGCGCGGGTGTTTGGGTAACTTATCCTCCCTATCGATCCTGAGCTTGTCGAAGGACGATGGGGAGGGGGACCGCGCGCCGTAGTTTAACGAAGGCGGGTGGTGGAGGGGCCGCCAGCGCAGCTGGCGGGCTGACGCCCGCCGCCCCTCCGTCAGTTGCTGCGCAACTGCCACTTCCCCATCGCAAGTCGATGGAGAGGATTCTCTCTGGAAACTCCACCGCCCTTCCCCTACCATACCCAACAACGCCACAAAGGAAGCCAAAACCATGTCATTCTTAAAAACATTGCTGTGGGTGATATTGTTGGTCGGCTTTGTGGTTTTTGCGGTGAATAACTGGCAGCCAATTTCGGTGCGGCTGTGGGGCGGGCTGTGGCTGGATACAAAGCTGCCTGCGTTGATGGCCGTCTCTTTTCTTATCGGCTTCGTGCCGCTTTACATCTGGCACAAAACGCAAGGGTTCCGGCTTCGCCGTAAAATCGCGACATTGGAAACCAGCGCGCGCCCTGCACCGCTAAATGTAGGGCAGTCGAACATCGCGACGCCCCCAGCGGGAGGGATCGCATGAGCAACCCCCTTTATGTCGCGATCGACACGCCCTATCTGGATGACGCGCTTGACCTGATCAAAAAGGTAAAGGCGCATATTGGCGGGGTGAAACTCGGCCTCGAATTTTTCTGCGCCAATGGCCATCACGGCGTGCATGAAGTGCAAAAGCTCGGCATTCCGATTTTCCTCGACCTGAAACTGCACGATATTCCCAATACAGTGGCAAAGGCGATGCAAGCCATCAATGTGCTGGAACCCGCCATTGTCACGATCCACGCATCGGGTGGCCGTGCGATGATGGAGGATGCGAAGGCGGCGGCGGGATTGCACACCAAAGTTGTCGCCGTCACGGTGCTGACCAG
>JBEBKE010000346.1:0-2134 GCA_040079555.1 Sphingorhabdus sp. | reverse complement strand
TTGCCCAATGCGGTTGTTAAAAACGGTGTATTCACACGGCCAGTGCCGGTCAAAAGACCCGACGTGAATAGATATTCGCCCGGCGCGTTGATCGTGCCGTTCACATTCACAATGCCGGTCATGTGACTCAGCTGCAACAGACTGGTCAGCGACGCACCGCTTGCGACGCTCAGCTGGGATTGCGCGCCCATCATCGTGAACCGATCGACAGTGGCATTAGAATTTAAAGTCACCGTGCCGTTGTTTCGCAACGTCACATCATAATAGCGCCCTGCTACACCGGTGGCGCGAACACCGTCGACGTTGTTGGGCACAAAGTTCGTCGCGCCGGGCAAACCATTGGCTAGCGTGGGTGCGGGCGTTGCGGTGGCGGAAAATCCGGCTCCAGCTGCAGGAGCAACGAAAGCCCCGGGTCCAGCGCCGGGCGTATTGGGTATCCCGTTGCGTGTCGTGCCAGTCGCAATATCCTGACATTCATTCGTTCCGAAAGATTGAAAGCAGGTTTCGCCAAAGGCCGGCGCAGTAACAATATTGGTCCCGCCAAGGTTGGTCGGCAAGCCATTTGTGGCCGTACCCAGCCTGTTCGTCGCGCTGACGCCAGAGATTACATAATAAGCCGGATCCAGTTCGGTCACCCATGCCGATGCGTCTTCCCAATTTCGGTTACCGGCGGTGGCGGTGACATAGCGATAGGGGTTGTTGGCAACGATCCAGTCCCAATTAAGGAACAGCGGCTGATAAAAAGCCTGCGTGCCATAGCTTCCAGCCGGCTGCCCCGCAAAGAACGTCGAGCCGCCGGACAAAATACCGATCACCAGTTGCCGTGCGTAGCTTTGATCGAGAATCAACGGGCCGCCGGAGTCACCCGACTCAACGGCTTGCCCCTCTCTTGGCAACGCATTGTCGCGGAAACCGTTGAAATCTCTGGTATCCGTGCGCGCCGGATCATCAAAATCGATCCAATAGAGCAATTGCGGCCTAGCAGGTGTGCCGGTCGTACCGAACAGAAACAGATTGCGCGAGCTGATAGAGGTGAGCGCGCCGAGCATATTCTCTGCGGCGCGGCGGCGAAAATCATTGCCGATGCCTCCTGTAGTGCCAGTGCCGTTACGTCCATAGCCCTGCAGGGCAACGTGATAACCGGTTCCATTGGCTGGATCGATCGTTCCAGGATTAGGTAATGGCGAGAATAGCAACGCCCATGACGGGATGGCGTCTGGGGCTGGTGTGTCCATGATTCCCGTCGCAAAGTCCGCCTCTAGCGAGCAGGACGTCGGCGCCGTACACGATGCAGCGGCAGTCGACGCCGGGTTCCAGAAAACCTGACTTAGATTGTACAACGATTGGGCCGAGTTCGTTTGAAACTGGCCGGGCCCTGCCCCCGAACCCAATAACCAATTGACCAATTCGTCGGGTTGACCGGCGGCATTGGCACGTGTGTTGGTTTCAAAAGCGATTGAAATTCCAGTTCCGCCGCTGTTCGCGCCATAGTCCGTCGCCGCCCGCCTATTCACGCAATGGGCGGCGAAAAACACGACACGCGCATTGATTTTCGTCGCAGTGCAAAGGCCGACAGAACCGCCGCCTGTATCGACGACGATTTGCCCGATGCCGTTGAGGTTAATCGGATCGCGGGCATCCGTCGGCGTCAAAGTATTGTTGATAGATATGAACGGCGTTTCGACAGGTTGCGGCAACAGCATCGGTCGCGGCAAGACTGGAACGGGGAGCGGGAACAGTTCCCCCTCGCTTTCCGGCTCATCCCAAGGCGTTTGTAGAGTATCCGCGGGAGACATCGCATTATCTGCAGCATGGGCGGCGAACGCGGGGAACAGCAAAGCGGAGGAGAGAAGAAGTGCGCATTGCAAGCGCATCGGTTTTGAAAAGGACATGTCGCAAAGCTCCCGTAAAAGGATATAGAGTTTGCGACCCTACGATGCAGATAGCATATTCAGATTGTTAGATACATAGGAATTTTTGGTTTAGAAAAATGGCGGCTACCGCCACACTTAAATCGCAAAAATCCCAACGCTCGATCAAACTTCCATCGGTTATATCACGCAGCGTCGGTTTATCATCGTGCGACCAATAAACACTTGCCGACGAGACACGTTTGTGTCGCAGCGTGCTTAAA
>JBEBKE010000345.1:0-2136 GCA_040079555.1 Sphingorhabdus sp. | reverse complement strand
TCTTCCCTGATAGTCTTCGCGCCTTCAACGCGAAGACGCAGGAATTGGAGTGTTAATCAGCGATTGCGCTGCGACGAAGGTCACGTGCCTTGGTCAGGATAATCGCTTCCAGCTTTTGCACAGTCGCCGCTTTCGTCGCTGCCGAAACCCACTGACCATTCTGGTTCACTTCACGGGCCGCTGCCACGCGCAGAGCATCGGCGCGCAAATCCTGGTCGAGGATCGATACCGTCAGCTTCATCCGTTCACCCGGCGTATTCGGGTTCACATACCAGTCGGTCACAATAACGCCGCCTGCACTATCGGTTTGCACCAATGGCATAAACGACAAGGCATCAAGCGATGCGCGCCACAAATAGCTGTTTACGCCAATCGTTGTCACTTGGCTTGCCGCAAGATCCGTTGCCGGACGTTCTTTTCCGCCGCCGCAACCCGCAAGCGCCAGCCCCGAAACCATCATCAGGGCAAACCCGTTCAAACGCATAAAATTTCCTCGCCAAATTTGGTGCGTTACCGCACGAATATGAAGTGTCTCTATGCGCCTTTGCTGGCGCGGGCAAGCTTTCGCAGCGCTGAACAGAAATTTGCGTTGCTGTCCGCCAAATTCCGCCAATCTGCAATCCTTTGCAGGAAAACTGTGATATCACAGCTACACGAGGTAAAATTGTTGGATCAAAACATTTATTTTCTTTTGTCCACAGGCCGCGAAGCATATAGTCACAAAGATAGAGGAGTCGCTGACGCAATTGCAATGAAACGGGGCATCAACAAAACCAGCGGAACGCTATTGCGACCCGCCGCTTATGCAGCGGTCGGTGCATTGTTGTTATCCCCTGTGCTTGTCCCTGCATTTGCCGCTCAATTCCAAAGCGCAGACAGCGTATCTGGCCTTGCCAGCTGGGCTAGCCACTTCACACCCGCCGGTGTTGACAGCCGCTTAGCAGAACGGATGCGCAGCAAAGCAGCACGCAGCACTGCGTTTCCATTTACTCCCGCTGGCCTCAATAGTCGGGGTAGTAATACATTGACTGTTGCAGCGCGCGCCGATGGCAGCAACGCTGTTTCAGTTCGCAGCGCCATGGCGCAGTTGGAAACAGGCAGCGGCACGTCGCTGCGTCTGAACAACAGCAACTATCAATTGACCACTGCGCGCGGTTGGCAGGCATTCACTTTGCCATCAACATCGGTTGAGCAACCCCGCCTTAGCGACATGCTGGGCAAAGGCACTTTCCGCCTTGATGACAATGCAAAGAAAAAACCTAGCCGTTTTGGCACCGACCTGAAAGTCGCCAGCCCACGCGGTGCAGCGCCCAGCCTTCGCGGTAACGAAGCCGCAGCGGGCGATTATAGCGTCAATGTCGGTGGCAGCTTCCGCGTTGCCAAGGGCGTCGATGTCACCGCCGGTGTCCGTTACTCACGCGACAGCGATCATGTTGACCCTGCGATCGCAGCAAAGGCCGATAATGAAGCGGTCTATGTTGGAACCAAGATTAAGTTCTAACGCTTACCGCGTAAACGCATCAATTGCAGCCCAACCATAAGCGACTCGCCGCGTGATCGCCTGCGCTTTGCTGCGCGTCATACCGCCCAGTGCGATGACTTTTGTTCCACCGGTAATCTTAGCCAATCTGGAAAACTGCATGATTCCCAAGGCGCGGGCACCTGGGTGCGAGCGCGTGGGGAATAAAGGCGACAAAAACACCAAATCCGCCCCCAATGCTTGGGCGCGCCGGATTTCTGTCACCGAATGCACTGGCATAGTCAGGATTTGATGTGGCCGGACACGCGGCCTGCCATGCACCCCGTCTGCGCTCCAGTCGTTGCGACCCGCCAGGACCAATACATGCCCGCGGCTGCGGCATATCCGCGCGATACGACGAAAAAGGGCAAACCGCTCGGCATCGGGCAGATGATAATGCCGAAAGATAACCCCTGATCCGACGGGAAGTTTCCGCACCGCCGCATCCACTCCGTCGTCCGATCGCAGATCCGTCATCAGCCAGACTTTGGGCAAACTTCGCTTTTTGTAAGGCTGGCGGTACGGCATTACCGTCGCTATAGCCCGCCGATATGAACGAAGCGACCCCCGAAGCATATAATGAGATCAACCGGCAAATCGCCGCAAGCTGCAAGATT
>JBEBKE010000344.1:0-2158 GCA_040079555.1 Sphingorhabdus sp. | reverse complement strand
CTTTTGCCACATCTCCGCTTCGCTCCACTCGGCGGATTGGACCATGACTTGCTTGGATTTCTTCACAGCAAGCGGACCGTTGCCAGCGATCGTGTGCGCCAGTTCAAGCGCCGCATCCAGCGCAGCGCCCGGCGTAATCCGGTTGACGAGGCCCAATTCATAGGCGCGTTTCGCATCGATAAAATCGCCCGTCAGCGCCAGCTCCATCGCAATATGCGGCGGGATTTTTTTGGGTAGGCGCAACAGCCCGCCCGCCGCCGCCGCTAAACCGCGCTTCACCTCCGGAATGCCGAATTTGGCGTTTTCATTGGCAACGATCATATCACAGGCAATCGCCAGTTCGAGTCCCCCCGCAAGTGCATAGCCGTCGACCGCTGCGATCAAAGGCTTGTCTGGCGATTTCTGGGTAAGCCCGCCAAAACCGCGACCCGAAACAAAGGGAGTTTCGCCGCGCAAAAATCCTTTCAAATCCATGCCCGAACAAAATGTGCCGCCAGCGCCAGTGACAATGCCAACACGCAAATCATCATCGGCATCCAGCCGGTCGAGCGCCGCTGCGATCAATTCTGACGCGGCTTTGTTCATCGCGTTCTTCGCCTCTGGACGGTTGACGGTGATAATCATCACGCCATCACGGGTTTCGACCAATGCGTCTTGCGTTTCGGTGCTCATGAGCGGTTCTCCTTATCGCGTTTTGGGAAGGCCAAGCACATGCTCGCCAATGATGTTCTTTTGAATCTCGCTGGTGCCGCCGCCAATGGTCGCGGAAAAACTGTTGAGATAGCTGCGGTGCCAAAATCCATCGTCCACAGCTTCGTCATCGCCCGCATAATATCCCGCTCGCGTCCCTTGGAATTGGAGCGAAAACTGCGTCAACTCGCGCACCAGTTCCGTCCGCGTCAGCTTGTTCATCAACGCAAGACCCATCGGCCGGTCTTGGTTCAGCGCACTGATATTCCGCCGCTGGCTGTTCAGGTTTACAGCCTGAATATCGATCAAATAATCGACCAGCCGGTCGCGCATCACGGGATCATCGAGCACTGGCTTTCCGCCGCGCATCGATTTGCGTGCCAGATCGACAATCGCCATCACGTCCATATCTTTGCTGTAATAACCACCCGCCAAATTCACTTTGGTGCCGCGTTCATATTCCAGCGTTTTCATCGCCATCGACCAGCCCTGGCCTTCTTCACCCATTAGGCAATCGGCAGGGATATGGGCATCATCGAAAAAGGATTGGACGAACCCATATTCGCCTGTCAGCTTTTTGATTCGGCGCGTTTCCACGCCTGCGACTTTCATCGGTGCCAGGAAAAAGCTTAAGCCTGCATATTTGCTCGCCGCATCATTCGCGGTACGCGCCAGCAGGATCATATGGTCAGCGCGGTCACCCAAGGATGTCCAAATTTTGGAGCCGGTGGCGCGGTAGCCGTCTGAGTCGCGCGTCACCTTTAGCTGTGCATTGCCAAGGTCAGAGCCATTTTCAGGTTCGGAAAATCCCTGACACCAGATTTCCTCGGCCGACAATATGGGTTTGATATAACGCCTGCGCTGGGCTTCTGTGCCTACGTCCAATATCAAAGGCCCGGCCCAGCCTGTGCCAATAGCGTTCAGCAAGATCGGCGCATCATATTTGCGCATGATCCGCGTGGCGGTGCGTTGAAAATCGGGGTGCATTCCCCCGCCGCCATATGCGCTGGGCCAGCTCATCCCCAGATAGCCCGCCTCATAAACCCGTCGCTGCCAATCTTGCAGAAAATCGAACTGCGCGTCGGTTGAAACCTCCATAAAGGTCAGCGGCAGCATAAAGCCGGGATCCGCAACGATGTTGTCCGCGAACCACGCATCGCATTGCTGCTCAAAATCGGCCAGCTCGTTGGCAGCCGGTTTGCGTTGTAAATCCGCATTCATCAGCATTTCCTCTCCGCCAGTTTAATTGCGCGATTAAATTTGTGATTGCAACAATTCTTGCGCGGAGTAGGAGAAATTATCAGGCAGCGGCCGCGATGGCGATTCTGTCCTATAACGATATTTTACATTTTGGTATTATTCTGGTATTAACAAGGGATAGGCGTTCGTCGGCCTCTTGCATAAGCGACCCATCTGCAATCGACGAATGTCGGCACGGCCTGGAAGCAATTCCGGGCCGTGTCATTTT
>JBEBKE010000343.1:0-2169 GCA_040079555.1 Sphingorhabdus sp. | reverse complement strand
GATGATATCATCCCAGCCATAAAGCGCCACCAACCGGTACGCTGCGGCAAGGTCAACGCGGATCGCCCATTCTTCCTCGGACACAGCGGCACGGATATGGTCGTCATTGGCGGGTTTTGCAGCAGTGGCCATGATGTTTCTCTCCTCACGATGTGTTATGCGCAGCATAATGCATCAACGCACCGGAGTCTGTCAAAAACGCTACGGTCAAGCGGCGGCCAGATGCCCCCGGAACCAGTCGGCTATTTCCTCTTCGCTCAGTTCACCAGCGGCAAGCGCGAGCACAGCCGAAATAGCCTCTTCGCTTTCAAACGAAATGCGCACGTTGTTCAGCGCCAAAAACAAACGTGCCAGCACCCAAGCGGTCCGTTTATTGCCATCAATAAAGGGATGATTTTTTGCAACACCGAAAGCATAGGCTGCCGCCAGCGCGCACATGTCATCCTCGCCGTAATTCCATTGGTTGAGTGGGCGGGCTAGTGCGGAATCAAGCATCCCTGCGTCGCGGACACCTATGCCGCCGCCATGCTCGGCCAATTGTCTTTCGTGTATTGCTAGAGCCAACTCCGCATCGAGCCAGGCCGGCGCGATACGATCTGATTTGGTCATTTCGCCAACACGCGCAATATGTCGCGATCTTCACGCATAATCGTTTCAGCCAGCGCCATCTTCGCCGCGAAGTCGGGATTCGATGCGGTTATGCGCACACCATCGGGTGTTTCGGAGACATATAAAGAGTCCCCCGCCTCGACGCGAAGCCGGGCAAGCAATTCCTTTGGCAGGACAATGCCTGCGCTATTGCCGATCTTAGTCACTTTAAGCTGCATGTTCATACAAGTGTTATAACGCAGATCAAGATATCATTCAACCCGAACGTCGCATCTACAAAAGCAGTCGCAGGACTTCTGTCGCCATTGTCCAGGCATCTCCCGGAAAGCGCGCCGAAACATAATTCCCGTCGCGCACGGCGAAACCAATCTCTGGATTGGATTTGGTGGCAAATCGCGGAATTAAGGGACCTGTGTCAAAATCACTGGGCTTGGCGAGCATCCTTTTGACTTCGCTCTCAACGGTTTCAGAATAGGTGCGATAATGATCGCCGAGCCTGCCGTTCGTCAAAGCAATTGCGAACCTTTCCATTGTTGTTGTCAAAGCCGTTGTTTTGCGCCCTTTTAGCACACCGGCTCGCGCCAAAGGCAAAACACCGTGACAAATGGCCGAAACCGGCAAGTCTGCGGCAAATGCCTCTTTTGCGATCCGCTGCACTTCACTGCTTTCGCAATAAGGTCGCATCCCGGGTGCATGACCTCCGGGAAAGTGAAAATGACCATAGTCGGAAACGCGCACATCGGACCATTTGACCGGATGCTGAAACGCTTCCGAGTGCACCATTTCAACGTAAAGCGAGGCATTTTCGGGCTTTGCTACCAAAGATTTGGCCCAGAAGGGAAGTTCTTCCCCCATAAGCGTAATCCAGTCACAATTCGCGGCTGTACCCAATTCCGATGCAAAGGTCAGGTGACACCCCGCATCCGTCCACGCTTTCCATGGCACCGCAACTTCGGTCGGGTCGAAATCCTGTTGCGGAAGGAGTATCAGAATTTTGGTCATTGTGGTCATCCCCCGCACGCCGCAAACAAGCCCAATGTCCGCTCCCGCGCCAGCTCTGAACTTTCCTCGTGATAATCCTTGCGCCGGTCGCTGTTAAAACCGTGATTGGCATCATAGACGAAAATCTGCGCCGTTGGATGCTGCTTAACGATCAGGGCCTCTACGCCCTCCATCGGTATGCCTTGGTCGAATCGACCGAAATGCGCGATGGTGGCGCAACGGGGAGCGTCATCGGCGAACATGGTAGGGACGAGGCTACCATAATATGCGCTCGCGGCTGCCAAATCAGGGCTAATCTGCGCCATCCGCCACGTCACTGATCCGCCATAGCAAAAGCCCGTCATGAAAACAGGGCCCTTGGATTTTAGTGCGTCGATGCAAGTCTGCGCATCGGCGAGGGATGTTTCAAACGGGTGGAGCGTGCGCGCCAATTCAACCGCCCGTTCAAACTCCGGTCCAGTATAGTCGCATTCAAACCCGGGATGCTCGCGGTCGAATAAAGCGGGGGCGAGGACTTCATACCCATCGGCTGCATATTCATCGCACAGTTCGCGGATA
>JBEBKE010000342.1:0-2175 GCA_040079555.1 Sphingorhabdus sp. | reverse complement strand
GACTTCATTGTTAGGGCTTCGAAAACCTTGGTGTCTTCGTGCGAGCTAATTTTGACTCGCACGAAGACACGAAGACATGAAGGAGGATTGATGGCGAAGAGACGTGTTTTTGCTGGCCAAAAATTAAAGGCGCTCCGCGCGGGGTTAGCTCTGCGTCAATTGGAAATGGCCGAACGGCTTGGCATTTCTGTGTCCTATCTGTCTCAGATTGAACATGACGACCGACCCTTAACCCCTGCGCTTTTGGAGGCACTCGCTCGGGTTTTCCCGCTCGACTGGAATGTCGATGAGGAAGACACCGCCACCCGCAGCTTTGCGGCCTTGCGCGAAGCCGCCGCAGATCCGTTATTTACAAATCCGCTTTCAACCGAACAATTGGCCCGCATAGCCGAGCAACAGCCTGCGCTCGCCGAACAATTTGCCGCGCTGCATCAGGCCTATACCCAAATCGGACAACGCCTTCAAATTGTCGATGAGGCGCTGTCCAGCGACAATGCCGGCGGTTCGCGCTTGCCGTGGGAGGGAGTGCGCGACTGGTTTCATAACTCTGGCAATTATGTCGATGTCCTCGACAAGGCAGCCGAGGCATTGGGCGACAAGTTGCGTGGCGCGCTGCTCACACCGGATGTCGCGGCGCTTGAGCATTATTTGAAACATGCGCTATCGATATCGCTGCTGTATTCGCACAATGCGGGCCTTCGCGACTTTGACCCTGAAATGGGCCATCTGGTGGTCGATCAAAGCCAACCCGCAGAAAGCCGAAGGTTTCAGCTTGCGCATCAACTCGCAGCCATTGCTTTGCGTGAAGAAATCAGCGCCGTCGTGGAAGGTGCTAAACTCCGCGCGCCTGCTTCCCGCCAATTACTCTCCGTTGGCTTGGCAAACTATGCCGCAGGCGCGATCCTGATGCCCTATGCTCGGTTCCGCGAGGAAGCACGCGCTGTACGGCATGATATCGACCGGCTTTGCCAACGTTTTCATGTCAGCTTTGAACAAGCCTGCCACCGACTATCGACGCTACAACGCCCCAATGCGCGCGGGGTGCCTTTCTTTTTCTGCCGAGTCGATATGGCGGGGAATATCACCAAACGTCACAGCGCCACCCGCTTGCAATTCGCCCGCTTTGGCGGTGCCTGCCCGTTATGGATTGTGCATGAGGCGGTGGCCATTCCTGACCGGATATTGGTGCAATTGGCCGAAACGCCCGACGGTGTGCGCTATGTCTCGATGGCTAAGGGGCTCGTTAAACCATCGGGTAGTTATGATAGAAGCCCGCGACGCTATGCCGTCGCCTTGGGCTGTGAAATCGATCATGCGCGCGAATTTATCTATGCCGATGGGTTGGATTTGACCGGACGCGGTGCAACCCAAATCGGGATCAGCTGCCGACTGTGCCCCCGCCCCGATTGCGATCAACGCGCCTTTCCGCCTTCGGATCGCGAGATCATCGTCGATCCTGACCGGCGCAACGTCGTGCCATATCGTATCGCCTAACGCGCAATCCGGCGCTATAGGGCGCGATATGACTGAAATATTTCCGATCAAAGTGGCGGCATTGTACCGCTTTGCCAGCTTTGCACAGCCAGAATTGCTGCGATCCCAGATTGCGGGCTGGTGCAACGAACACGGCCTTAAAGGCACAATCTTGGTTGCTACCGAAGGCGTGAACGGGACCGTCGCGGGGACTGAATCTGGAATAGACGCAGTGGTCGCGTTGCTACGCACTTTGCCTGGCTGCGCCGAACTGGACGTCAAATATTCCCACGCCGCCGAGATGCCATTCTACCGGATGAAAGTGCGCGTGAAGAAGGAGATCGTGACCCTTGGCGTCGATGGCATCGACCCAAAGCGCGAAGTTGGTACCTATGTGCAGCCAGAGGATTGGAACGCGTTAATTTCTGATCCCGACACGATCCTGATCGATACCCGCAACAATTATGAAGTCGCGATTGGGACGTTTGAGGGCGCGATTGATCCGCAGACCAAATCCTTTCGAAATTTCCCAGACTGGTTCCGCGAAAATCGCAATGAACTGGCCAAAGGTAAAACTAAATTCGCAATGTTCTGCACCGGCGGCATCCGATGCGAGAAATCAACAGCGTTCCTGAAAGCTGAAGGGATAGACGACGTTTATCATTTGGAGGGCGGGATCCTCCGCTATTTGGAAACGGTGCC
>JBEBKE010000341.1:0-2191 GCA_040079555.1 Sphingorhabdus sp. | reverse complement strand
CGGTCTTATCAACTCGCTGGCATCGTTTAGCCGCGTGAACAAATATGGCTTTATCGAAACGCCTTACCGTCTGGTCAAAGAAAGCCGCGTCACTGACGAGGTTGTCTATTTGTCAGCGATGGAAGAGCAAAAGCACACGGTCGCGCAGGCGAACGCTGAGACTGATGCGAACGGCATGTTGCTTGAAGAGTTGATCTCGTCACGTCAGGCAGGTGAATTCCTGATGGCGCCGAAAGAACAGATCACGTTGATGGACGTATCGCCGAAACAGCTGGTTTCGGTTGCGGCTTCGCTGATCCCGTTCTTGGAAAACGATGACGCTAACCGCGCATTGATGGGATCGAACATGCAACGTCAGGCTGTGCCTTTGCTGCGTGCAGAAGCCCCGCTTGTTGGTACCGGCATGGAAGAAACTGTGGCGCGCGATTCCGGCGCTGCTATCGGCGCACGCCGTCCGGGCATCGTCGACCAAGTTGACGCGGCCCGTATCGTGATCCGCGTAACCGGCGAAGTTCAGCCCGGCCAATCTGGCGTCGACATCTACA
Organism: Sphingorhabdus sp.; assembly: GCA_040079555.1. GTDB lineage: Bacteria > Pseudomonadota > Alphaproteobacteria > Sphingomonadales > Sphingomonadaceae > Sphingorhabdus_B. Next base: position 1,646 of record JBEBKE010000341.1, on the reverse strand, counting down.
CGCTGCAAAAATTCCAGCGGTCGAACCAAAACACCTGCATCAACCAAAAGCCATTGGTTAAGGTTGGTGACGTGATTGAGGCAGGCGATATTATCGCTGACGGTCCATCGACCGAACTGGGCGAATTGGCGCTGGGCAAGAACAGCCTCGTCGCGTTTATGCCTTGGAATGGGTATAACTACGAAGATTCCATCCTGATTTCGGAACGCATTGTGAAGGACGACGTGTTCACGTCGATCCACATCGATGAGTTTGAAGTCATGGCTCGCGATACCAAGCTTGGCCCTGAAGATATCACACGCGACATTCCGAATGTCGGTGAGGAAGCCCTGCGCAGCCTCGACGAAGCCGGAATTGTCTACATCGGTGCCGAAGTGCATCCCGGCGATATCCTAGTCGGTAAGATCACGCCAAAGGGCGAAAGCCCGATGACGCCAGAGGAAAAGCTGCTCCGCGCCATCTTTGGTGAAAAGGCATCGGACGTCCGCGATACCTCGCTGCGCCTGCCACCGGGCGTTGCCGGAACTGTCGTTGAAGTGCGCGTTTTCAACCGCCACGGTATCGACAAAGACGAACGTGCGATGGCGATTGAGCGCGAAGAAATCGAACGGCTTGCAAAGGACCGTGAAGACGAACGCTCGATCCTTAACCGTGCGACCTATAACCGCCTGAAAGACATGCTGATCGGTCAAGTTGTCGCAGCGGCTCCAAAGCCGATGAAAAAAGGCGATACGATTGACGAGGCCAATCTGGCGGAAGTCGAACGTTTTGAATGGTGGAAAATCGCGGTTGCGGATGACAAGGTTCAGGGCGATCTAGAGGCTGTCAAAACGCAATATGACGATGCCGTTAAGCTGATCGTCGAGAAATTCGATGACCGCCGTGAGAAGCTGGAGCGTGGTGACGAATTGTCGCCGGGCGTGCTGAAAATGGTCAAGGTCTTTGTCGCGGTGAAGCGTAAGCTGCAGCCGGGTGACAAAATGGCCGGACGTCACGGGAATAAGGGTGTTATCTCGCGCATTTTGCCGCAAGAAGACATGCCGTTCTTGGCGGATGGTACACCCGTTGACATCGTGCTCAACCCGCTTGGTGTGCCTTCGCGTATGAACGTCGGGCAGATCTTTGAAACGCATCTTGGCTGGGCCGCCCGCGGTCTGGGCAAACAAATCGAGGCAGGGCTAGAGGAGTGGCGCGCAGCCAATCCGAACCCGTCTGCCGGAGCGCCGCCGGCGGCAATCCGTGATCGCTTGGCCGATATTTATGGCGAAAACTACGCCAAGGAAATCGCCAGCCGCTCAGACGAAGCCATTATCGATCTGGCCGAACATCTGACCTTTGGCGTTCCCATGGGCACACCTGTGTTCGATGGTGCGCGCGAGGCCGATGTCTCTTACATGCTGACCAAGGCTGGGCTTGATACTTCGGGCCAAAGCGATCTGTATGATGGCCGCACCGGTGACAAGTTCGACCGTAAGGTGACCGTCGGATACATCTACATGCTGAAACTGCATCACTTGGTTGATGACAAGATCCACGCCCGTTCGATCGGGCCGTATTCGCTCGTCACGCAGCAGCCGCTGGGTGGTAAGGCGCAGTTCGGCGGTCAGCGCTTCGGGGAAATGGAGGTCTGGGCGCTGCAAGCGTAC
>JBEBKE010000340.1:0-2193 GCA_040079555.1 Sphingorhabdus sp. | reverse complement strand
CAGCCAGCAGAATGACGCCGCCGCCGCATGCCTCGTGGTCGCTGAGGACAAGTTGGAAGAGCTTGGCCTTGAACCTATCGCTTATTTCCACAGCTGGGCCGCCGCTGGATGTGACCCCAGCCGCATGGGTTTCGGCCCTGTGCCAGCGACGCAGCGACTGTTTGATCGCAACGGGTTATCGTGGAGCGATATCGGCGTTGTCGAACTGAACGAAGCGTTTGCACCGCAAGTTCTAGCCTGTTTGAAAGGTTGGGGCTGGTCAGAGAATGACAGCCGTATGGAGATGCTGAACGTCAACGGGTCAGGCATATCGCTTGGTCATCCTATCGGTGCTACAGGTGGCCGTATCCTCGCTAACCTGACACGCGAGATGCAACGCCGCGATGCGCGATTTGGCTTGGAGACGATGTGCATTGGCGGCGGGCAGGGGATCGCCGCGATTTTCGAGCGCGCATGAATTTGCCGCGCGTACTGAATGCCGCGCGGCTTTACCGCGATGCCGCACAGACGGCGTTGTCGGTGCGGCTTTCACAAGCGTCGATGGATAGCCAGCAACGCGCGGCGCACGGCTTTTCTTGGGTTGCGACGATTGTGGCCTCAATGGAGGCGGTGTCTGAATGGTTAGCGGCGAATGGTGGCGGGACAACGCTGGACCAAAACGTTGCAACTTTGATCTTCGCTGAAGCAATTGGGCAACTGACTGGCGGCTTGCCGATGGGCCAGAACGAAATGTTCCGGCCCGCCGATCTTGGCCTCCAGCATTCGGCGGTAAAATTATCCACTGATTGCGTTGAGCTTACCGAATGTGACCTCGCTACCCTTCGATCCGACGTCGTGGCGGCGCTGGCACAAGGCCAGTGGCCGAGCGAGGCGCTACACGATGCAGATCTTGATGCCATACGCGCCCAATATCGGCGCTTTACAAACTCGGAAGTCATTCCCTATGCCCATGCTTGGCATCTCGCCAATGATCTGATCCCCGATGCAACCGTTGCTGCAATGGCTAATTTGGGAACATTCGGCGTTTGCATTCCAGAGGCATTTGGCGGACTTGGGCTGTCAAAGCAGGTGATGTGCATCGTAACCGAAGAACTGTCGCGCGGCTGGATAGGCGCGGGGTCGCTTGGGACGCGGTCCGAAATTGCGGGCGAGTTGATCGCAACAGGCGGGACCGATGCGCAAAAGTCATATTGGCTGCCGAAAATTGCCAGCGGAGAAGTTCTGCCGACCGCCGTGTTCACCGAACCCGATACCGGCTCTGATTTGGGTTCGCTGCAGACCAAGGCACAAAGCGACGGCGACCATTGGGCTATTAACGGCGCGAAAACCTGGATTACGCACGCCAGCCGTTCTGACTTAATGACAATGTTGGTGCGGACACTACCCGATGCCAAGGGCTATGCTGGGTTATCGATGCTGTTGGTGCCAAAGGCGCGCGGGACGGACAACGATGCGTTTCCTGATAAAGGACTGACGGGCAGCGAGATTGAAGTGCTCGGCTATCGCGGAATGCGCGAATATGCGTTGCAGTTTGATGGAATGCGGGCTCCGGCGGACGCGCTGCTTGGCGGCGAAGAGGGGCAAGGCTTTAAACAGTTGATGCGCACATTCGAAGGCGCGCGGATTCAAACGGCTGCCCGCGCTGTGGGTGTGGCGAAACGGGCGCTTGAGCTAGGCCTTGATTATGCGCTGGGTCGCAAGCAATTTGGCCAATCAATTTTGAGTTTCCCTCGTGTGTCAGATAAAATCGCAATGTCGCTCGCCGATTTTGTGGCGAGCCGCGAACTCACTTATGCCGCTGCGCGCGCCAAGGATTTGGGGAAACGCTGCGATATCGAAGCAGGCATGGCAAAGCTGCTTGCGGCGCGCACAGCATGGAGCAATGCGGACGCCAGCCTGCAAATCCATGGCGGCAATGGCTATGCGCTGGAATATGAAATCAGCCGCATATTGTGCGACGCGCGCATCCTGAATATCTTTGAAGGCGCAGCGGAAATTCAGGCGCAGGTCATTGCTAAAGGCTTGGTTGGGAGGCAAAACTGATGGCAGGTTGGGACGCATGGATCGGTCGCACCGAAAACAGGGAAGACCGTATCGATCCTGCCGCATTTGGGCGATGGTTGGCGATGCTAGACCGGGCAGCGCCTGCCGACGGCGCAGTGCCGCAAGCTTATCACTGGGCCTTGTGCCTCC
>JBEBKE010000339.1:0-2208 GCA_040079555.1 Sphingorhabdus sp. | reverse complement strand
GCAGCGCTTTGGCACCGATGTGGCGACCCTCGCTAGCCTGAACGGCATTCGCAATCCCAATCTGATCTATGCCGGGCAGCGTCTGACGCTGCCCCAAGGCGCTTCGCAGAGCTATGAGATCCGGCGCGGCGACACGATGGCGGGGATTGCAGCGGCCAATGGTGTTTCGCTGTCGGCATTGGTTGCGGCCAATCCACAGGTTTCAAATCCCAATCGGATTTACCCCGGCGATAGCTTGCGGATACAGGCGGCGGGTGGCGCGGACGCAAGTGTTGACGCTCGGGCAAGTGCTGGTGCTGCGACGGCAGCTGCGCCTGTTGTAAGTGGTGCAGCTTCCAATGCTGGTAATCACAGGCTGGGTTCGCTTTCTGAAGTGTACGAAAGCGGCAATCGCGGACCGGGTACAGTATCAGGCGGGACCAATGACCCCGGCGGTGTATCCTATGGCGTATATCAGCTATCTTCACGAGCAGGCACATTAAGCGCGTTCATGCGCAACGAAGGCGCGCGTTGGGCTAACGAATTTGTAGGGCTAACGCCCGGCAGTCGCGCGTTTAGCAACCGGTGGCAGTCCGTTGCAAGTCGTGAGCCACAGGCGTTTCGTGAAGCGCAACATGCCTTTATCGAACGGACCCATTATCAGCCTGCGGTTGATACAGTCCAGACTAGGACTGGCCTTGATTTGAACACACGTCACAACGCGGTGCGCGATGCTGTTTGGTCAGTATCCGTCCAACACGCAGGCGCCTCTACCATTCTGCGGGATGCCGTTGCGCGAACCGACGGACAGATGGCGCGCACCGATCCCGGCTATGACCGTGCATTGATCAATAATATTTACGACCGCCGGACGGAGTATGTTTTGGACGTCGCCCGCAATAACCCGCGCCTGACGGCTGGTGAGCGGCAGCAGCTGATCAGTGTGACGCAAAACCGCTATCCCGCCGAACGGCGCGATGCACTGGCCATGCTAGATCGTCCTTCTGCGGCACGCACTGACCCAGCGCCGGCGTCTCCCGATGTAACAGCTGCGGCACCATCGCCGCGGACCGGAACAATTGATGGAAACGCCGTTGCTCGTGCAAATGGTGTTGAAGTGAAAAATGCCGGTGTCCGTATCTCTCGGTTGGATGCCAATATGGCCCCAGTGATCGAGGCTGTGGCAACCGCTGCGCGGCGGCTTGGCTTGCCCTCACCTGTGATTACGTCAGGCAATGATAGCCGCCACATGAATGGTTCGCTTCATTATTCTGACCGTGCTCTGGATTTCAGGGGCAACACTATCACCGATGCACAAGGGCGGCAGCTTGAGGCCGCCGTTAGGTCTATTTTGGGTGACCGTTATGACGTGCATTTTGAGATTTTTCCCGATAGACCAACTAATGATCACCTTCATGTCGAATATGATCCGTCCTGAACGCGCTAAGAGATGAAAAGCCAGATGCTCACAACTCGGTTATTCCTGCTTGCGAGTTGTTTGTTCAATGTCGGCTGCCAGGCCGAACCTGACAAAGGCCGAGCTTCTGACACTGCGGCTGAACGCAGTTTGGCTACCAAAATTAGCGGAACTGGAAAGGCCGAAGTGCAGCCGGCTAAGTCTGAAATGGGCAAGATAGACCCTGAACCTGTAGCAACTTCCAGAGGCCTAGTGGTGTCAAAAACGGACATCGACGTTAATGGCAAACCGGCTTGCGATTTTTTGATCCGCTATCCGGAAGCGGTTGATCAAAATGTCAGTTGGAATGGAGAGAGTTGTACGCAAATCAGCGCACGATTTATTGCCGTTGATGAACTGCGCCGTGCGGGGCAATTGGATGATATCGCCGAGGAAGCGAAAATGGATCTGGAGCGGATACCCAGCAAGCAGGTTTTTTACATTGAGAGCGAATTTACCGCATCTGCCTATCCGCTGAATATCGCAGGTGTTGTGTATGAAGTGTCGCTGGCTGATTAAAGCCGGGGCTTAAACAGCCAATGTTGATTGCGCACAACACGCCTCCACTTTGGCAAGCACTGTTCAATCCAGCGGATGAAACAACAGCCCGGCGATGCACATCAGCTCGCGCATCCCGTCGAGCTCTAGTTTCCGGATCACGTTGTTCATATGCGACCTGACTGTGGTTTCAGCGGAATCGAGCAGCATGGCGATATCTGCATTTGACCGCCCCCAGCCCAGCATCCGCAACACCGCTGATTCAGCCCGGGTCA
>JBEBKE010000338.1:0-2217 GCA_040079555.1 Sphingorhabdus sp. | reverse complement strand
GTGACGTTGGCAGCGATGATATCGCGGGTTCGGGAAAATATACCCATTGGGAAACTCCGGTAATGTTGACGGTCCATATTCAGACCTAGTCTAGAGAAAGGGGAGACCGGGGCAAGCTCTGTTCGGGGAGCTGGGGGGGAGCTTTCACGCCCCGGTCTGGGCTGACCGAATTCAGGCAAGATATGCGCTGATGACGGTTGGCCGGTTGGAATGTTCGGCTGCATGGCGGTGTTCATTATCCTGATGGTTCAAATATGACGATAATCCGAAGGCAACGAGCAGCAGCATCGAAATCGTGGCACCAATTTTCGTGCCGCTGGCTTCGGGCTGAATAGAGGAGGGGGTTTTCATCTGTCTGATCTTTCCTGTCTGTCTCGCCACATTTGGGGCTTGCAAACATATTAGCAGGAGGCGTGCCAGTTTTGCGAAAGCCGCAGTAATGCTGGAAAACTGACAAAACTGACACCAAAACATCACTTTCGCATTCGCAAGACTTGCCAATATATGGTGAAATATGCCAACAGTGCGGTATGGAGCGCGGAACGCAATTTATTGGCCAGTCATCGGCCTTTCTGGATGCGGTCGAACGCGCCAGCCGCGCCGCATCGCTGAACCGACCCGTGCTGGTCATCGGCGAGCGCGGAACCGGCAAAGAACTGATTGCAGAACGGCTGCACCGGTTGAGCCAGCGCTGGGACGGCCCGCTGGTGACAATGAACTGCGCGGCGTTGCCAGAGACACTGATCGAGGCCGAATTGTTCGGGCATGAGGCGGGCGCATTCACCGGCGCAACCCGTGCGCGCGAAGGGCGTTTCGAAGAAGCGCATGGCGGGACGTTGTTTCTCGACGAACTCGGCACGCTGAGCATGGGAGCGCAAGAACGGCTGTTGCGGGCAGTCGAATATGGCGAAGTGACGCGCATTGGTTCGTCGCGGCCGATCCGCGTTGATGTCCGCATTGTGGGGGCCACAAACGAAAGCCTGCCGGGCATGGTCGAGCAAGGGCGGTTCCGCGCCGATTTACTAGATCGTCTTTGTTTTGAGGTGGTTACGCTCCCTCCTTTGCGTGTCCGCGAAGGCGATATCGAGGTCCTCTCCGACCATTTCGGCAGGCGCATGGCAAGCGAGCTGGCATGGGAAGGCTGGCCGGGCTTTGGGCCGCTGGCACAGCGCGCGATGGAGAATTATCAATGGCCGGGCAATGTGCGCGAATTGCGTAATGTCGTGGAGCGGGCGGTCTATCGCTGGAACGATCCGTCGCAACCGGTGGATTATATTCAGTTCGACCCGTTTGAAAGCCCTTGGGTTGCGATTGTACCGTCAGCATCCGAGCGGGAGCATGACACAGGTAAGGCCGATCCTGCCGGAAGTGACAATGCCGACGCGCCTTCGCGTCACTCAACCGATTTCTCGGCAATCGAAAATGTTCAGATCAAAGTCGGTGATTTCAAAGCGACCACCGAAGCCTTTGAAAAGGCGCTATTGGAGCAAGCGATGGCGCAACACCGCTATAACCAGCGGCAGACAGCCAAGGCGCTGAACCTAAGTTACGACCAGCTGCGGCATTCACTGAAGAAGCACGATCTGCTGGGCTGAACGAAAAAGGGCGGCCAAATTGACCGCCCTTTTCGCAAAATCACAGCGTTAGCAATCAGCCACCGTTGAAGGTCACCATGGTGTACAACATCGGGATCGAAAGCAATGTGTTGAGGCGCGATGTCATCATTGCGGTTGTTGCCGCTTTTGCTTTTGTCGCATCGTCGGCTTCGACAATGCCCAGAGCTTTTTTCTGATTTGGCCAGATGATGAACCACACGTTGAACGCCATAATCAACGCCAGCCACATGCCAATACCGATCAACTTGTAATCACCGCGCAGCATCAATGCTTCACGCTCATAGCCCGCTTGGTATGAAATGATCAGGCCAAACAAAACCGTCAATGCCGCGCCCCAGCGGAAATAGAACAACGCAGCAGGGGCAATATGTTTTGACACGCCGGGTTTTAATTCTGCGGGAATTTTCGGCATGGTTGGGATTTGTACAAAGTTGAAATAGTACAACAAACCGATCCAGACGATGCCGACAAATGTGTGCAGCCAACGGGTAATCGACTGCGCCGTGACGCCATCGGCATCAACGCCGAACATGATGGCAAAGGATGCCGCCAATCCGACCAGCAGCACCAGGTGCAGATTTCCAAAGAATTTCGCCATATT
>JBEBKE010000337.1:0-2224 GCA_040079555.1 Sphingorhabdus sp. | reverse complement strand
ATCAAACTTCCATCGGTTATATCACGCAGCGTCGGTTTATCATCGTGCGACCAATAAACACTTGCCGACGAGACACGTTTGTGTCGCAGCGTGCTTAAACCATTTTCTCCAGCAATATCCACGCCCACACCAAGATCGTCAGCGCACCGCCTGTTATGGAAGCGCGGATGGAGAGGCGCAGGAAGCGATCTTGGACGTCGATGGAGTGGACAAAGGCTGCATAGAGCGCTTGACGTTGGCGGCTGTTGTCTTCGGGGCCGCTGCCGTCGAATTCTTCGCCAACCAATATGGCGCGTAGGCAGTAAAAGCTGGAAACGATGAACGGCAATATGCCGATGATGCTGGCGATGGTCAGTATCGGCTGTGTCGGCGCATCAAGGCTGAGCGGTGCGCCGGGGCTGGCGGAGATTGGGTGTGTGCCGATGGTGATCAGCAAAGCGTTGAACGCGAGCAGGCCGCCGAGACGGATCGACAGGTCAAGGTCGCGGTTTTCTAGGAATTCCAGATCAGCGATAAAGGCGGGGTCAGCGCCGTCGCCGCGCATGGCCTGAAATGTGCGGAAACGGTTTCGGAATGATTGTTTCATGGTGGTGATTCCCGACGACTAGCCAACACCGTTAGTGCTGAGCCTGTCGAAGCACGTCCCAATGTTTAAGCGGCCGTTCATGACTGCGGGACGTGCTTCGACAGGCTCAGCACTACGGTTTATTATCAGATAGTTTTCTACGCGACGAAGCTAGAGGGTCAATACCCCATCAAACTCATAACTTCCTTGCGGCTTGTCGGGTCGTCCAAGAAACAGCCGATCAGCTTGGACGTCACCATACCAACGCCGTGGATCTTTACCCCGCGCCCAGTCATGCAGCCATGTTGCGCATCAATGACTACCGCGACACCGGCGGGCTTCAGATGATCCCAAATGCAATTGGCAACCTCTGCGGTCAGCCGTTCTTGCACTTGCAACCGGTTGGCAAATCCGTTCAGCACGCGGACAAGTTTGGAGATGCCGACAACCTTGTCTGTCGGCATATAGGCGATGGACGCTTTGCCAACGATCGGCGCCATGTGATGTTCGCAGTGCGACTGGAACGGAATGTCTTTCAGCAGCACCAGTTCGTGATAGCCGCCCACCTCGGCAAAGGTACGCTGCAGATGGATGCTGGGATCCTCGGCATAGCCGATGCAGTATTCCCGCCAAGCGCGCCCTACGCGGCGCGGCGTATCAAGCAAGCCTTCACGGTGTGGATCGTCACCCGTCCAACGGATCAGCGTTTTGATAGCGTCAAGAACCTCGTCGGGAACGACAACTTTGCCGCCTTCGTCGATCTCGTCATTGTAGTGAACATGTGCGATGGGAAATACCTTTTCGAGCCTGTTCATAAAGGCCTCCTACGAAAAAAATTTCGTCGGAGATACTCTGTGCTGCGTGGGTTATCCTATACAGCCATTAGCCTTTATTCTATTATTATCCAATCGCCTGACCGGTTTTTGCCCAATCGGCGAGAAAACCCTCGATGCCTTTGTCAGTCAATATGTGCTTGAAAAGCCCTTTGATCACTGCCGGTGGAGCCGTCATCACATCTGCGCCAATCCGCGCCGCTTCCAACACGTGAATGCCGTGGCGCACGCTGGCGACAAGGATCTCGGTATCGAATGCGTAATTGTCATAAATCAGGCGAATGTCCTCGATCAACGACATGCCGTCAAAACCATTGTCGTCATGCCGACCGACGAATGGTGAGATAAAGCTGGCCCCTGCCTTGGCCGCAAGCAGAGCCTGATTGGCGGAGAAACACAACGTCACATTGACCATCGTGCCTTCGCTGGTGAGGGCTTTGCAGGTTTTCAGGCCATCAATTGTTAGCGGCACTTTGATGCAGACATTGTCGGCGATCTTGCGCAGAATTTCGGCCTCTTTCATCATCGTTGCGTGGTCAAGCGCGACGACCTCCGCCGATACTGGACCATCGGTCAACGCGCAGATTTCGCGTGTCACCTCGATAAAGTCGCGGCCCGATTTTGCGATCAGCGATGGGTTGGTCGTAACCCCATCCAACAGCCCTGTTGCGGCGAGTTCTTGAATGTCGGCGATTTCGGCGGTGTCGGCAAAAAATTTCATGGTGTCGGGCTCTCAATATCAACGGGGAATCACTGGATTGCTTATTGGCAAAAGCGAGGGCTAATAGACAGGAGATAATCGCCGATTTGAAGGGAATATGAATTT
>JBEBKE010000336.1:0-2234 GCA_040079555.1 Sphingorhabdus sp. | reverse complement strand
GAGGTGCGCGGCAAGCGTGTTCCGCTGATCGTCGCGTCCATGCCATTTATTCCACATCACTACCACCGCCGAGCGATTTCCTCGGAAATTGCGGCAACCGAAAATGGAGGGAAAACCCAATGAGCCGTTATTTCACAGACGAACATGAATGGATCGAAGTCGAAGGCAACACTGCGACGGTCGGCATCACCGATTATGCGCAAAGCCAGCTGGGTGATATCGTCTTTGCCGAGGTTCCTGCGGTTGGTGCGTCATTGTCCAAGGGCGGCGACGCAGCTGTTGTGGAATCGGTTAAGGCCGCGTCCGACGTTTATGCCCCCGTTTCCGGCACTGTCAGCGAAGGCAATGATGCGCTCGCCGACGACCCGGCATTGGTCAACAGCGATCCTGAAGGTGCGGGCTGGTTCTTTAAGATTGAACTCAGCGATCCTTCAGAACTCGACGGTCTGATGGACGCTGCGGCTTACAAGGCGTTTGTCGACGGGCTTTAAGACCAACACCGACGTCATGCTGAACTTGTTTCAGCATCCATTTTGCGGCCTAGCCGAACGGTGGATCAAAAAGATGGACCCTGAAACAAGTTCAGGGTGACGGTTTAGAGAAAGTAGATTGCATGCGTTACCTACCCCTAACCCAATCCGACCGGCAGGCGATGCTTGCCACGGTGGGCGCCAATTCGGTTGATGATCTGTTCATCGATGTGCCAGCAGAGGCGCGATTGAGCGGCCCGATTGCGGGGCTGCCGATGCATGCCAGCGAGATGGCGGTGGAGCGGCATTTTGCAGGAATGGCGCGGAAGAATTTGGCGGCGGGGGATCATCCGTTTTTCCTTGGCGCAGGCGCATATAAACATCATGTGCCCGCCAGTGTCGATCACCTGATCCAGCGCGGCGAGTTTTTGACCGCTTACACGCCGTATCAGCCGGAAATCGCGCAAGGCACGTTGCAGATGCTGTTTGAGTTTCAGACTCAGGTGGCGCGCTTGCTGGGGTGCGATGTCGCCAATGCGTCGATGTACGACGGCTCGACCGCGTGCTGGGAAGCCATCGGCATGGCGGGGCGGATTACCAAGCGGAAAAAGGCGGTACTGTCGCCCGGATTGCACCCGCACTACGTAAACGTTGCCAAGACGATGGCCCATTTTACCGGCGACGCGCTTGATACAAAACTACCGGAGCTTGACGCCGATATTGGATTTGACGCGCTTGCCGAGTGCATCGATGCGGAAACCAGCTGCGTCGTGGTGCAATATCCCGACATTTTAGGCCGGATTGGCGACATGAGTGCACTCGCGGAGCGGTGCCATGCAGCGGGCGCTTTGTTGATCGCGGTAGTCACCGAACCCGTTGCCTTGGGCGCAATCAAATCGCCAGGCGAAATGGGCGCGGATATTGTGGTGGGTGAGGGGCAATCGATCGGCGTCGGCTTGCAATTTGGTGGGCCCTATGTGGGGCTGTTTGCTTGCAAAGAGAAATTTGTCCGCCAGATACCCGGCCGGTTGTGCGGCGAGACTGTGGATGCCGAGGGTAAGCGCGGTTTTGTGCTGACGCTTTCAACGCGCGAGCAGCATATCCGCCGCGAAAAGGCGACGAGCAATATCTGCACAAATTCAGGCCTTTGTGCGCTAGCTTTCAGTATTCATATGAGCTTGCTCGGCGAACGCGGTTTGCGCGATCTCGCGGCATTGAATCACGCCAAGGCGGTGCAAGCGGCGGAGCGGCTGACGCAGATCCCCGGCGTGTCGTTGGTCAACGACAGCTTTTTCAACGAATTCACGCTGATTTTGCCAAGCAACGCTCGCGACGTCGTACACAAGCTGGCGGCAAAAGAAGTCCTCGGCGGCGTCTCTCTCGGACGGCTATATCCCGGGGTGTCTGCGCTGGAGAACGGCCTGCTGGTCGCTGTGACTGAAGTGGTTAGCGACGAGGATATCGAAACATTCGCGGCGTTGCTGCAGGAGGTCTTGTGATGAGCGGTGTGAACGCAAGCGGCTGGCGCCCTCAAATGGTCGAATCTGACGTCATAACGCCATCGACATTCACCGGAAACCGGGCATTAATGCTTGAAGAAGCGTTGATTTTTGAAATCGGTGATGCGCACACAACCGGCGTTGATTTGGACGCAGCGCCCACCGTGCAATCGCGTCTTGGCGGCCTTGAACGCAATCGCGGTATCGGCTTGCCCGGTCTGTCGGAGCCGCAAACGGTGCGCCACTACACGCGCCTCAGCCGCCA
>JBEBKE010000335.1:0-2256 GCA_040079555.1 Sphingorhabdus sp. | reverse complement strand
TGGCACCGATGCCAGCAAGCCTTATCTGGAGACCGCCCCGTGGCTGATCGTGATTTTTGGTCAGCGGCGCGGGGGAATTAGCCCCGGCGATGACAAGCAAAATTATTATGTGAATGAAAGCGTCGGCATCGCCACCGGCTTTTTGATCGCGGCACTGCACGATGCGGGGCTGGCGACATTAACGCACACGCCAAATCCGATGAAGTTCCTGAACCAATTGTGCGACCGGCCGGCGAACGAAAAGCCGATGATGGTCTTGGTCGTTGGGCATCCCGCGCCCAATGCCACTGTGCCTGTTCATGCGACGATCAAGAAGCCGCTGGACCAGATTAGCAGCTGGCTGTAGCACCTGTGTAACACAGGGGACAAAACGATGACCGAAGCAACCGGCCAAACGCGGCTTATCAGCCTGGATGCGATGCGCGGCTTTGCCGTCATGGGTATCCTTGCGATGAACATCATCGGCTTTGCCATGCCCGAATGGGCTTACGTTTCGCCCGCTGAATATGGCGGCGGGACGTTGGCCGACCAGATCAGCTGGTTCGTGTCGTTCGTTTTTGTTGAAGGCAAGATGCGCGGACTTTTCTCTTTGTTGTTCGGGGCCAGCATGATGCTCGTTATCGAAAGGGCAGAAGCAAAGGAGCAGAATCCAGCAAAAGTGCATTACGCCCGCATGTTCTGGCTGGCATTGTTCGGCCTCGCGCATTTCTATCTGCTATGGTTTGGCGATATCTTGTTTCTGTACGCCAGCGTTGGGAGCCTTGTTTTCCGGATGCATCGTTGGGAACCAACGCGATTGATAAAATGGGCGCTGATTGTTTACGGCTTAGGCTTTTTGCTATGGGCGTTGCAATTTGGTGGGTTACAATTTCTGCAATGGTCAGCTTCTTTACCCGGCGCTGACCCTGATATTGTGCGCCAATATCGCGATACGATGGCAAGCGATAATTTTAACGTCAATATCGCTAAGGAACTGGCGCTGCATCGCGGCAGCTGGGGGAGAATCGTCGCCGATAAATTGACTGACTGGTACATGCCGCTGATCGGGGTGGCGCAGTCGATAACAGAGACCTTACCGTTGATGATGCTGGGCATGGCGATGAAAAAGAATGGCTTTTTGACCGGCGACTGGACCGATGCGGATTATCGCCGTTGGATCAACCGCCTGCTGCCTGCAGGGTTGCTGATAACGGCTGCGCTGGCGGCCTTTGCATGGGCAAGCAATTTTAACGTCGTTCATATGCTCGCAAATTTCTTAGCGTGGAGTACGATCCCAAGGCTAATGATGACCGTTGCCTATGCCGCATTGCTGATCCTGTGGATCAAAAAGCTCTCGGGGAGTGCATTTCTGGATCGTGTTGCTGCGGCTGGCCGTGCTGCGTTCACCAACTATCTGGGTACCAGCATCGTTATGACGACGATATTCTATGGCTATGGCCTTGGCCTTTATGGCCATGTCAGCCGCCCAGCATTGTGGCTGTTCGTGCTGGGAGCTTGGGCGGTGATGTTGCTCTGGTCAAAGCCGTGGTTGGATCGGTTCCAATATGGGCCGCTGGAATGGCTGTGGCGCAGTCTGGCACGGATGGAGTTGCAACCGATGCGGCGGGTTTAAGCTCCGCGCGAACTGATCACCGCCGACATCGGCAAAGGCCCGTAGATATGCGGGAACAATGCGCCGCCGCGCGAGACCTCCCACTTCACCATTTCGCCTAAAGCTGCCAAATCAACTTCAGTAATGACCAAATCGCTTTGCCCAGCAAAATGTTTGTCGAGCGTGTCCGCTAACTGATCGGCGGCGGAAAGATGGATATAGCCGTCGGCCAAATCGACCGGTGCACCCAAAAACACGCCGTCTGCCTGAAATTGCGACCATTGGTCAGCGGTCAGGATTTTGTATGCGGTCGCAGGTTGCGCCAAAATCACGTAATCCCGATGCCGGGTTCAGGCAGTTTTTTGCGGTCCATCAGCTTGAATTCTATCGGCGTCGATTTGGTGAACAGTTTTACTTCGCCAACCTTAAAATCCACCGCGATTTTGCACGATCCGCCGCCAATTTCGGTCAAGTGCGCGTTCATGATCGTCACCTCTACCGAATCAAATTCGGCCTTTAACGCAATCGTCATGCCGATGGGTGGGCTCGACATCCCCGCGGCAGAAAGCGACAATTCGGGGTTATAGGTCAGCTCTTGTTTAAAACTGCCCAGCTTCACGAATTCCGGCTTGCCCGGCGCGTGCTTGGTTTGATCTTTGTATTTG
>JBEBKE010000334.1:0-2262 GCA_040079555.1 Sphingorhabdus sp. | reverse complement strand
TGGCGGCACGCCAGCCTTCATCATTGGCGACCAGATATTGGAGGGTGCGCTTGGCTATGACGCGCTGAAGAAAGCCGTGGCGGACGCGCGAAAGAAAGTCTGACGTCGCAGAAGCGCGCTAAACGCGGTCCCCTGCCCCATCATAGCGGATTTCCAAAAAGCGTTCGCGCGTCGCCAGCTTATCCAATTCGCCGCGCGCGATCTGCCCGGTCATTGTTTCGATTTCACGGTCGATGCGCGTCAATCCGTCGATCAACTGTTGCTCTGGCGTTTTCCCTGCATTGTCCTGTCGGCGCAATGTTTCGGGGATACGTTTATAGCCGTTGATGAGTTCGGGTAGATGCTCCCCGACCAGTTTTCTCACTTCGCGAGAGGCCGGATCATTTTCGTTGAGCGTTTGCAACTGCGGCGCGAGTTGGTCGAGCCGGACGCCGATGTCCTGAACGATGCTGATTGCCGGTGCGGGCAACATTGGTCGCTGTGCCTCCAGCCAGATTTCAGTCTTGCCAGCTAGCGTGCCCAGATCAGTTTGCCGCAGCGATTCCGTTGTCGGCATCGGCATTTCGGGATATTTCATCAGCACATAGGCAGCAGCAGCGCCCAAGATGCCGGTTACCATGACGCCCCAGAAACCAATGCCATCGATGATCGCGCCAACGATCCCTGCCCCGACCAGCAATACGCCCACCGCCACAGCCGCGCGCGCAACTTTGCCATAGAAATGCGCTCTACGCAGCGCGCGAGACTTCGTGCCAATCGGCGGCCCCATGCGGACGTTGCGCAGCGAGCGGCTGGCGCTGGACAGGATTTCGTCGGAATTGGATGCTGGGCTGCTCATACAAAGATTTAACCTATTTAAAAACCGTTAGCCCTGAGCCTGTCGAAGGGTGTCCCAAGGTTTCAACCGCCATATTGAACTGAGGGACGTACTTCGACAGGCTCAGCACTAACGGTTTAAATAAACGCAACTCCAATTCCACGAACTAGCTATCCAACGCGCTCAAAAGTCCCGGCTCTTGCACAGATTTCAGCGCCTGTGCCTGGCCCTCAGCCCGCGCGATATAGCCTTTCGACTTATGCACTTCGGCCTCCAACGCGGTGCTGGTCGCTTTCATGCTGTCGAGCGCTTTCAGTTTAAACGTATCGATTGCGTCCATCGTGTCGTAGATATTCTGGAACGCGCGTTGCAATGTTTCCAGCGGGATCGCCGCTGTCACGGCCTGTTCGTGGATCCTCGCGGTGTTTTCGCGCAGCATCTTACCCGTTCCGTCAATAATGCTGGCGGTAGTCGTATTCAGCGCGGTGATCTGGTCGAGCACCAGTTTTTGGTTCGACATTGCCTGTGCCACTGTCACCGCAGTGCGCAGCGCACCAACGGTCGTGGTTGACGCACGGTCAACGCCCTTCACCAACTCGACATTGTTTTTCTTAACGAGGTCAAGCGCGAGATAGCCCTGCACCGTCACCGCCATCTGCGTCAGCAAATCCTGATGCCGTTGGCGCACATAGAACAGTGCAGTTTCTTTCAATGCCTTTGCTTTGGCCGGATCGGACAGTTCCAATTCCGCCGATTTCTCTTCCAATCGTCCGTCCAATTGCTTGGAAATGACGATCATCTGTTCCAGCTTGCCCATGGCTTTCCAAAGGTTCTGCCGCTCCACATCAATCGCCGCATTATCCATCAACAATTCGTCTTTGCCATTGGCAAGACGGCCAAGGATGCCGCTGATATGGCCCTGCGAGCTTTGATAGCTGTCGAAATAATTGCGCAGCTTATTACCGAACGGAATGATGCCAAACAGTTTTTGCTTGGTCATCAAATTGCCCTTTTTCGAAGGGTCTAGATCCTCAACCGTGCGGCGCAGTTCCGCCAAATCGGCGCCAACGCCCGACTGGTCATCCATCTGCCGGATCGGGCGATCAAGGAAACGGTTGGATTGCCCTGCAGCCTCCATGATTTCCTTGCGGCCCATGCTGGTTAGCTGATCGACGCGCTGACCAAATTCAGGGCTGTTGACGTCCTGCGCCAACAGATCGTTGATATAGCCCTCAACCTTTTCTTGCAGCTTGGTCTGCACATCGTCGGATACAGGTACAAGCCCTGCTGCGCGCTCTGCGGTGATAACCGGCACCGGATCGGGCGGGGTCAGCTTTAATTCAGTATCTGTCGCAGTCAGCGTTTCGGTCGACATCGTCGATGCTCCTGTAGTTCGTAATTCGCCCTTAACATGGAGCGCAAGTGTGTTGATTTCAAGCGAATCC
>JBEBKE010000333.1:0-2268 GCA_040079555.1 Sphingorhabdus sp. | reverse complement strand
GGAGTGCGATGAGCGGAGAGCCGGTCGCGTGATGGTCGTGTTACTAACGATCAGCGCATCGATTTTGTGATCGATAACTGACGCTGCAATGTCATCGATATCGGCGGGCTCCAAATCAGGCGCGACTTTTAGGAAAACCGGTTTGCCCGCCGGTGCAGCATCCTTCACCCGTGCCAAAAGGTCATCCAGCGCTGCTTTATCTTGCAACGCGCGCAGCCCAGGCGTGTTAGGCGAACTGATATTGACCGTCACATAATCCGCAAGGCCCGCCAGCCGCTGCGTCGCTGTCACATAATCCGCTGTGCGGTCCTCGCTGTCCTTATTGGCGCCGACATTGATGCCGAGCGGTCCCTGTGGTGCCGATGATCGTGCTTGCAGTCTTTGTGCAACAGCCTCCATGCCATCATTGTTGAAACCCATGCGGTTAATAACGGCGTTGTCCTCGACAAGGCGAAACACGCGCGGACGCGGATTGCCGCTTTGCGGCTTCGGCGTGACGCTGCCTACCTCTACAAAGCCGAAGCCCAGACCATAGGCTGCGCGAAAAACCTCCGCATTTTTATCATAGCCAGGCGCCAGCCCGACTGGATTGGGAAATTTTAGACCAGCAAGGGTCTGCTGCAATATCGGATCATGGGGCGCGGCACGCGAAGGCAGCAATCGGAGTGCGGCGAGTGAAAGACCATGCGCGGTTTCGGCGTCTGCCAAAAACAATGCCGGACGGAAAAGCGAATAAAGCATGATCGGCCTATGCCGCCCCCTCGTAACGCTGGCAATCACTCTAACAAATTAGGGGCGCGATAAGGAACGCGGGAGTTGGCCGAAAATGTCAAGAAAAGTGATGCGATGTGGCGATTCTATGCAAGAATATGTTACAATTGCCGCCTAAAGAGATTTTGCGACCCGAAGGGCTCGAGTCTTTTGACCAGAGTTCTTGAACTTTGAAGGCCTGCCCGTGTGGCAGGTCTTTTTTTTCATCATTTCCGTGGTAGACCTGTCCTCGATGGGGGTGGGTCATGATCAATCTGCAATATGAAGCGCCGCGGGAAACGCTGCTGCCGTTTGTCTCGTCATTTTATTATTTCGATTATAACGGACCGCCAAAGAAAGAATTGGAACGCGCGGACCGTGCGCAGTTCCGAATCCTGCTGCGGGGCAGCGGACGCTATCAATTCATTGATGGGACCGATTGTCCGACATATCCCGTGACACTGGTCGGTCCAACCACCGCCCCGATGCAAACCAGTTCTGACGGTCCGACGACCGTATTTGGCTGGGGCATGACGCCCGCAGGATGGTCTGCCTTGATGGGAAAAGCGGCGGGCGATTGGGTCGATAAAGCCTTTGATGCCGCAGACATTTTTGGCGATAGCTTGGACACGCTGCGGCGCGATTTGCTCGACGCCCCCGACGTACAATCGCAGTTTGCAATTGGCCAAGCGGCAGCGGCAGAAATCTTTGCCACGTCCGATACAGCGCCGTTTGAATTCACGTCGATCGTAGATCGATGGTTGCTCGACGATGTTGATCACGATCTCGAGGCGCTGGTAACGGCCACTGGCATGTCAGTGCGCCATCTGGAACGCATGACGAAACGCTATTATGGTATGCCGCCAAAGAAACTTGCGCGAAAATATCGGGCTGTTCGCGCAGCGCATAAATTAGCTGTGGGTGACAGTCTGGACGACACCGAATTGGGGCTTTCATTTTACGACCAATCACACCTGATTCGAGAGATCAAACAGTTTACCGGCCTGACGCCCGGCGAGTTAAAGGCCGGTAGTTCAGAGTTAACCGCCGCGACGATCCGCGAACGCGGAAAGCTAGGTGATAGCGTCAGTCCGTTGATTTCGGAGAGTTAGCAACGGGCACGGCCGGTACCGGAGCGGGCGCTTTACGGCGCCGCAAATTGGCGCGCAATGCCTCGGCGAGGCGATCTTCTTTGGTTTTGGCTTTTACTGGCTTCATTCCAAAAGCGATGCCAAATTCGCCTGCTTGACGCAAGCGGCTTGACATATGCGCAGGGCCTACGCATAGGCCCGCCTTTCTTGGGGTACGCTGCTGTAGCTCAGTGGTAGAGCGCGTCATTGGTAATGACGAGGTCGGGAGTTCAATCCTCCCTAGCAGCACCATTCCCCACCTGTGGGCATACAACGCGATGAATTCTGTCAGCAACGACACTGCGGCAGAGCCGAGCTTCCTTAGCCCCCGTGTCTTTGTTCCATTTATGCTGGTTTCGTTGATCTGGGGATCTACGTGGTTTGTCAT
>JBEBKE010000332.1:0-2278 GCA_040079555.1 Sphingorhabdus sp. | reverse complement strand
GCGTTCGCACATTACCGCTGGTAATAGCCGACTTTAATGACGCGTTGCGGCAATCGCTGCGACATTGTCATAAATAGAACTTAGGGGGCCGGTTTCTGATCGGCCCCCGCAACTATAGGGTCAATGCGACCCTTTCACTGGAGTAATGACCATGGCACGCAGCCATCCACTGAATATGTATCGTAATATCGGTATTATGGCGCACATCGATGCGGGTAAAACCACGACGACGGAACGCATCCTGTTTTACACAGGCAAGTCGTACAAAATCGGCGAAGTGCATGATGGCGCAGCGACGATGGATTGGATGGAGCAAGAGCAAGAGCGCGGGATCACGATCACCTCGGCTGCAACCACTTGTTTCTGGAACGATCACCGCATCAACATCATCGACACCCCCGGACACGTTGACTTCACGATCGAAGTTGAACGTTCGCTGCGCGTGCTTGACGGCGCGGTTGCGTGCTTTGACGGCGTTGCTGGCGTTGAGCCGCAGTCGGAAACCGTATGGCGTCAGGCTGATAAGTATGGCGTTCCGCGCATGTGCTTTATCAACAAGCTCGACCGTACCGGTGCGAACTTCAAATATTGCGTTCAGTCGATCATCGATCGTTTGGGTGCAAAGCCTGCTGTGCTTTACATCCCAATCGGCCTTGAAGCAGACCTGAAGGGTCTTGTTGATCTTGTCGAAAACCGTGCGGTCATCTGGAAAGATGAGGCGCTAGGCGCAGAATTCTTCTACGAAGAAATCCCTGCCGACATGGTCGAAGAAGCCGCGAAATACCGCAGCGAGCTGATCGAGCTGGTTGTCGATCAAGACGATGCCGTAATGGAAGCGTATCTTGACGGTACTGAGCCAGACGTTGCAACGTTGAAGCGTTTGATCCGCAAGGGTACGTTGAACCAGTCATTCGTACCTGTTTGTTGCGGCTCGGCGTTTAAGAACAAGGGCGTTCAGCCTTTGCTCGACGCCGTTGTTGACTATCTGCCTTCGCCTTTGGACATCGAAGACGTTCAGGGTGTCCACATGGACACGCTTGAGCCTGACAGCCGTCCGCCAGCGGATGACGCGCCGTTCTCGGCATTGGCGTTTAAGGTCATGAACGATCCGTTCGTAGGCTCGCTGACCTTTATCCGCATCTATTCAGGTTCGCTCGTCAAGGGCACCTATCTGAACTCGGTGAAGGACAAGAAAGAAAAAGTCGGCCGTATGCTGGAAATGCACGCCAACGAACGTAAGGACGTTGACGAAGCATTTGCAGGCGACATCATCGCGCTTGCCGGGATGAAAGAAACAACGACCGGTGACACTTTGTGTGCCGAGCGTTCGCCGATCATTCTTGAGCGGATGGAATTCCCTGATCCGGTTATCGAATTGTCGGTGGAACCAAAGACCAAGGCTGACCAAGAAAAAATGGGCATCGCGCTTAATCGCCTGTCCGCCGAGGATCCATCGTTCCGCGTTTCGACCGACCATGAATCGGGCCAAACGATCATCAAGGGGATGGGCGAGCTTCACCTCGACATCATCGTCGATCGTATGCGTCGCGAATTTAAGGTTGAAGCTAACGTAGGCGCACCGCAGGTTGCTTACCGCGAATATCTCGCACGTCCTGTCGACGTCGATTACACGCATAAAAAGCAATCGGGTGGTTCGGGGCAATTTGGCCGGATCAAGTTCAAGGTTACGCCGGGCGAACGTGGTGCTGGCATCACCTTCACCGACGCAGTCAAGGGCGGCAACATTCCAAAGGAATATATTCCTTCGGTTGAAAAGGGTATGCGCGAAACCGCCGAATCCGGTTCGCTCATTGGCTTCCCGATCATCGATTTTGACATCGAACTGTATGACGGCGCATACCATGACGTTGACTCCTCGGCACTGGCATTTGAAATCGCTGGCCGTGCAGGGATGCGTGAAGCGGCTCAAAAAGCTGGCATCAAGCTTCTTGAGCCCATCATGAAAGTCGAAGTTGTGTCACCTGAGGAATATCTGGGTGATGTGATCGGCGACATGAACTCGCGTCGCGGTATGATTCAAGGCACTGACACACGCGGTAACGCGCAGGTCGTTGAATCGATGGTGCCGCTGGCAAACATGTTCGGCTACGTCAATCAGCTGCGCTCGTTCACACAGGGACGCGCCAACTATTCGATGTTCTTCTCGCATTATGACGAGGTCCCGGCAAATGTCGCGGCGGAAATCAAAGAGAAGCTTGCCTGATAAGCAATTACGGACTAAGGGCGGCGCCTGATTCAGCAGGCGTCGGCTCAACTG
>JBEBKE010000331.1:0-2300 GCA_040079555.1 Sphingorhabdus sp. | reverse complement strand
TAGCCATTCTTGTGCGCCCCAGCCCGGGCGGGTCGATTTGTGCGGCGGCTCCATCAGGCCCGCCCATAATGCTTTGCCTGCCTCTGCCTCGGCGGCAAAGGCCTTGGTGCGGACAAAGCGGCTACGATAGCTGGCGCGGCCGTCTTTAAAACTGATCGAATGGATCTGGCCGTCGCCGTCAAACGGATGATAGCGGCCAATAGGTTCATGCACGGGCACTTCACCGGTGCGGATATACACGCCGTCAATGTCATCGGGAATCGTACCGATGACCTCGGCGTCGCCATTGGCGAAAATCGCGTTCCATTCGTTAAAGGTCGGCCGCCATGCACCCTGCATATAGGGATGATCTGTCGATTGCAGTGTGGAGCGTATCTTGCCGACCAGTTCGACTGTCATGACATTATCCTTTTGTATCCTCGAATTTTGCCTCGGCCCGCCATAACGTCAACCAGTCCAGCGACCCGCGACATTGTTCCATCGCAACGGCGGAAATCAGACGAAATTGCGCACCGTCCCAAACATAGCTTTCGGCACTGCCGCAATCGCCGATCCCCCGGCCTTTGGCATAGCTACTGATCGTCTGGCTATCCGCGTCCCAATTCGCATTAACAAGCAGCTGCAGCGTGCCATCGCTGGTGCGAATGTTATCGCCATAATCGAATTGCGCAGGTGCAAACTGCCATTTGCCCGTTGTTTCCTCAGTCCCGATATAGGCAGCGCTGGAAAAGTTATAGGCGCCGCTGCCACAGCTTATCATCACCAACGCGCGCGCTTTGCCATCGGCGCGGCCCAGACTATAGGCGGTGTCTTCGGTCACATTATAACGCTCATCCTTGCATGACGAACTTTCGATCAGGCTGACTAAAGTCGTTGCATCAGGCGTAACGTCGCTCGGGACGATCCGTTTCGCGGCGATGATGGGCGTTGCCATCCATTTGACACGCAGGGCTTTTTTACCGGGATTGGTCAATGCTGTCTTGGTGCCAGCCCGGTTTTGTACTTTGTCGATATGTTGAAAGGCCGCGCTCGACCCCTTTAACGACATCGTGCCCAATTCAGCGCCTGCACCATCGCGTAAGATGAGCGTGCTCCCTTTGGCAAGCGCGCGGGATAGACGCAGCGCGTCTGGACCGGTGATTTTTATCGGCGGCGATGTGGCTGGCAATATTGGCCCTGTATCGGCAATGCGGCCATCGATGATGATGCGGTAACGATCACTTTTGGTTTCGAAACTGTCCAACGTGATCGTCAGCTCGCCGGATTGCGACGCTCTGGTCAATGACAGGAAGATACCGTCGAAGGCCCCATCCTGCGGTTGCAACGAAATCGCTTCACACGCCAGCCGATTGTCGCACGCGGCGGCCCAATCATGGGCAAACTTTTGCTCCCCCAGCTGTGGATTGGCATTGGCCATCGCGCTGGTGCTGGCAACGCATAGTACCGAAAATAACAGGGTTCGAACGCTCATAGATTTCAGTCTATCCCGATTGCAGTCGCTGCGCTAGTGGCGCTGTGATATCTCTCCCATGTTGAAAAAAGGATTTCATTATGCGCACCGTTGCCGTCATCGGAGCTGGACAGATGGGCGCTGGAATCGCGCAGGTCAGTGCAGGCGCTGGGTATCATGTGTTCCTGTCCGATATCGATCTGGCGCGCGCAGAGGCGGGCAAGGCTGGCATTGCCAAGCAGCTGGATCGTCAGGTTGAAAAAGGCAAAATGACTGGCGAAAATGCCAACGCGTTGCTCGGCCGCATTCGACCGGTGGCCGATTTTGAAAAGATGGCCGAGGCAGAGCTTATCATCGAGGCAGCAACAGAGCGCGAAGAGATCAAGCGCAAAATTTTTGCCGATGTTGGTAACGTCTTGAATGACCAAGCTGTGCTGGCATCGAATACATCGTCAATTCCAATTACGCGTCTTGCACAGGGATCGCCCGACGCCGCGCGCTTTATCGGCGTCCATTTTTTCAACCCAGTGCCGGTTATGGGGCTGATCGAAGTTATTCGCGGATTGGCGACCTCGGCTGAAACGGTGACAAAGATCGAAGCCTATGGCGCCGCTCTTGGAAAGCGACTGGTCTTTGCCAATGATGCACCCGGCTTCATTGTCAACCGCGTGCTGATGCCAATGCTCAACGAGGCGTGCTTTGCATTGGGAGAGGGCGTTGCGACCATCCCCGATATCGATGCTGCGTGTCAGCTGGGTCTCAACCATCCGATGGGGCCTTTGACGCTGGCTGACTTCATCGGGCTCGATACGTGTCTGGACATCACCAATGTGCTGTTCAACAGCACCGG
>JBEBKE010000330.1:0-2307 GCA_040079555.1 Sphingorhabdus sp. | reverse complement strand
CCCGGCGGTGCAGCAGCGTTAGCAGCGGTGTTAGCCGGAAAAATTGAGCCAGTTGGAACTCCAGTCGTTACCCTGTCGGGCGGCAACGTGGATTGGAAAACCTACAGACAATTGGCCGACGCATCATAACATTTTTGCGAATTCACAACGTCCTTTTCGATCAACTAAGACTGTTGCGCTGTCATAAGAGTTGCGAATAAGAAAGGTGTAACGGCACTCGAGTTGTTTGCATGCTTCGTCATGCTTCTCCATCCAACTTGCGGGTTCTAGGATTTCGGTGGGGAGGATATAGTTAGAGCTAATCCCGTTCAGATTTCGCGAGTGTCGTGTGCAAGATATTATCTCTATCTCGCTATCATTCCAAGAAAACTGCTGAGAACATTCAAAAATTGCCGTAGCTGCTGCATCGTGTAGATCGATGCTGAAATCCAAGTCCAATTGCGACGCAAGTTCAACGATTTTGGTAAAACCCGATTTCCAAAGAGGTAGGTTTTCCGAAATTGTCGCAGGTGCGGAGAAAATGAACCAACCGACAGCTCCAACGGATATTGCCCATCCCGGTATTGATGCGGATGGACCAGCGTCGACCTCTTCGATGGCTAAATCTGTGAAAAGTTCGCTTGCGAGCGTATTCAAACGTTTAGCAAACTCGGCTTGTTGATCTTCATTTTCCGGATATGTCGGATCAAGAAGAAAAATCGCCATAGTTAAGCCGCCTCGGCCAACCTCAACTCCATCCGCTCCCACACCTCAACCAGCGCATCGGTCAGCGCACGCATCTTGGCTTCATTATGCTGAGGGCCGGGCGTGAACCGCAGCCGCTCTGTGCCGCGCGGAACCGTGGGATAATTGATCGGCTGCACATAGGCACCATATTCGGCGAGCAAGATGTCGCTGATCTTCTTCGCCTTTATCGGGTCACCGACCATCAACGGAACAATATGCGTTTCGCTTAACAGCACCGGCAGTCCTGCTTCGGCCATCATGGCCTTTAGCATCGCTGCATTGGCCTGTTGCGCTTCACGCTCTTCGTTAGAGGCTTTCAGATGCTTTACAGCGGCCAGAACGCCCGCGACCAGCACCGGCGACAGGCTAGTGGTGAATATGAAGCCCGGAGCATAGCTGCGGATTACATCGACGATGCGCTGGTCGGCCGCGATATAGCCGCCCATTACGCCGAACGCTTTACCCAGCGTCCCTTCGATAATTGTCACACGATCAGCAACAGCATCACGTTCAGAGATCCCGCCGCCGCGCTTGCCGTACATGCCGACCGCGTGGACTTCGTCGCAGTAGGTGAGGGCATTATATTTGTCCGCTAGATCGCAAATCGCGCCAATCGGCGCGACATCGCCGTCCATGGAATACACGCTTTCAAACGCAATCAGCTTGGGCGCGTCTGGATCGTCAGCCGCCAGCAATTCTTCCAAATGCGCCAGATCATTGTGCCGCCATACGCGCTTTTCTGAGCCCGAATTGCGGATGCCAGCGATCATCGAAGCGTGGTTCAGTTCATCCGAATAGATAATGCAACCCGGAAGGATCTTCGCCAATGTCGAGAGCGTCGCGTCGTTTGACACATAGCCCGATGTGAACAACAGCGCGCCGTCTTTGCCATGCAAATCGGCAAGCTCGGCCTCCAACTCGACATGATAATGCGTGTTGCCGCCAATGTTGCGCGTGCCCCCGGAACCCGCACCAACATCGTGCAATGCCTCTTCCATCGCCGCAATAACCTTGGGGTGCTGTCCCATGCAGAGATAATCGTTTGAACACCAGACGGTGATTTCTTTGGGGCCATTGTGCCCTGCAAAGCAGCGCGCGTTGGGAAATTGGCCCTTGTTTCGCAATATGTCGATAAACACACGATACCGGCCTTCGCTGTGAAGCCGGTCAATTGCCTTGTCGAAAATGTCATCGTAGTTCATCGAAAACACACCCTGAGTTTTTCGCCCCATAAGCGCGGATTTATCGGAAATCCAGCGCGAACGACTCTCAATTTTCGATTAGAGCGATTGATATTCTGACAATCCAAAGGTTGCCAGTTGCGCTGCGTACGGTTCGACATCACGCAAATCGCCGGTCGTGACGAACAATCCGGGCGAAGGAGCTGACGGCCAAACACGACTGTCTGTCAGGTGCTTTATCCGCCGAGCAATGCCATCTGAACCATCGACAAACGTGATTTTACGGTCATGGCCAAGGTCCCGCGCCGCCTGTGCCAATTCGTCGGCGACTAACGGGAAGTGCGTGCAGCCAAGCACCATCGCGTCCAATTGTTCACCGCCGGGCTGGCCAATCAAACCG
>JBEBKE010000329.1:0-2314 GCA_040079555.1 Sphingorhabdus sp. | reverse complement strand
GAAATTATGGCGACGGGAATCTGCCATACCGATGCTTACACGCTGGACGGACTGGATAGCGAAGGCTTGTTCCCCAGCGTTTTGGGCCATGAGGGCGCGGGCATTGTCCGCGAAATCGGCGCAGGCGTAACATCGGTCAAAGTTGGCGACCATGTGATCCCGCTTTACACGCCCGAATGCGGCAAGTGTAAAACATGCCTTTCTGGTAAGTCCAACCTGTGCACCGCGATCCGCGCGACGCAGGGCAAAGGATTGATGCCCGATGGCACCACGCGGTTTTCGTATAAGGGCCAGCCGATCTATCATTATATGGGGTGTTCAACCTTTTCGAACTTCACCGTGTTGCCCGAAATCGCGGTTGCCAATATTCGTCGGGACGCTCCGTTTCAGTCAAGCTGTTACATCGGCTGCGGTGTGACAACAGGCGTAGGCGCCGTAACCAAAACTGCTAAAGTCCAGCCGGGCGACAATGTGGTCGTATTTGGCCTTGGCGGTATCGGCCTGAACGTTATTCAAGGTGCTAAGCTCGCCGGTGCAAATATAATCCTTGGTATCGACATCAATCCCGATCGTGAAGAATGGGGCCGCCAATTCGGCATGACTCATTTTCTGAACAGCAAAGGATTAAGCCGTGACGAAACCGTCGCCAAGATCGTCGAGCTAACCGATGGTGGGGCGGACTACAGCTTCGACGCGACAGGCAACACCGAAGTGATGCGCACAGCACTCGAATGC
This sequence comes from Sphingorhabdus sp., assembly GCA_040079555.1. GTDB lineage: Bacteria > Pseudomonadota > Alphaproteobacteria > Sphingomonadales > Sphingomonadaceae > Sphingorhabdus_B. Next base: position 1,579 of record JBEBKE010000329.1, on the reverse strand, counting down.
TGCCACCGTGGTTGGGGGACCAGTATCATCATCGGCGTCGCAGAGGCGGGTAAAGAGATCGCGACCCGCCCGTTCCAATTGGTAACCGGCCGTAATTGGCGCGGTACAGCCTTTGGCGGGGCAAAGGGACGGACAGATGTTCCCGAAATCGTCGATATGTATATGGATGGGAAAATCCAAATCGATCCGATGATCACGCATGTGTTGACGCTGGATGAAATCAACGAAGGCTTTGATTTGATGCATGCGGGTGAAAGCATCCGCAGTGTCGTGGTTTACTAAGTAACGAAAGAGGAGATTGCAGAATGTTTAGTCATATCATGGTCGGAACTAACGACACCGCCGCATCGAAAGCGTTTTATGATGCAACCTTTACCGCGATTGGTGGCAAGGCAGGAATGCAGGACGATAAAGGTCGGCTGATCTATATGAACGACGGCGGTTTGTTTATGGTCACGCCGCCGATTGACGGAGCACCTGCTTGCGGCGCGAATGGCGGCACGATCGGATTTGCTATGTCCTCGCCCGAGCAAGCCGATGCGTGGCATGCTGCTGGATTAGCCGCAGGCGGCGTTGCCATCGAAGACGCACCGGGCTGGCGCGAAGGTTCGTTCGGTAAGCTGTATCTGGCTTATTTGCGCGACCCATCGGGCAATAAGCTCTGCGCGCTTCACCGCGGCTAAGCCCGATTGAGTTCGGAAGACCGCCTTTTTGCCGATCTGGCTGCACTCAACATTGATTGGCAGTTGGTTGAGCACGAGGCGGTCTTTACCGTTGAGGAAAGCGCGAAGCAGGTTCGCGATATCCCCGGCGCTCATACAAAGAACCTGTTTCTTAAAGACGCAGGCGGGAAATTCTGGTTGGTAACCGTGCCCGCCGAAATGCGCGTCGATCTGAAAGCCCTACCTCAAGCCATAGAGTGCAAACGGGTTAGTTTTGCCAGCGCCGAGGAGATGTTGAGTGTCATAGGCGTCACTCCGGGATCGGTTACGCCGCTTGCAAGCATCTACGATACAGCAGGGCTTGTGACGATCGCCCTTGACGAAACGCTGGTGAGGTCAGACCGCATCAACGTCCATCCGCTCAGAAACACTGCTACTATAGGGCTTTCCCCTTCAGACCTTATCCGATTGCTTCGGCAGTGGCGGCATGATCCTGTTATCGCAACGATACCGCCGAAAGATGCGACGCCCAATCTTGAGAGATTTTGATAAACTGCGTGTTTTGGGACGGAAACCGATTGCAATTGGCGTATTTTACCAAAGTTTACCAGAATTAGTGGGTAAATTTTTGTTAACGATATCAAATGCTAATTGCCCAATTTTGACACAGTCATCATGTGCCCCTTATTTTCTCCGTTGCTATCAGGTGATTTCTGCTATGCAAAATTTTCCGGTTGGGGTGGCCAGGAACTTTTGCTTCTTAAGAGGTCAAGATGGCTATCCATACCCGCGTGTTAAGCGAAACATTCACGCCCGACGCCCGCCGTCAAAGCGGGAAATTTGGCAGCGTCAACCAACTCGGCGCTCCGATTGTTGGACGCCGCTATAACGAAATCGTCGTCCGTCATGATCGGCAA
>JBEBKE010000328.1:0-2337 GCA_040079555.1 Sphingorhabdus sp. | reverse complement strand
CAGCTTTTACAATCTGGAACGCATGTGGTCGTTTGGCGACGGGCTAGAGGAAATGAACGGCTAATCGCCGATGCGGCTGCATATCATTGCACGCGGAAAAATCGGTCGATGCCCAGAGGCTGAGCTGGTTGATCGTTATCTGAAACGGATCAGCTGGCCGACAAAGACAACCGAACTGCCAGATCGCGGAGGTGTTTTGCCAGTCGCAGAACGCAACAGCCGGACGATCCTATTCGATGAAAAGGGTGAGCAACTAAGCTCGACCCAAATCGCCGAACTGCTTGGACGGTGGCGCGATGATGGCGTTTCCGAAACGCGCTTTTGTCTGGGCGCTGCCGATGGCTTTGACGATGCGGATCGTGCAACGGCGGATAAGCTCATCGCCTTTGGCAAAGCGACATGGCCGCATATGATGGCGCGGGCGATGTTGGCCGAACAACTATACCGCGCGACAACGATACTTGCCAATCACCCCTATCATCGCGAAGGGTGATGCGATGAAACGTCCGGTGCGGATTTCTTTGATGATAGTGGCAGTCATGGGGCTGACCGCTGGGTTGTCCGCGCAATCGACCGAGGTTGAAGCTTTGCGCAATGCAAAGGCGCGTGCAGCGGATGCTGAGCGACGCAGCGAAATGTTACGGCAAGAAGCATCCAGTGCAGAGGGGGCAGCGGACCGTTTGCTGGCGCAACGCGCTGCCTTGGCTGCCGAAATTGATGCCGCCAATGCTCAAATAGCGGCGGCTCGTGCACGCATCGCGATCATCGCGGCGGAGCAGAAACGCCAAGCGGCGGCACTGGGTGAGGCTAGCGAGCCCCTTATGCGCCTCAACGCTCTGCTCCAAAAAATGACGCAGCAGCCGGTGGCGGTGATGTTGACGCAGCCTGGGGACCGGCGCGATTACATCCATTTGCGCGCGAATATGGCGGCGATCCAGCCAACGATACGGCGGCGGACACAGGCACTGCGCCGTCAGATTGCCGCACAACGCGAACTGCGCGCACAAGAATTGGTCGCGATCCGTTCGCTGGAAACGGCGAGTAAAGATCTGGGAAAACGGCGCGCGGCGCTTGCGGCGTTAGAGAACCAAAGCCGCGATAAAGCCACGATGCTCGGTGCGGATGCGGCGCTCGAATATGAACGCGCTATTGGCCAAGGGGAACGTGCACGCGATCTGGTCGAACAGATTGATGCCAGCCGCGACAGCGCTCAGAACGCCGCTGACTTGGCCGAGCTGGACGCACCGATGCCGAAGGGCGAGGGAACTAAAAGCACTAGCGCGGCCTATATTTTGCCCGTAATGGGCCGGATCGTTTCAGGCTTTGGTGAGTTAAACCCCACCGGCTATCGCGAACGCGGCATCCGCCTTGCGGTTGCTCCAGTGGCGCGCATTGTCGCTCCTGCTGGCGGCAAAGTGACCTTTGCCGGTCGCTATCGCAGCTTTGGTAACATCATGATTATCGACCATGGCGGCGGCTGGACGACGTTGATTACCAATATCGAGGAACTCGGCGTCGCGGCTGGGTCAAATGTGGCGCAAGGCGCTCTGCTGGGTCGTGCAGGAGCCGATGCACCCCAGATTATGGTCGAACTGCGCCGTTATGGCCGAACGATTGATTTGCTAGCGCTGATCGCCTGAATCGCGTTCATCACACCGCAAACCACTTTCGTGGTAAACATGCTTTCACCATAGCAAGTCGCAGCATATACCCGCAGCATTAAGAGTCTCCGTTGAAATGGAAGCCGTTATGAAAAAGTCAGTCCTGTTTACTGCCGTAGCCGCCATGGCCGCGATTGTTTCGTCCTCCGCCGTAGCGCAAAGTGCGCCGAAGGAAGACCCGCTAAAGGAAATGGACGAATTCATCGCGGTCTATAAACGCGTGAAGGCAAGCTATGTCGACAAGGTCGACGACAAGCAGCTGATGGAAGGCGCGATACAGGGCATGTTGAACACGCTCGATCCGCACAGCGCGTTTCTGAACAAAAGCGATTTTCAAAGCCTGCAGACTCAGATTGATGGCGAATATGGTGGGCTCGGCCTGTCCGTCACGTTGGAAGAGGGCACCGTTAAGGTAATCGCCCCGACCGCAGACACCCCCGCCGATAAGGCCGGCGTGAAGTCCGGCGATTATATCACGCACCTTGACGGCGAAATGATTGTTGGCGGCACGCTGGACGAGGCGGTGAATCGGATGCGCGGTGAACCCGGCACATCGATCAAACTCACCATTTTCCGCCCCGGTCGCGATGCACCGTTTGACCTGTTGTTGACCCGCGCGGTCATCGACTTGAAACCGGTGCGGTGGGAAGTGAAAGACAAGATCGGCGTCATCACC
>JBEBKE010000327.1:0-2350 GCA_040079555.1 Sphingorhabdus sp. | reverse complement strand
GACACGCGGTGCCGCGTGCACAAAGTGCCGGAGCCATCGGCGACGAGCGGGGTTTCAAATTCGACACCAATCATCGAATCGTCCGACCGGATTACCGTAGATATGACCAGCTGCCCCGCACCCAGATCAAGGACCAATGCTGTGTCCAGTGGCACGCCAACCAGCCCTTCGATCCCCGCCCCCGTTATCGAAAGGTCGCGCATTAAGCCATCGTAACGATGATCGCCGTGGATTACCCCGATGCGGCGGAACACTTTTCGGCGTTCGGAACGGAACTTGTCCGGTCCGGACGGTTCGATCCGGAAATCGCCGCTCGCAATGCGGCTCAGGATCGATTCTTGCCGCAGCGCTTTTGAATAAATCCAGCCCTGAATATACATAGCCCCTTTGGATTTCACCAATTCCAGCTGGTCAAATGCTTCTACGCCTTCAACAGTGGTTTCCATACCCAAAGCATTCGACAGGCCGATAATCGCGGCGATAATTTTTGCGCTATTCTGGTCCTTTTGTGTACAGCTGTCGACAAAGCTACGGTCGACTTTGATTTTGTCGAACGGTGCGGCGCGCAAATAGCTAAGCGATGAATAGCCGGTGCCAAAATCATCCAGTGCCAAGCGGACTCCCAGCTCTTTCAGCGTTTTGAACGTGGCATCGCTCTGCTCACTATCCCCCAAGAAAACACTTTCGGTCAACTCCAGTTCTAGCCTTTCTGGATCAAGCCCAGAAACGGACAGCGCGTTGGAGACGACGGAGGGGAAATTGGGATTGGCAAATTGCAATGCTGAAACGTTTACTGCAACGCGGACCGTTTTCGGCCACGCCAGCGCATCGGTGCAGGCTTGCATCAACGCCCATTCACCCAACTGATTGATAAGGTTTGACTCTTCGGCCATTGGAATAAACGCCGCCGGGCTGATATCGCCGCGTTCGGGATGTTCCCAGCGCATCAGCGCTTCTAGCACAACGACCATATTATCTGCGGTACGCACAACAGGCTGGTAATGGACCTCCAACTGGTCACCGGTCAGTGCCTCACGCAGATCGTCCATCAATATGCTGCGCTCTTCGGCCTCGTCCTTTAAATCGACGGTATAGAAGCGGAACTGCCCGCGCCCGCCATTTTTGGCGGCGTAAAGCGCAAGGTCGGCGCTGTGCGTCAGATCGTCGCGGTCGAGTCCGTCATAAGGCGCAATGGCAATACCAATCGAAGCGCCAATAATCGCGCGCTTGTTATCGATCGGATAGGGTTGGGATAGCAAATTGATCAGTTTTTCGACCAGCTCACCCAATTGCCCGCGATCATCATAATCGGGCAGCATCACTTGAAATTCGTCACCGCCCAGGCGACCGATTTCGCCTTTGTCGCCGATGACGCGCTCCATCCGGTCCGCCACCATTTTCAGCAACTGGTCTCCGGCCTGATGACCCATCGAGTCATTGACCTGTTTGAAGCGGTCAAGGTCCAGCATCAGCAAGGCACAGCTGCGGCTCGCCGATTTATAGGCGGACAAAGTCGTCTCTAGCCGTTTTTCCATGCGATGACGGTTTGCCAATCCGGTCAGCGAATCAAAATCGGCAAAGCGCGTGTCTTCCAATTTGCGGACATATTCTGCGGTGATGTCCTTTGCGCTGCCGCGATAGCCCATGAAATTTTCGTTTTTGTCAAACTTCGGCTGGCCACTTAACGACCACCACATTTGTCGACCGGCATCTCCGACCAACCGAACGGTCAGCGCGTTGATCTTTGCCTTTATGTTGAGCTTGAATTTGAACGGACGGTCCGATTGGGCGTCGGGTGCGTCGGGATCGGTCTCAAACAACGCTGCAAGAGGTCGCCCAAGCAATTGATCAAGCGGCACATTCAGCCTGTTGCCTGCACTTTCCGACAGATAGATCAGCCGCCCTTCGGCATCGGTCGCCCATAGCCAGCCGATCGCGGCTTGTTCAAAATCATCGAGCAGTTCGAGGCGTCTTTTGGTGTCAGTGACGCGGATCAAATCAGCCGCGCCAGACGCGTTAGCGCGGCCCGTGCTGTCCAGTATCTTGCTGCTTAACCCGCCAAACAAACTGCTCATGACGCTCTCTTTGCTCAAACCTTGTGCGGCGATTTACTATCGCAAACCGCAAAATAGCTCGAATGCGTTGATATTCTGCTAAGAAGTGCAGGGTTTTCGGCGAGGGTGGCATGACGCGTCATTTCGGTGAGACCGTACCGGCTTGCAATGTAGGATTAGATTTGCGAGATTCACGGCTGGCTCCTTGACAGCGTGCATTTTATTTCAGCAAAAAATCGGGAACAGGCTGCGCTACGCTTGTAGGAAATTATCTGTCGCGGTGCTTTGTGAAAATT
>JBEBKE010000326.1:0-2352 GCA_040079555.1 Sphingorhabdus sp. | reverse complement strand
CGGCGCGTTGAGGTCATGCTTAAGGATCAACGACGACGCCTTGGGAATTTCGATCGCGTAATCCACCCTGCGTTCTTTGCTGTTGGGAATGCCGAACAAGATCAGCGGCGCGCCGTCGGGATGGCTATGATAATGCCCCTCCATCGCCATAACCTTGGCCGGTTGATGTTCGAGCGTGTTGATCCCGTGAAAATCGCCCGCAACGACTTGAAGCGGCGCGACGATGGCCGCCATCCACATCGCCATCGAAAACATCTTGCGCGCGCCCGGATTGGCCTTGTCCTTGAGCAAATGCCATGCGCCAACGGCACCGACGGCAAAGGCGGTGGTCAGATAGGCGGCCAGCAAAGTGTGGACGAGGCGGTAAGGAAAGCTTGGATTGAAGATGATCGTCAGCCAGCTATCGCCGGGCACAAACTGCCCGTTTGCGGCGATCTCGTAACCAACTGGAGTCTGCATCCAGCTGTTCACCGACAATATCCAGAAGGCGGAAATGAAGGTGCCGACTGCCACTGCCAGCGTCGCCACAAAGTGAAGCTTGCGCCCGACCTTGTTGATGCCGAACAGCATCACGCCTAGAAAGCCTGCCTCCAAAAAGAATGCGGTCAATACTTCATAGGCCATCAACGGCCCGATAACCGGCCCCGCTTTGTCGGAAAACACCGACCAGTTGGTGCCGAACTGATAGGACATGACAATGCCCGATACGACACCCATCGCAAAGACGACCGCGAATATCTTGAGCCAGTAGCGGTAGAGATTGGCATACACGCCCTTGCCGGTTTTCAGCCACAGTCCTTCGAGTACCGCGAGAAAACTCGCCAGCCCGATGGAAAAAGCAGGAAACAGAAAATGGAAGCTGACGGTAAAAGCAAACTGTATGCGGGCGAGAATTATCGCCCATTCCTGTTCAATCATGGCCGTTCTCTTTTGGATATGATGGTCTCTGCACTGCGCCCGCTGGGGGCGAGCAGCAATTGCATTAAAAACCTTTGCGGTTGCATTTTACTGTTGCCGGGTCATATCAAGCCACGCGCAGCCATAGTGTCGGGGATTGTTGGCGCATTGTCTTCGTCGTCCGATGACCGGATCAGCGATTGGAACGCTTCGTTTTGCGAAAGCCAGACCTTGCCGGTCAGATCATGGAGCAAATGCGATTTTTCCAGTGCGTCCATCACCGGTCCTTTGACTTCGGACAGATGCAGCTTCACCCCGCTATCGGACAGCCGGTGGTTGATCGCTTCGATGCTTTCAAGCGCCGAGGCATCTACGGCGTTGATCGCTGAACACATCAGGATCAGGTGGCGCAGTTTGGAATGCTCAGCGACCTGTTCCAGCACGAACTCCTCCAGCCAGCGGGCGTTGAGATAGGTCAGGCTTTCGTCGATGCGGATCGTCAGGATGCGGGGGTCGGTGAACACCTTGTGGCGTTTGATATTGCGGAAATGCTCAGTTTCGGGAACGCGCCCGACAATTGCCGCGTGAGGGCGTGAAGAGCGCCAGAGGAACAAGGCAAGGCTGAGGCCGACGCCTGCAATCACGCCGGGTTCGACGCCGATTAACAACGTTACGGCTATCGTCGCCGCCATTGCAGCGAAATCGGGCTTGGAATAGCGCCAGATGGCGCGTGGCGTCTTAAAATCGACGAGGCTCAAGACCGCAACAATGATCGTCCCTGCCAATGTCGCAATCGGCAGCGAGGCGAGCAACGGCGTCAGGAACAATGCGGCGAGCAATATGCCAACCGCAGTGAAAGCCCCCGCCGCGGGAGTTTCGGCCCCTGCATCGAAATTGACAACCGAGCGGGCAAATCCGCCCGTCACCGGATAGCCACCAGAAAAGGCTGCTGCGACATTGGCCGCGCCAAGGCCGATCAATTCCTGATCGGGGACAATGCGTTGGCGTTTTTTGGCGGCGAGGGTCTGTGCGACCGAAACCGATTCGACAAAGCCGATGATGCTAAGCAGCAGTGCTGGGATCGCCAGTCGCTGCCACAGTTCGGCATCGAACAACGGCACAGTGAATGGCGGCAGGCTTTGCGGGATGTTGCCGACGACCTTCACGCCCTTGGCTTCGAGATCAAAGGCGATGACGGCGAGAATCGACAACGCGACCGCCACGATAGGCCCGGCTTTTGCGACCAGATCGGCGGGCCGCGCTGACAATCCAAAGCCCACGAGCAAAGGCTTCAAACCCTTTCGCACCCAGAACAGAAAGCCGGTTGCAATCACCCCGATGGCCAATGTGTAAAGGTTGGTGTCTTTGGCATTTTCGATCAAAGTCGTGACCAGCTCGGGCATGGCCTCGCCCGATGCCTTTATGCCGAGCACAGACTTCAACTGGCTGGTGGCG
>JBEBKE010000325.1:0-2375 GCA_040079555.1 Sphingorhabdus sp. | reverse complement strand
CTCGCGAGCATCTTTGATGCTGTACCAACTCAGCTGGCGCACCCCCCTGCACAAGATGCGGATTTCGGGAAAGCTACCGCTGAAATTGCTCGCCGCGCCAAAAGACCCGCTGGCCGGCGACGAAGCACGCGGCACGGCGATCCGTATGGACCGGTTCCGTTTCGCGGGCATGGATTTCAACACGCGCGACGGTAATTTTGCCGAGCCTGCTCTCCCGCCACTTTTCCTGAACTACATCCACCGTTTCGATTGGCTGCGCGATCTGGGCGCTGTGGCAAACCGCGTTGACGGTGCGCCGCTGGCTGTGGCGATCGCTGACAAATGGCTGGCGGCCCATGCCGATAGACCGCGCAAACCGGCATGGGACATCACCAACAGCGCGTGGCGTTTTTTGAACATGGCGGCATGGTCGCCTTTTCTGCTGTCGTCCAATGATCTGGTATACCGGTCGAAAATTTTGAACCATCTTGCCCGCGCTGCCCGGCATCTGGAACAATCCGCAATCCGCGCGACGCAGCCTTGGGACCGGGTGTCGGGTTGGGTCGGTGTGACCGCAGCGGGATTGTTGTTGCCAGAGGGTAAGGCCCGCATGGCGATGGGCGAGCATGGGCTTGAGGCGGCATTGCGCGAGCTGGTGTTTGCCGACGGCGGCGTCATAACCCGCGCGCCGTTGCAGTTGATCGAGCTCATCACCTTATTGTCCTCTCTGCGCCAATGCTATCTGGCGCGGGAAGAGGCTGTCCCTGACTTCATTACCCAGACCTTAGGCCGCAACGTCCCTGCTTTGCTGGGGCTAAGCCATGCCGATGGCGGCTTGGCGGCGTGGCAAGGCGCGGGCCATATCACCCCCGCGCGCGTCGAAGCGCTGATCGCAGCAAGCGGGGTGCGCGCCCGCCCGCTTCGCCAAGCCGTCGAATGGGGCTATCAACGCGTCGCGGCAGGGGCAGGCGTGCTGATCGTCGATGCAGGGCCTCCGCCCCATGCCAAACAAGCGTTGACCGGCTGTGCGTCGACCTTGGCATTTGAATACAGCTTTGGACGCCAGCGGATATTTATCAATTGCGGCGGGGCATCGCTGGCGGGGGCCGATATTCCTGCGGCATTGGCACGCGGGTTGCGCACGACGGCGGCGCATTCGACTTTGTGCCTAGACGATACCAATTCGACAGCTTTGCTTTCTGGCGGACAATTGGGGCGCGGTGTGGTCGATGTTGCGATGGAGCGCCGTGATATCGACAATGCAACGCGGATCGAGGTCAGCCATGACGGCTATGCGCGCGCCTATGGCTTTATCCATAGCCGCCTGTTGATCGTCCGTTCCGACGGAATGGAATTGCGCGGCGAAGACACTTTGCTGCCGCACGACCGGTTTAAAGTCCGCAACGAAGCGTCCGCGCATCTGCGCTTTCATCTGGGCCCCGATATCGAATTGCTGCTGGCTGACGACGCACGCAGCGTTGTTATGCGGATGGACGATGGCAGCAATTGGAGCTTTGTGGTTACTGCCGGAAAAATCGCCGTCGAAGACAGCATCTGGGTCGATGAATATGGTCGTCCCAACCCCACACGCCAGCTGATAATCGAAATGCAGGCGCCAAAGGGCGGCATGAGCATTGGCTGGCAATTGAAATTTATCGGATAGGAATTTCCCCAATGTCGGACGTCAAAATCAAACGCGCTTTACTGTCAGTGTCTGACAAAAATGGGCTCGTTGAACTGGGCCATGCGCTGGCGAAGCGCGATGTGGAGCTCGTCTCGACCGGCGGCACGGCAAAGACTTTGCGTGATGCGGGTCTAAAGGTGATGGATATTGGTGACCTGACCTGCTTTCCCGAAATGATGGACGGGCGGGTGAAAACATTGCACCCCAAAGTGCACGGCGGCTTGCTCGCAGTGCGTGATAATGCCGAGCATATCGCGTCAATGAAAGAACACGGTATCGGGGCCATCGATTTGGTGATCGTCAACCTTTATCCCTTTGCGCAAACAGTGGCCAAAGGCGCGAGCCGCGACGAGATTATCGAAAATATCGACATTGGCGGGCCGTCGATGGTGCGCAGTGCGGCAAAGAACCACGAATTTGTGACCATTGTTACCGACCCAGCGGATTACGATAATCTGATCGCTGAGCTGGAAGAATCGAATGGCGCGACCAGCCTTGATTTTCGCCGCAAATGTGCCGCTAAGGCCTATTCGGCGACCGCTGCGTATGACAGCATGATCAGCCAATGGTTCGCCTTTGCCGATCAGGGGCAGCTGTTCCCCGATATGCTGGCGGTGAACGGCGCGATGGCCGAAGAGCTGCGCTACGGTGAAAACCCGCACCAACGTGCGGCGCTATATTTGCCAATCGGTCCGCATGGCTCCGGCATCGC
>JBEBKE010000324.1:0-2398 GCA_040079555.1 Sphingorhabdus sp. | reverse complement strand
TGCGCTACTCCCGCTTTCGCCGACGGCCTGATCGAGAACGTCAACGGCATCACGCTGGATAAAGATGGCAAAGTCGTCCGCTTTTCCGGGCTGCTAATTGACCGGCAGGGAAAAGTCGCAAGGCTAGTGACGAGCGGCGATAAGCTGCCCAAGGATCTCACCAAAAACCTCGATTACCGCATCGACGGGCGCGGCAAAACGATGTTGCCCGGGCTGATCGACGCACACGGGCATGTCATGGGGCTGGGCTTTCAGGCGCTGACGCTGGATCTGTCGGCGACCAATTCGCTGGCCGAGGCGCAGGCTGCATTAAAGACATACGCGGATAAGCATCCCGACCGGCGCTGGGTCATCGGACGCGGATGGAATCAGGAAAAATGGGGGCTCGGCCGTTTCCCCAATGCCGCCGATCTTGATACGATCATATCCGACCGTCCAGTCTGGCTGGAACGCGTCGATGGCCATGCGGGTTGGGCGAATAGCCGCGCGATGGAAATCGCTGGTGTAACAGCCGCGAGCAAAGCACCAACAGGCGGGCGCATCGAAATCACCGGTGGCAAGCCAAGCGGCATCTTTATCGACGCAGCGTCGGAACTGGTCGGCAAGCACGTACCCGTGCCAACCGCGCGCGACCGCGATGCAGCCCTGGCCGAGGCGCAGGCCGCGTTGTTAAAAGTGGGCGTCACTGCCATCGCCGATATGGGAACCACCATCGAGGATTGGCAAGCCTATCGCCGCGCAGGCGACGAAGGCTGGCTGTCGATCCGTATCTTTGGCTATGCGAGTGGTATTGAAAACATGGCTGCGATTGCGGGTTCAAAGCCAACGCCTTGGTTGTATGAAGACAAGCTTCGGCTTGGCGGCGTAAAGCTTTACCTCGACGGCGCGCTGGGCAGCAGAGGCGCGTGGCTGAAAAAGGCCTATGCCGATGCACCGGGGCAAACTGGCTTGCAATTCCACCCCAGCGCAGAGGTGCGCAACATGATGGTGCGCGCGTCGATGGATGGCTTTCAAACCGCCGTTCACGCCATCGGCGATGCCGCCAATGATGATGCGATTGGTGCGGTGGAAGATTTAGCCGAAACCTATTCCGACGACCGCCGTTGGCGGATCGAGCATGTGCAAATCGTCGATCCAGTGGATCTACCGCGTTTGGCAAAGAACGGTATCATTTCATCGATGCAGCCTGTGCATCAAACATCCGACCGCTTGATGGCCGAGGTCCGCTTAGGCCCCGAAAGGCTGACGGGCGCTTATGCTTGGCAATCCATCCTGAAAGCGGGCGGAAAGCTCGCCTTTGGTTCCGACACACCCGTTGAAGCACCCAATCCGTTCCACGGCATTGCCGCTGCGATCAGCCGTGAGGACGAAAAGGGGCAGCCCTTTGGCGGCTGGATTCCCGCCGAACGGGTCAGCCGCGAACAAGCGCTGGCTGGATTCACCACTGGTGCGTCTTATGCATCCTTTGCTGAAAACAAAGTCGGCATATTATCACCCGGATATCGCGCGGATTTCGTGCTGGTCGATACCGATCCATTGCTGGCATCACCAAGCCAGATACGCGGCACGAATGTCCATGAAACTTGGGTTGGCGGCTTTCCCGTATACCAACGCGGAAAGCGTCCCGAAGACATTATCATGCCGGGGGACGAGGGCAAGGAAGAGTGATTGTTGCATAATTGCCGCGTTTTTTGAAATTCTACACTAAGATAGGTTTCATCTGCGTGACCTATTCAAATAAATGGCATAGCTATGCCGCACAATAAAAAGACTCTAACGGGAGAATATGATGTCTGAATTGCTTTTGCTCCGCAAAGCAGCGCTTGCTCTGTCCACTGCAACGCTCGCACTTGCCGCACCGACGATGGCCTTTGCGCAGGATGAAGCGCAAGCCGACGAAACCGAAGCAACGGGAGATGAGGGCATCCTTGTTATCGCGCAGGGCCGCGAACAGTCGCTGGCGGATGTGCCTTTGGCGATCTCTGCCGTTACTGCGGAAACATTGCAAAACAGCGGCGCGAACGACATCCGCCAGCTGAACCAAGTTGCGCCATCTTTGTTGGTGTCCTCCACTGGATCAGAAGCAAACGGTTCAGCGCGTATTCGCGGCATCGGCACTGTCGGTGACAACCCCGGCCTTGAAAGCTCCGTCGCGGTTTTCATCGACGGTGTTTATCGTTCGCGTTCGGGCATCGGCCTGAACGAACTTGGCGAAATCGAGCGCGTCGAAGTACTACGCGGACCACAAGGAACGCTCGGTGGCCGTAACGCCTCTGCTGGTATGATCAGCATCATTTCAAAAAAGCCTGAGTTTCAGTTCGGCGCAAAAGCCGAAGCAACCTATGGCAATTTCAACTTCATGCGCTTTTCGGGAAGCGTCACCGGCCCGATTTCGGAA
>JBEBKE010000323.1:0-2400 GCA_040079555.1 Sphingorhabdus sp. | reverse complement strand
GTCATTTTAGCCCCAACCCCTTAGCTATTATTCGAACCGCTTACTGTTCGACGGCAAGGCTGACAACCATGCTTTGATCGCCGCCACCATAAGACATGCCAGATATTGGCGCAGCCTCGGCATAATCAGCACCAGTGGCAACGCGCACATAATGCGGATCGGGGCTGATGCCGTTCGACACGTCAAAGCCAACCCAGCCAAGGCCATCGACATGCGCCTCTGCCCAGGCGTGCCCGGCGTCTTGTTCGGTTCGATCGGTCATCATCAGATAGCCGCTCACGTAACGCGCTGGGATGCCAAGGATACGTGCAGCGGTAATAAAGATATGCGCATGGTCCTGGCACACGCCATGACCTGCAGCCAACGCCGCATCGGCGGTGGTTTTGGAATCGGTATAGCCAATGTCATATAGGACGGTGCTAAGGATTTTGGCGGACAAGGCGTGGAGCATTTCCAACGGGTTGCTGCGATCCGCGTCCAGCGATCTGGCAAACGCCTGCAATTCGCGGGTTGGTTCAGTCAACGGGGTCGAGCGCAGGAAATACCACAATGGCACATGCCCGCCATGTCGCCCGATAATGCCGTGATTGTCCGTCGTTTCGACCTCGCCATCGCTGGTGATGCTAATTTCCTGCGCGCCTTCGTTGATGCGGACGAGCAATATGTGGTTGTTGTGATAATCGGTATAATCGGCCTCAACCTGTCCGCCCTCGATCACAGTATCCCAGTGCAGGATTTTTTGTGACGCATTTTCCTTTGGGATGAGCCGCAATCTTTGCAGCCCGTAAGGAACGGGATGTTCGAACCTGTAATGCGTGCGGTGATGAATTTTCAGGCGCATAGGATCAGCCATAGAACCGGTAATTGCGTTCAATCTCGCTGGCGAGTTTCCCGTTTTGCGTCATAAAATCGCTCAAAAATTCGTGGAGTCCGCTTTCGAATATCGCCTCAATCGGGGTCGCACAAATACGCGCATGGTTTTCGTCGGCAAGGTCATGCGCCGGGACGCGGAAACCATAATCCTGTTCCAGATAGTGCAAATTGCCGTGCAGCTTTTCATAACAAAAGGCGAGGGATCGCGGAAAACGCCGATCGCATATCAGAAACTCGGCAACGCCAACGGGGCGTGCACCACCGGCGTTGAGCCAGCGAAAGGCATGTTCCGCCGACACAGATCGCAGAATCGTCTCCCACTGCACATTGTCCAGTGCCTCGCCGACGAACGACAAAGATGGCAGCAACACATAATATTTCACATCAAGTATGCGGGCTGTGTTGTCGGCGCGTTCCAAAAAAGTCCCCAGCCGCGCAAAATTGTAAACGTCAATCCGCAGCATAGAGCCGTGCAAGGCACCCCGCACTTGAGCCGATTGCTGGCGGATTAGGGCGATAAGCCCGGGTAGATCAGTTTCGCGAACTGGGCGCGCCATTGCTTCTTGCACGCGCATCCAAAAGATATTGGTCGCCTCCCACACTTCGCGGGTTAGCGCGGTGCGAGTCATCCGTGCGCTTTGTCGCGCTGCTTCCAGCATTGAATACACCGACGCTGGGTTCGACTTATCGCGCAGCAAAAAATTGACGACATGCTGCGGCGAATAATCGTCAAAGCGCGCTTCATAGGCAGTGCGCAGGCCTGCGGTCATCACGACCGAGCGCCATTCTTCGTCCGACCCCAGCCCACGCGTCAACGCCATGCGGTGCCCGGCTTCGACCAATCGCGCCATGTTTTCGGATCGTTCCAAATAGCGGAACATCCAAAATACGCCGCCTGCTGTTCTTCCTAGCATGACCAAGCTTCCGGTTTAGGCTGGGACTGTCCCCTTGGGGACTGTCCCTTGCTAAAGGTCAGCGCAAGGAGTGTCCCAATAGGGACAGTCCCTAAGGGGACAGTCCCCGGCATAGGCTGCGCGTTCAGCATCAATCCTCCAAGACCCAGCTGTCCTTAGTGCCGCCGCCTTGGCTCGAATTCACAACCAGCGACCCTTTTTTGAGCGCAACGCGCGTCAGGCCGCCGGGGGTGATGTCGATCTTGTCAGGCGCAACAAGGACAAAGGGGCGCAGATCGACATGGCGCGGCGCAAGCCCCGCTTTGGTCAGGATCGGCACAGTGGATAGAGCTAGCGTCGGTTGCGCAATGTAGTTCGACGGCCGCGCCTTTAGCTTTTTGGAGAACGCGTCCAGCTCGGCTTTATTCGCGGCAGGGCCCACCAACATGCCGTAGCCGCCAGAGCCGTGAACCTCTTTGACCACCAACTCTTTCAAATTTTCGAGAACATATTTCAGCGAATCCGGCTCTGCGCAGCGCCATGTCGGCACGTTGGCCAGCAATGGTTTCTCTCCGGTATAGAATTCGACGATGTCGGGCATGTAGCTGTAGATCGCTTTATCGTCGCAAATGCC
>JBEBKE010000322.1:0-2404 GCA_040079555.1 Sphingorhabdus sp. | reverse complement strand
TATTTTTCAGTCTGACGACTACTCGGTCGGTAGGAAATCGGGCACTGACAAATAGCGTTCGCCAGTGTCATAGTTGAAGCCCAAAACGCGGCTGCCAGCAGGAAGTTCTTTCACCTTTTGCGCAATCGCCGCCAGCGTCGCGCCAGACGATATACCTACCAACATGCCTTCTACACGGGCAGCACGGCGGGCCATTTCCTTGGCATCGTCAGGATCAACTTGGATCACGCCATCGATAGCCTGTGTATGTAGGTTAGCGGGAATAAAGCCTGCGCCAATGCCCTGGATTGGGTGCGGACCGGGCTGCCCGCCGCTGATGACCGGCGACAATGTCGGCTCCACCGCAAAGACTTTCAAATTGGGCCAGGCTTTTTTCAGGAACTCCGCACAACCAGTGATGTGGCCACCGGTGCCGACGCCTGTGACAATCGCGTCAATTGGCGTGTCTTTGAAATCGGCCAAGATTTCGGGCCCCGTCGTGCGCACATGCACATCAACATTGGCGGGATTTTCAAACTGTTGCGGCATCCAGCTGTTGGGCGTGCTCGCGACCAGCTCAATTGCGCGCTCAATCGCGCCTTTCATTCCCTTTTCGCGGGGGGTCAGATCAAAACTTGCGCCATAGGCGAGCATCAGGCGGCGGCGTTCCACCGACATGCTTTCCGGCATGACGAGAACAAGTTTATAGCCCTTGACCGCAGCGACCATGGCGAGGCCAACGCCGGTGTTGCCGCTGGTTGGTTCGATGATTGTACCGCCGGGTTTCAGGCTGCCGTCATGCTCAGCCGCCTCGATCATGGCAAGACCGATACGATCCTTAATCGAACCACCGGGATTCGACCGTTCGGACTTGATCCACACTTCGGCATCGCCGAACATCCGTTGAAGGCGGATATGGGCGGTATTACCGATGGTTTCTAGGATGGAATTGGCCTTCATGTTATGGCTTCCTTTGTTGGCGTTAGATTGTGAACTTGTCGAAATTGCGGTTCAAATGTCTTGGCGTTTTTAAGTTCTGGAAACAGTTTTGCCCAGAGTCCTGTTACCACAATCGCGCCTGCGCCGCCAAATACAACTGCGCCAACAGGGCCAAGCAATGCGGCGGCAAAGCCTGATTGCAGTTCTCCCAGTTCGTTCGAGGCGGATATGGCAAGGCCCGAAACCGAACTCACTCTGCCGCGCATGGCATCAGGGGTGTTGAGTTGAACCAATGAACTGCGCACGTAAACCGACAGCATATCGGCTGCGCCTAGAATAACGAGCATGGACAGCGCGATGGCCATCGACGCGGCCATGTCGAGCCATGTAATTTTGGCATCTGAAAAAACTCCAACCCCGATAATGTGCGAAAAACCAAACCCGATCGTGGCCAACCCAAAGACCACCACCGCCCAGAGCATCTTCACGCCGACATTGTGCTTCAAGGGTTTGCGCGCAAGATGGACCGCCACAATCGCCGCGCCAAATGCGGGGGCAGCGCGAAGTTGCCCCAACCCATCTGGACCTACATGCAGGATATCGCGCGCATAGACGGGCAGCAAAGCCGTCGCTCCGGCAAGCAGCACCGCGAATAAATCCAGCGTAATCGCGCCTAATAGAAACCGTTCGGAGAAGGTGTATTTCATTCCCTCGATCATCAACCGGATCGGGTGTTTGTCGGCATCCATTGGCGGCGGGTAAACCGGGCGTACCATCGATATTGCGATGCTGGACGCAAGCAGCAACGCCACGGTCATCCAGTAAGATCCAGCGGCATTTTGCGCGTAAATTAGGCCGCCAATCGCAGGCCCGATGACCGACGCGCTTTGCCACGCAATCGAACTGAGCGCGATGGCACGCGGGAGCGATTCTGGCGGCACGATGTTGGGCGCGATAGCCCCCATAGATGGCCCGACAAACACGCGCGC
This sequence comes from Sphingorhabdus sp., assembly GCA_040079555.1. Lineage (GTDB taxonomy): Bacteria > Pseudomonadota > Alphaproteobacteria > Sphingomonadales > Sphingomonadaceae > Sphingorhabdus_B. Next base: position 497 of record JBEBKE010000322.1, on the reverse strand, counting down.
GATGCCGTGCATCGAAGCCAACATGAACAACAATGGCAGATTTAGCGCATCATAATAGGTCAGCAACCCAAGTGCCAACGCAGCCCCTGCATCAATCACATTGGCGCAAATCGCAACGCGTCGCCGTTCAAACCGGTCCGCCGCCCAGCCGGCTACCGGTGTCAGCAAAGCCAGCGGGACGAACTGGAACAGGCCCAGCAACCCCAGCTGAAACGCCGCCTCTTTGGGCGACATGCCGTAATCGGTGCGGGCAATGTCATAGACTTGCCACGCTATCACCACGACCATCGACATCGTAGCGATTACCGCCAGAAACCGGGCCAACCAATAGCGGCGGAAATCAGGGATGCTAAAGGGATGAGGTGCGGATTGCATAATCATCATCCGCCTAACCGCTTGGGCAGGGCGGCGCAATGCACCTGATGCTTGCGCCGCCCAAAGTCCGTCTATTCTTTCGCCGGTGCATCAACCATCGGGCTGTTCCGGTTCCACCACCG